>NZ_AP019658.1:1200000-1533265 GCF_009938225.1 Vibrio ponticus
GAAATTGAGGAGATTGTGCAATACGCTGCTGGCGTACCCTTTCACTGTTCAACACCGCTGTCGAATGACGAAACGGATTCATTTTCTCAACCAAATTAAAAACTACCGAGTTAGTAAGCTTGCCCATTTTTATGACCTATTCACTATCTTAAAAAGTAAACGATGGTGTATACTTTAGAAACTAATTAATTAAAAGTAAACACCATCGTTTACTTTTATTCATAGTGAAGCTGAGTCATGGTTAAAATTAGCGATTTAAAACAAGAAGATATCATCAATTCTGCCATTCAGGTTTTTTCTCAAAAAGGCTTTGAGCAAGCAAGTATGGAAGGTATCTCAAAGCAAGCTGGTGTATCTAAACGCACGCTTTACAAGTACTACCCAAACAAAGATGCCCTGTTTGAAGTCATTGTAGATAAGATGATATGTCGATTTGATGACCAAACGACGGCAAAATTTGAACCTTCAGTGTCAATTGAGCAGCAGCTAACAGAATTAACCCTAAAACAGCTGTGCTATATCAATACTGAAGATTTTCAGATGACCGCGCGCATGGTGATGGCTGAGTGCATCCGCTGTCCAAAAGCATCGAGTATGCTTATGAGCAAATTTGAGACCATTGAAGATTGTTACGGTCTACACGAATGGGTTCGTCAAGGTATTGAGGCAAACTACCTAGAGGTGAGTAACATTCCATTAGCCGTAGAACAGTATATTGGCAGCATTAAAGCCGTCGTGTTTTGGCCACAATTACTAGCGCACCAAACACCACCAAGTTGTGATCAGCTAAAGCTTACTGTTGAATCTGCTGTGAAGGGTTTTGTCGCGACTTACAAAGTCGCTAAATAGCTCAGTATCTCAGTTAAATAGATGGGTATTAGTTCAGCGCATTGAAACGCGCTGAACTCTCTAGCGCTAAGCTCAACCTTAACACTCAGGATACACACTGACCTCCACTAAATTTTGGTCAGGGTCTAAAAAATAGACGGACGTTATCGCGCCTAATGCTCCCGATTTCGTCACCGGCCCTTCGATGATTTCAACATTTTGAGCGGTTAAATGTTCAGTGACCTGCTCTAGCGACCAATTAGTAATCAAACACAAATCACCCGAGCCAACCTTAGCTTGATTCCTTGGTTCTTGACCTAACAATTGAAAATTAATCTTCTGCTGACCAAACCTGACCGCTCTGCGACCATTAGCAAAAGTGACAGGCTCCATCTGTAGCACTCTATGATAAAAATCCACTGCGCGTTCAATATCCGCAACCGTCAATACGATATGATCGAAACGATTAATCATAACTCTCTCCTTGTTTTACTATTCGGATATGTTCTTCGCCAATATCCCGACTAAAACTAACTGCCGTGTCGTTTAGCAATCGGATGATCCGGATTTAATTGTAATAAATCCCACAAGTTACCGTAGAGATCTTTAAATACCGCGACAGTACCGTACTCTGCTTCTTTCGGTTCCCTAACAAACTGAATTCCAAGCGACTGCATCCGATGGTAGTCTCGCCAAAAATCATCAGTATTAAGGAACAGAAATACCCGCCCACCCGCTTGGTTGCCTATATAGTCCAACTGCTCAGGCTTTGAAGCTCTAGCGAGCAGTAAAGTCACTCCATTCGATCCCGGCGGCGACACCACAACCCAACGCTTATCTTGTTCAGGCTGATAAGTGTCCTCAACCAATTCAAAATTGAGCTTACTAACATAAAAATCGATGGCTTCGTCGTAATCTTTCACAACCAGCGCAATGTGTACTATGGATTGTTGCAATGTGTATCCCTATCTTTAAACCTATTGGTTTATAACCTTGAGTTAAGAAAAAGTATTGATATACAGCGCTTCAACTTTATCGCGAGCCCATTGAGTCTTACGCAAGAATTTTAGTGATGACTTAATTGATGGATCTTTACTGAAGCAGTTCACTCGCACCTCATCATAAAGCCCTGCCCAGCCATAATGTTCAACGAGACGAGTTAAGATCTTTTCTAGTGAAAGACCATGCAGGGGGTTGTTTGGTTGGTTATTCATGAAGCTAAGCTTCCTTCGTGATTGATATTTAGATTTCCCGCTATCATACCAAGTGCTACCCCAGTTACCTATTTAAACTCAAGCTAGAACGAAAAAAGCCTAGCGTATTGCTAGGCTTGGTATGGCGAGGATTTCGACTGTTGATTAGTTCAATGCTTCAATCAGCTTAATCTCGCGCTGCAGATTAATTTTGTCTGCGTTTGACGCTTGCTTCAAGTTGGCTTTTCGCTCAGCAATCGCTTGTTGTGCGGCTTGGTCATTGTCAAACATCAATGTTTTAACGTTGATCGAAGCAATATTGGTGTATCGACCATCTTCACTCATTGGAACATCTATTTCACCAGCGTTAATCAATGCTTTCACCACTTCACGTTGCTCAGCATATTGATTATCTAACCCGCTCAGGTGCCAACGCTGCATAGGTTTGCCTTGGTAAACGCCATCTTTCTCTTCGCTAAGGTACTTAATGGTTAGGTTGCGAATCGTACCCGCTTCTTCGCCGTACTCTGCTTCAGTATCGAATAGCACTGGGAATTGACGGTTTTCTAATACACCGCCTTTCTTAGTCAAATGCCCCATACGGTAGCTATTCATACCTAGACGAATTTCTGTATCATTGGTAATCGCTTCACCATCAGCAAACTTTAGTTCAGTAATACGTTGACCTTTAGGTTGAGTCAAATCGATGGTGTAAGTTACACCGGCAAAGAAATCGTTGGTCGAGTACTTAGACGCTCGGCGAATTGGATCGAAACTATAGGTCACATCGCCCGGAACCACCGAGTTAAAGTAGCCTGCTGACCACTCCATATACGTTTTTAGTTCTTTACCTGTCATCTGATAAACGGTGATCTCACCACCCGCATACTGGTAGTTGTAAGCAATATCCTTCGCTTTAATCGGTCCGACATCCAACTCGGCATTATCGTTGTCGATTTGTAGCGCAATCACATTCGCTTTCGGCGCGTAGAAGAAACTTGCTTCTTGGAATAGCGCGCTGATACCCGTATCTTGGATATGAACTTGTGGAATACCGCGAATTTCATTCTCTGGAACTAAATCAACTCCTTTCAGCTCTGCAACGGCGCGGTTAGCCATCTCACGTAAACGCTTGTGATACGGTTGATATAACGCATCCATCTGCTTATCAGAATCGACACCGTTAATTTTATAGGTGTAGCTGTCTTTATTAACTAAATTGAACTTACCATCACGCTCTTCAAATTGCAGATCAATTCGAGAAAGAGCACGACCGTATTTATCAGGCTCAGTGATAATCACACCATTGACGACGGCTTTATCAATGCGAGTATGCATATGACCCGCCACAATTGCATCAAGCTCTGGGTTGGCATTCGCAATATCAGTCACGCCCGTATTGGCGATATCGTTCTCGTTATCCAAGCCCATATGCGCGACCAATACAATCGCATCTACCTTGTCATCAATTTGCTCAATAACCTTCTTAACTTCTAACGTTGGGTTGGTAAATGTCACCCCTTCTAGGCGGTTAGTACCTTCAGCAAACACTTGTGTCATTGGCGTATCCATACCAATCACACCGATTTTGATCCCATCACGCTCAATAATGGTGTAACCCGGCAGGAATGGGTTGCCGTCAGGACGTTTAATGTTGCCGCCCAATGATTGACCTTTGAATTGGCTTAGCGAACGATCTAATACGTTTAGCCCGAAATCAAACTCGTGATTGCCTAATACCCAGACGTCGTAATTCATGTGGTTAAAACCCAACATCATCGGATCGACAGGCTCATCTTTAAAGGTTTCGACAAAGTTACCTTGAATGGTATCACCCGCATCAACAAGGATAGTATTCGACTGTTCTTCGCGGATCTCCGCCACTTTGGTGGCAATCTGGCTCAAACTACCACGCATATTGAGTTTATCTGCCGCGTAATCCCAAGCCATAAAATGACCATGCAGATCAGAAGTGCCTAAAATCGTTACTTGATGGATATCGCCATCAGCGGCCAAGGTAGGAAAGGCAAGAGAGAGCAAAATAGCGTTCGATAAGATGTGTTTTTTCATTATTTGTATTCATCTGGTTGTAAACAAATCATGCGCATACTAGTGAAGACAAACTCGATCTAATGTGATCCATCTCGATGTTATCATAGTGGAACACCTAGTCATTTCATTCTATTGTGATGAACATTTCAAAAAACACAGATAAAGTAACTATGTATTATCAGAAAAATCAGTCATAACAACCAAATAAAGGTTCTTACTAGAAACTTTATCCGAATGACTATAAAAACTCTCTTCCCAACCATAATTGGTTGAAAAGAGAGCATGCAGAATCATAAATACAGTTGATCAAGCGACTTCTCGTCCCCAAAGATGGGTTTTGACTTGCTGTTTTAACACATTTAGGTCGATTGGTTTAGCATGATCCACTGTGATTACTTGGCTAATAGCCATAGCTTGCGCTCGTTCAGCTAGTGCATATAACTCAGGAATATATTCTTCACCAGGATGCCCAGGTTTACGGTCGGGTAGACGCTGTCGGTAACGTTCTACCACCAATTCTGGTGATACTTGATTCCAGATCTCCAGTACTTCAGTCACTCCCGCGGAGGTTAGATAATCCTCAAGTAGTGCCTTAGGTTGAAAACCAAACCAAGCATCAATCACATAAGTGCACTGATGCGGCGCACTGGAGACGGTATCCCAAATCACTTGATAAGCAGCTTTACCCATTTCACGATTGAATGCTCGATCTATATCACCATGAATATCCATAAATGGCTCTTTAATCGTATCGATAGAGAGATAAGGGAAACCAAATTCATTTGCGATCGCTTTTGCTGTGGTACTTTTACCGGAAGCCGGCACGCCGTTAACTATAATGACTCTTTTCATAATACGCTTAACACCTCTTCCCTTGTGGTTGCCATGCGGATCTTACTTCTGGCATCATCATTAGATAGCATTTCGAAAATCGGTCTTAGACCTTGCTCTATGTGACTGCGACTATCGACCGCCGACAACATAATAATCATGTCCACTTCCGGGCTGGAGTTGATTGATATTGGGTGTTTCAACGTCACTAAGCTAAAACCCATTTTATTTACGCCTTGCTCTGGTCTGGCGTGAGGCAAAGCGAACATCTCATCTTCAAATACGTAGTACGGTCCCGACTCTTGGGTGGTATTGGTTATTGCCTCTAAATACTCAGGCTCAATCACTTTATGTTGCAAAAGCGGCTTAGCGGCAATGGCTAACGCTTCTTTCCAATCATTGGTCTCCACCTGCAACTGAATGGCGTCAGTTTCAACGAGCAGTTGTTTTAACATTGGCGGCACTCCTATCGCGGTTAAAAATTGCTACGAGCCATGTTTCTCAGCTCATTTAGACGAGTAAAAACATCATTAACTTGCCCTCGGAATGAAGGCGCTTGCGAATAAACAGAACTGGCTTGGCTATATTTGGCAATTAATGCCTGTTGCACTTCAACATTGGCAGGCTCACTCTCTAAATGACTTTCGAGAACCCGTATCTCTTGTTGCAACGATTGAGCTTGCGACTCATCAATTGGCGCTTTTTCCTGACGACCAAATAAGTTTGAAAACAGTCCCATAGACACCTCAAAATAGCCCCGCCGGAACGGGGCAAATACTGTTACTGGAATAAACGGATTTTCTCTGCGATCACTTCTCGTACCGCTTTTCTTGCTGGAATAAAGAATTTACGCACAGAGTCATTGACCTTGCCGCTAGCAAAAGAATCCTGACAATTTTTTACCCACTGCACATTCATCTCAGTACCGACATTTACCTTATCCATGCCATGACGAACGACAAAGCGCATATCTTCATCACTCACGCCTGTACCACCATGCAGTACTAAAGGAATATGTGTTGCCTGAGCCAACTGCTCTAACAAGTCATGCTGAATGTTAGTTTTGGCTGTATAGGAACCGTGAACTGTACCGATGCTCACTGCCAACATATCGACTGGTGCCTGCTCTATAAACGCGACCGCATCTTCAACTTTGGTAAACGCGATGTCTTCATCATCAATCTGTTTACCATCTTCAGCCCCACCAATGGCTCCCAATTCAGCTTCAACAGTCACATCACGTGCTCGGGCATACTCAATGACCAAGTTGGTATTGGCAATATTCTCTTCTAAAGGCAAATGTGAACCATCGTACATCACACTGCTAAACCCTTTATCGATAGCGGTTTTAATATCTTCGATATTTGAGCAGTGATCTAAGTGCAAACAAGTTGGCACTTGATGTGCTTCGGCTAACGCTTTAACCGAACCAACCAACAACTCATAGCCAAGATACTCTGCGGTGCCAGTCGAAATCTGCAGCATTAGTGGCGAGTTGGTATCCATAGCGGCTTCAAAATAGCCTGGTAGCATCTCTAAGCAATGAACATTGAACGAACCTACCGCATTGAAACCGCGCTCTTCAGCGATTGGCATAAGTTGTTTAAAGTTAAGCAGTTTCATTGTGTAGCTCCTTCTGTTCTTCTTTGTTAGCCAGTGATTTATTTACGAACCAAGTTACCGCAACAACAAACACGATGAAGGTGATAACAAAGCCCCAGTTGCCGTTAAATGCATTACCAAGTAATAGACCTGTAGAAATTACGTCCGAGTCACTAAACGTCACGCCAACGAAGCCGTAAGTTTCTAACAACGGAATTAAGATAGCCGGTAGGAATGTGATAAATAGACCATGCACCACACCACCGATGATGGCGCCGCGACGACCGCCCATCGCGTTACCGAAGATACCAGCCGTACCACCAGCGAAGAAGTTAGTCAGTAGACCCGGCAGAATCATAGCCAGACCAAACATAGGGAATACCAACATACCAATCACTGTACCAACGGTGGTTGATAGGAAACCTAGGATTACCGCGTTTGGTGCATATGGGAATAGTACTGGGCAATCAAGTGCTGGTTTCGCATTTGGCACTAGACGCATTGCAATACCTTGGAATGCTGGTACCAACTCTTGTAGCAATAAGCGAACACCGGAGTAAAGGACGAATACACCAGCAACAAATACCATTGCCTGCATAAAGGCATACATCAGGTAATTCATGCCATTAGAAAACTCGCCAATATATTGTGGACCCGCAGCAATCGCTGGAATCAAATACATTGGGATCATGACCACAGCCATTGATAAGTAGGTATCGTTTAGGAAAGAAAAACTCTTTGGTAGCTCAATGTCTTCTGTCGATCTCGAGCCTTTGCCAACCACTTTAGCGACAGCAGCTTGAACCATATAACCAATCGTACAGAAGTGACCTAGCGCAATGTTGTCGTTACCTGTGATACGGCGTACGACTGGTTGTGCGATGGCCGGCATTGCGACCGCCATGATGCCGCCGAAGATACCGCCGGTCATGACCAATGTCATGCCTGTCAAACCTGCTTTATAACCGATGACTGCACCGATGGTACTCATCCATAATAACGCTTGCCCGGTTAAGAAGATGTACTTCCACGGAGTGAAGCGCGCGATAATGATATTCGTCGCGAAAATAACAATAAGCGTTAACGCCACTTCGGTACCCAATTGTTGGTTTGCTAACCCAGCAATCGCTGCTACATCCGTGATGTAACCTGTCATACCAAAACCATGGGTAAAGATGTTGTTTAGGAATGTGAGTGTCTCAACAATAATGTTGATACCCGCCATCATGACCAAGAAGCCAAGCATGGTTTTAAAGGTACCTTCAAATATTTTGCCAAAACCTTTTTTTTGTAGAATCAAACCCAGCATAGCAATAAATGCTATCAATATAGATGCTTGACCTAATAAGTCTTTCACGATAAATTCAAAAAAAGCGTTCATGATATGCTCCATGCAAATAGTTTGCTTTTTATTTTCAGGGTGCAGAAAACCTACCTAATAAAGGGGGAGTTTATTAGGTGGTTATCTTTCAGGAATTTAATTAGTGCTATTTATTGAAGAAACTGGAAAGTTTTTCTTCCATTTCTACGCTATCGGTAAATTTGTTTATTGTAATAATTTTTTCTGCATCTTCTGGTGATGCACTTGCTTTTATTGCGTCAGAAAATGTAGATGAAGTAATAATTGCATCTGGTTTAAGAGCCAATACTTCAGATACTGTTGTATGATCTAATTTAAAATCTAAACCTAATTTTTCTAATATCGGTTTCGCTGTCATTTCTAATGCGAAACTCGAGCCTAAACCACAGCCACAAACACACCAAATATTGTAAGCCATGCTAATTCTCCTTGTGTTAATGCAATAATTCCTAAGATCTAAACAATGCCAAGTTGTTGGGCTAATTTAAAATAGTGACCTTCTTTGTCGACAACACGATTCGTCATTGCACCTAGGTCCACTGGTATAGGTTTATTGCTTGAATTAATGATGATTACTTTGTTCGCCATTCCACTATGTATACAACGTACAACCTCTGCCGCTGCGATAGTGCCTTGATAAATTTCCTCTGTTGTTGGGTCTCCGCTTCTCAAACCAAAGCCCATTGTTGTTTTACGAATACGAACACCGATTAATGGCTCGAGGCTCGCTGACACTGTATCAATTGCCCCTTGGAAACCAGGCTGATACTCGTGGGTATAACTTTCAGCACAAAGAATCACGACGCTATTTTGTAACGCTAACTTCTGTTGAATTCTTTCAGCTAAATCTTGTGTTGATATTTGATGTTCAGGTATTAATGCAAAGTCTGCGTTGGACTTGATTGCCGACTGAAGCGTAAGCTCACCACAGTAAGCGCCTAATACTTCGACCATGAATACTCGATTTGGCAACGCGCGACCTGTCGTTCTTAACTTAGCAACTTCTTTTAGTACCTGTTCACAAGCCGTTGAAAAACCGATGGTGAACTCGGAGTCTGCTAAGTCATTATCGACCGTCATACCGACACCAAAACAGTTGACACCAAACTCACTCAAGCGATGTAAAAAACGCATTGAACCATCGCCACCAGCACAAATCAGCGCGCTAATTCGGTCCTTTTTCAGCCTTGTTGCAATCGCGTCATATTCGCTGTCGTTGAGTAGGCGCTCTGTACGCCCTGAACAAATAATTGGCATTGAAGATATCGAGTAATCCGCTAAGTCACGAAAACCAATCTCCTTCTTACTGCCACTTAACAAGCCAAGTATGCCGCCGTTGTATATCACGATATCTGCCTTAGAAAGCCTTGCGACTTGGAAGACAAAGTTGTTGATCCCGGAGGCATCGCCTCCGCTTAATACAATTCCGATTCTCATAGCCTTCTCTCCTTTGCCTTAATTATTATTTAATCAACAAAACAAAAAAGAGATCAAAATCACTAATTTTGCGCATTTATTGATCAATCAAAATCAAAGACCAACCAAATTCGAGCAAATTTAGTGACACCCATCACAACCATGAGTTTAGATGTTAAATTAATTAACAATTGACACTCGATTTTCATTGGCTTTGTCGAAAAAACCATCATCACCAAGTTGCAAAAATGTAAATACCACTCTTAACTGCGTAATTGTTATTTATGTGAATTAGCTCAAGTTCGATGTATTGAATTCTAGATTAACTCGTTCGTTTTAATTAACGACGTTTATGAAAACAAATAACCATGGTAATTAATTAAGACATTGGATGCATATTTGAGAATTGAGAATTGAGAATTGAGAATTGAGAATTGAGAATTGAGAATTGAGATTTGAGATTTGAGATTTGAGATTTGAGATTTGAGATTTGAGATTTGAGATTTGAGATTTGAGATTTGAGATTTGAGATTTGAGATTATTAAAAATAAGTAGCGCTTGGTGGGCAACTATTTATTTTTGTATACCACCTTAGATAGATATTTATATGCTATATCACTCAACTCTTTTGAAATATTAATTTATCTTTGTCTACTCCCTCGCGAACCACTATTCAGTTAACGAACTGGCTCACACAAGCTGATTTTACGCCAATAAAAAAGGAGAGCCGAAGCTCTCCTTTCCTTAAACCTAAACTGCTAATTAAAGAGCAGCTTTCGCTTTTTCAACTAGTACAGCAAATGCTGCTTTGTCGAATACTGCGATGTCAGCAAGAATCTTACGGTCGATCTCGATAGATGCTTTCTTAAGACCGTTGATGAAACGGCTGTAAGATAGACCATTTTGACGAGATGCAGCGTTGATACGTGCAATCCATAGTTGACGGAATTGACGTTTCTTGTTGCGACGGTCACGGTAAGCGTATTGACCAGCTTTAGTAACTGCTTGGAAAGCTACGCGGTAAACACGTGAACGTGCACCGTAGTAACCTTTAGCTTGTTTTAGAACTTTCTTATGACGTGCACGAGCTTGTACACCACGTTTTACGCGAGGCATTATGCTTCTCCTAAACTAAACGATTGATAACTAAAAAGAATTAAGCGTATGGCATCATACGAGCAACTGCAGCCACTTCACACTTAGGAAGGATTGCATTTGGACGTAGCTGACGCTTGTTCTTAGTAGTACGCTTAGTCAGGATGTGACGTTTAGTAGCGTGCTTGTACTTAATACCACCAGCAGTTTTCTTGAAACGCTTAGCAGCACCTTTGTTGGTTTTCATCTTAGGCATGATGAATAACTCCGCATTGTTGAGTTGTTTATAACAATAGTAATTAGGGCGAACAAAACCCAACCGCTAGACCTTTTCGGGTCAACGGCTAGGTTTTCTTACTTGTAAAAGCCGTTAATTACTTCTTTTTAGGGGCCAGCACCATGATCATCTGACGGCCTTCAATCTTCTTAGGGAAAGATTCGACAACAGCAAATTCTTCTGTGTCAGCTTTCAAGCGATTTAGTACGTCAACACCGATGTCTTGGTGAGCCATCTCACGGCCACGGAAGCGAATTGTTACCTTCACTTTGTTGCCGTCTTCTAGGAAACCAGTCAGGTTGCGTAGTTTTACCTGATAGTCTCCAATGTCAGTTCCAGGACGGAATTTAACTTCCTTAATCTGAACCTGCTTTTGCTTTTTCTTCTGCTCTTTCGCAGATTTGCTCTTTTCAAAGAGGAATTTGCCGTAGTCCATCACGCGACAGACTGGTGGCTCAGCGTTAGGACTGATCTCAACCAGATCCATGCCTGCTTCTTCAGCAGCTGCGATCGCTTCTTGAATCGATACAACACCAACTGATTCACCGTCAGCGCCAGTCAAACGAACTTCACGAACGCCACGAATTTCACCGTTCAAACGGTGCGGGTTTGTTTTTACCGGCTGTTGGCCGCGTCTTCCGCCTTTAATAGCTTATTCCTCCAGATTGAGCTTACGGCTAGCGATCTCGTCTTGGATGAATGCTACAAAGTCATCCACTTTGAATTTACCGAGATCCTTACCTTTACGAGTACGTACTGCAATTTCGCCAGCTTCCATTTCTTGGTCGCCACAAACTAGTAGGTACGGTACACGCTTTAAAGTGTGTTCGCGGATTTTAAAGCCAATCTTCTCATTTCTCAAGTCCGCTTTAGCTCTAATTCCACTTTTTTGTAGTTTTTGAGCAACTTCTTGTGCGTAGTCAGCCTGTTTGTCAGTAATATTCATGATTACTGCTTGTTCTGGCGCCAACCAAGTTGGGAAGAAGCCCGCGTAGTCTTCGATAAGAATACCGATGAAACGCTCTAGAGAACCTAGAATTGCACGGTGAATCATCACTGGCACTAGGCGCTCGTTGTTTTCACCTACGTAAGTTGCACCAAGGCGACCAGGTAGGTTGAAGTCTAGCTGAACTGTACCACATTGCCATGCACGATCTAGACAGTCGTATAGTGTGAATTCGATCTTAGGACCATAGAATGCACCCTCGCCTTCTTGAATCTCGTATGGAATTTCCATTGATTCTAGAGACTGTTTCAATGCTTCTTCAGATTGATCCCAGATTTCATCCGAACCTACACGCTTCTCAGGGCGAGTAGACAGTTTCACAACGATGTTGTCGAAACCAAATGTTTGGTAAGTATCGTAAACCATCTTAATACAGCTGGTTACTTCCTCTTGGATTTGGCTCTCAGTACAGAAGATGTGAGCGTCATCCTGAGTAAAGCCGCGTACACGCATGATGCCGTGTAGTGCGCCTGATGGTTCATTACGGTGACAAGAACCAAACTCTGCCATACGTAGTGGTAGATCACGGTAAGATTTCAAACCTTGGTTGAAGATTTGTACGTGACCTGGACAGTTCATTGGCTTGATCGCGTATTCACGGTTCTCAGAAGAAGTTGTGAACATCGCATCTGCGTATTTGTCCCAGTGACCAGAACGTTCCCAAAGAACGCGGTCCATCATTAGCGGACCTTTCACTTCTTGGTAACCGTATTCGTTTAGTTTATCGCGAACAAATACTTCTAGATCACGGAAGATAGACCAACCATTGTGATGCCAGAACACCATGCCCGGTGCTTCTTGTTGCATGTGGAATAGGTCTAGTTGCTTACCGATTTTACGGTGGTCACGCTTAGCCGCTTCTTCTAGGCGAGTAAGGTGCGCTTTAAGTGCCTTCTTGTCGTGGAAAGCAGTACCGTAGATACGTTGCAGCATCTTGTTGTCGCTGTTACCACGCCAGTATGCGCCCGCAACGTTCAGCAGAGTGAAATGTTGACAGAAGCCCATGTTTGGAACGTGAGGACCACGACACATGTCGATGTATTCTTCGTGATGGTATAGACCTGGACGATCGTCGCGAGAGACGTTCTCATCCAAGATTTCCATCTTGTAAGTTTCGCCACGCGCTTCAAATGTGTCGCGCGCTTCCTGCCAGCTTACTTTCTTTTTAACAACTTCGTATTTGGTTTTCGCCAGCTCTTTCATACGCTTTTCGATCTTTTCTAGATCTTCTTGCGTTAGCGATTCTTCTAAATCGATATCGTAGTAGAAGCCATTGTCGATGGTTGGACCAATCGCCATTTTCGCATTTGGGTAAAGCTGCTTAATTGCGTGACCAAGAAGGTGAGCACAAGAGTGACGAACGATTTCTAGACCGTCTACTTCATCTTTAACCGTGATAATTTCAAGGCTTGCATCTTCTTCGATTAGATCACATGCATCTACGCGTTGACCATTCACACGACCCGCGATGGTTGCTTTCGCAAGACCAGGACCGATAGATTGAGCTACTTCTAAAGTAGAAACTGGGTTGTCAAATTGACGCTGACTGCCGTCAGGAAGTGTAATAATAGGCATTTTTAATCCTTACAGTGGTGTTGCATACCAAGCAACACTTGCTGGTTTTAACCATTTCAAAGTATTGAAATAATTAGTAAATTTGGTTGTTTGATTCGAGGTCAGAGACAAATACGGATGCCCCTTTCTACGACCAAGCGCACATTGTAACTGAAGTTGACAAAATAACAATCAAAGTCACAAAATTTACTGAATGTTATCGTAACGCATTGAGCCACTGCCACTATCTACTTCACCGTTCAAGATAACTCACCGCGACTCAAACAATAAAAAAGCCGGCAAGATTGACTCTCACCGGCTGTTGATTTCATTGCTTTCGCGTTCTGTTATAGCTTGAAGAACGACAATTGTGCTTTTTGCTTTTCAGCTAGTTGCGAGAGCTCACCACTTGCAGCGGCACTTTGGGTAATACCTGATACATTCTGGCTCACCAATTCAGACATATTCACGACGTTACGACTAATATCTTGCGTTACTTGGGACTGCTGCTCTGCCGCTGTCGCCACTTGTGTATTGGTGTCATTAATACGAGAAACCGCATCCGTAATACCTAACAGCATATCGTTCGCATGACGTGCCAACTCATTGTTCTTATCCAACATATCAAGGCTTAGCTGCATACTTTCGTTCGCTACGCCCGATTGTTTTTGCAGCTCTTCAATAATGCCTTGGATCTCAACGGTTGATGCTTGGGTACGAGCGGCAAGCATACGCACTTCATCCGCTACAACAGCAAAACCACGTCCTGATTCGCCAGCGCGAGCCGCTTCAATAGCGGCATTCAATGCCAGTAAGTTCGTTTGCTCAGAAATACCGCTGATCACTTCAATCACATTGTTGATTTGCTCAGACTGCTCTTTCAGCTTAGTCACCACTTCTGCGGCATCATTAAGCGCATAACTCATTTTTTCACTTGCCGCGCTGCTTTCTGCAAACGTTGCCAATGCCGTTTGTGCTAATTGGTCTGTATCACGTGCAGTACTATCGGCAACTTGCGCGTTGTCACTGACATTGTCTGCAGTACAAGAGAGCTCATTAACTGCTGACGCCACTTGCTCAATCTCAGCCATCTCTTGATGGGCATTTTGTTCTGCTTGAGTCATCACTGCTGCAAGCTCAGTCGACGCGGATGCGACCTCTTCACTAATGCGAATCAACTGATCCACTGTGTGAGAAAGCTGCTCAACCGTAGCATTTACATCTTTACTCAGAGCGACAATCTCATTGTCACCCTCTTCCACAGCGCGCACCGATAAATCACCTTGCGCCACTCGACGCATGACATCTTGCAACTTCTGTACTGGCGTTACGATAAGTCCTGACAAATACCAAGCAACCATCAGAGATATTACAAATACGCCAATCACCACCCACATTGCGATGTTTTGCACTTTCTGATTGTCTTTTTCGCTCTCAAGCATCGCTTGATTCGCCGTCGCGTTAACGCGCTGCGCCAAATCGTTGATTGCTTTTACCATCACGTCGCCTGACTTGCGGTATTTAGCGATAAATGCGTTGTATTCTTGCTCTGAGACTAAGCCTTGGTCACGGCGGTCAAAGAAGCTGACCGCTTGGTATGAGTAATCAACATACTGACCCACTGCGGTCTCTACGTTACTGAGCTCACGGTTAAATGTGCCGCGCTGTTTCATCATATCGAAGTCCATTTCGATCAGATCCATACCGCGCTTTAATTCAGCAACAAAACTGTCACGACGTGACGAGTCATAAATGGCGTAAACTGCGCTTATGCGTAATGGGTAGATAATGTCGTCGATATGCGACAGTTTGTCGGTATAGAAAACCTGCGAATCTGCGTTTGCGGCAATTTCAGCTTGTTCTTGTTGTAATGCATTTTGCGTTGCCCATAAAGCAGTAAATAGCGCAACAGTTGTAAACAGAACAGGGACGAGGATCTGTTTACGAATAGATAGGTTGTTCAAAGAGAAAAGCATGCATAGCCTCAGTAAAATAACAATCTGTGTGCATCCATGCTGTGGGAATTATCCCACCCTCAATTCCGGGGGCGCGGAGTTTATTACAGATTATGTCACTAAGTCTAGCTATTAAGTTGCTAATTTTTATGGACTTATATTGGAGAACGAAAGAAAGTTAAGGAATTGATATCAAAGCGATGAGCAAGTCGACCCAAATATCTCTGATCGACTTGCTAAGGGTAAGGAAAACCCTGCAAATTAGAGCTTAAAGAAAGACAGCTGAGCTTTCTGTTTTTCAGCCAATTGCGACAACTCATTGCTCGCCGAAGCACTTTGACTAATACCTGACACATTTTGACTGACTAATTCAGACATATTAACCACGTTGCGATTGATGTCTTGTGTCACTTGCGACTGCTCTTCTGCTGCGGTAGCAACTTGTGTATTGGCATCGTTAATACGAGTAACCGCCTCGGTAATCCCCACCAACGCATCATTCGCATAACGAGACAGCTCGTTATTTTTTCCTAACATCTCCAAGCTTAACGTCATGCTATCGTTCGCCAGTCCCGATTGTTTTTGTAGCTCTTCAATAATGGCTTGAATCTCACCTGTAGACTCTTGAGTACGAGCTGCTAGCATACGCACCTCATCAGCAACGACAGCAAAACCTCGTCCAGACTCTCCCGCGCGCGCCGCTTCTATCGCCGCATTCAGTGCAAGCAAGTTGGTTTGTTCAGAAATACCACTGATCACTTCTATGACGTTGTTAATCTGTTCTGACTGCTCTTTCAATCTTGTGACGACAACAGCAGCGTCATTGAGTGCGGCACTCATTTGCTCACTTGCCATACTACTTTCATTGAACGTCGACAGCGCAGACTGCGCGAGTTGCTCAGCTTCTCTAGCCGTGCTGTCCGCCATTTGCGCATTATCACTCACGTTATTTGCCGTACTCGCCAACTCGTTAACTGCAGAGGCAACTTGCTCAATTTCCGCTTGTTCTTGATGGGAATTCTGTTCAGCTTGATGCATCACCGCAGCCAACTCGGTAGATGCCGAAGCAACATCCTCACTGATACGGATTAATTGATCTGTCGTTGCAGCGAGTCTCTCAACCGTTTGGTTGACATCTTTATTGAGTTTAGCAATTTCGTTACTGCCGTCAGAATCACAACGAACCGTCAAATCACCCTCTGCAACACAACCCATAACTTGCTGCAGTTTCTGAATTGGCGCCACTATTTTGCCTGACAGTAACCATGCCACAACGACCGAAAGCGCTAATACAGCCAAGACAGTCCAAATCGCAATGTTTTGTACCTTAACCATATCCGCATCTGTTTTCGTCATTACCTCAGTATTGACCGTATTTACTCGGCTAGAGAGTTTATTGATAGCGTCAGACATTTCATTGCCAGCCAAACGATATTGCGCAATAAAATTATTGTAAGCACTGTCAGTGATAGCGCCTTGTTGCTTTTGCGAAGCTAACTCAATCGCCTGTTTTGTCATTTGGACATAATTATTAATTCGATCTCGCACGGTTACCGCTTCGCTACGAAATGTCCCTCTCGCCTCCATTGAGTCCAATACGGCATAAACGTCTTGCAAACCACGGTTTAACTCATTAAGAAACGTGGCTCTGCGAGATGAATCGTAAATCGCATACACCGCACTGATGCGCAACGGATAAACACTATCATCGATATCAGCCAGCGAGTCTTTATAGAACATCAATGACTGAGTGTGATCAGCCATCATAGCTTGCTCATGCTGTAGATTATTTTTCGTAGTCCAAAGCGCAATCAATAGCGCGACAATAGTAAATACTACTGGCACTAACACCTGTGCGCGAATGGAGAGATTTTTCATCGAAAATTGCATATTTTCCCCCGAATTATTCCCAATACCTGCCAAAAAATACAATTTAGGCAAGAAAACGCGCAGCATACTATTGCATAAAGACACATAAGATCGTGATTTTGGTCATAAAAACCATCAAGAAGGCACTTTTGCGAGATTTAAAACCAGATTTAACCAATAAACCGAATTTAAAATAAATAGAAATCAACATTTATCAGACATAAAAACCAAAAAAAAGCCAGAGTCATAACTCTGGCTAAGGTTGTAAAAAGCGACAGCGACTAGAAGTCGTAACGTACGCCCAAGCGTAAGGTATCTTCACCGGCAGTCACTAAGCCAGTAGCAGGATCCTTCGCTTCATCGACATTATTGATGTAGTAAGACAAGTAAGTACGGAAATTACTGTTGAATTTGTAGTAGCCGACCAACTCGATACCATCTGTATCATCATACTTGGTACCATCACCACGCTCATTTTCTTGATAAGTGTAAAGCGCCGCAGCAGAAAACTCTTTGCTGAACTGATACTCCGCAGCAAACTCCATTGCGACAAATTCTTTATCATCAGTACCGCTAGCCTTATCGTCGATATCACCCTGAGAGTAGGTGGCTGCGAGATATAAGCTCTCTAGTGTGTAGCCGATACCAAATAAAGCTTGAGATTCACTGCCAGCACCTTTGCCTAAATCACCACCTGACAAGGCTAAACCGAGATCTAATCCCAGCGGCAACGAGTACACGCCAGCGATACCATAAGCATCGCTATCTTCTTCTTTCTCTGCTTGATAAGTGGCTTGCACGAGCAGTGCATCAGATTCAAATGCATAAGCAAACACGCTATCTTGCTTATCACTTGATGCATCAATCACCTGCTGAATGCCCGAGAATTCAGTGATATCAGTAAAGTCAGAAACGATCACAGACGCCATATCTTGACGCCCAAAAGAAACGGCTTGGCTACCAAATTCAACGCCAGCATACATATAGCGATTTTCAAATTCGCTCGCCCCTGTATCCTGCTCTGCTTCATAGACTGCGAAAGCAGTTAACGAATCGTTGATTTGCGACTTACCTTTGAGGTTTAAGCGGGCACGAGTGCTGTCATCCATTGAGCCTTCAATTTCTGCACCTTTAGAGGTACCAATAAAGTCACCACGAAACTCTACTCGACCGCCTACTTTTAGCTCAGTACCTTCTGAACTATATACTTTTGCTGCCAATGCTGAACCTGAAGTTAGACCTGCGAAAACGGCTAACGCCACTGCTGCGTGTTTCATCTTTCTTTCCCTAATCGATTGATGGTGAGCTTATCGCTCTGTGTTTGAATACCCATTAACCTAAACAAGAAAAATGAAGCTCAAGTGGCACATTTGTTATGATTATGTTTAATAAATTATTGATTTACATGACAGATACATGAATCGGTTAGCGTTCATCTTTTGGCGAAGCCATCACCACCATGGTGGCAATCGAGTTTACAAACTCACATTCACCCAAAACATCCGCGTGGAATTTCTTGTAGCTTATGAGATCCTGAGTCTCTACCCGCAATAAGTATTCTGTCGCCCCCGTAATGCTATGGCATTCCACCACTTCATCAACAAAGCGAACATGCTCTTCAAACGCCAATTGAGCTTGCTTACTGTGATTGGATAAACCAATCGAAACATACGCAATAAAACCAATCCCGAGCTCGCTCGTGTTCAGCTTGGCTTTATAACCAGAAATGACGCCACGCTTCTCTAAATCTTGCACACGACGTAAAGTCGCTGAGGGAGAAAGCCCTATTCTTTCTGCCAGTTCGACATTGGCAACCCGACCATCCTTTTTTAACTCTTGCAATATTCTTTCGTCAAATCGATCCATTTCGACCTCTTATTGTGAATTTAATCCTCATCCACACAATAAAAGCACAAAATTGAGCCAAGTTCTACGTAGACTATTTCTTAGCCACCCGTACTTACTTCAAGGAGATCCGCAAGATTATGCAATGGGAACATTTAACGGCTTTGGCTTTATTTGCCTTTGTCTCAACCTTTACCCCCGGTCCGAACAACCTCATGCTAATGACCTCTGGCGCGAATGTCGGCTTCAATCGCACCTTGCCACATATGCTGGGTATTACGATTGGTTTCCCAGTCATGGTGATTTTGGTTGGATTTGGCTTAGTCGAAGTCTTCGCTCGCTATCCTGTCATTCACCAAGTATTGAAAGTCATGAGCTTGAGCTATCTGTTTTACTTAGCGTATAAAATCGCACGTAGTCAGCCGCCCCAAACAGGAAATGAAACGTACAAACCGCTCAGCTTCTTACAAGCCGCTAGCTTTCAATGGGTCAATCCCAAAGGTTGGTCGATGGCGCTCACCGCAGTTACCGTTTACAACCCAGACAATAGCTTGCTCGGTCTTGGACTGATCGCGTTTATCTACGCCTTGGCAAATCTTCCATCAGGCACGTTTTGGATCGTTGCAGGCAAGCAGTTGCAATACTTCCTCACTAATGCCAAACGTATTCGTCTGTTTAACTATTCGATGGCTGCGCTATTGGTGATTTCAACCTTACCGATGATGTAACGCACTATTAGTAAACAACATCGAAACGACGTAACAAATGTAAATTAGTTAAAAGATGCTGCGTAGTAGCCGAAATAGGTGGTAATCTAAATGAGAAGAAGAATACTTATCGAGTGCCACAATGCAAACAACGCCATCTCAAGCTGTTACGGTTCGTAGTAACCAAATCATTACACCAAACATGCAGCGCCTTGTGCTACAGGGCGACGTGCTAGCAAACTTCCCCGCTGATTGTGAAGGCGGCTACATCAAGCTGCTATTTAATGCGCTAGGGGGCACTGATCTATCCAGTGTTCCTGAGGGTCAACGTCCAATGATGCGCACCTACACAATTCGTCGCTTTTTGGTCGATGAAAATGCAATTGAAGTGGATTTTGTTCGCCATATTACTGAAGATAACCAATGTGGCTTTGCCTCTCGTTGGGCAATGAACGCACAACTTGGTGATACCATTGAGATTCGCGGTCCTGGTTCGATTTCTAACCTAAACCACGATGCAAATTGGTTTGTACTTGCAGCCGACATGACCGCACTTCCGGCGCTATCGGTCAAGGTAAAACAACTGCCTAGCGATGCAAAAGGCTATGCCGTAATCCAGGTGCTAAACCAAGAAGATATCCAGCCTTTAGAAGTACCAGCAGGTATTGAAGTCCATTGGGTAACGGAAGAACTATCACAAGCAGTTCGCGCTCTACCTTGGCTTGAAGGTCAAGCTTCAGCTTGGGTGGCATGTGAATTCGATTCAATGCGTGGACTGCGCCAGTACCTTCGTAACGAGAAAGCGCTTGAGCGCGACTATATCTATATCAGCAGCTACTGGAAGCAAGGCGTGGCTGAAGATGGTCATAAAGTTATCAAGCAGCAAGATGCTCAAGAGAACGACCAGTAATCTCTAACTAACGCTGTTTAGTTTGCATTAGCCCTTCATTGCCGGCGTGACAGCTCGGCAATGAATACCAAAAGCCTCACTTCTTGAGGCTTTTACATCCAACACATATCTCTTCATTACGAGATGCTATTCCGCCATACGCTCTGCAAGGAAATCAATCAACAAACGTACTTTCGGTGATAGGTTACGGTTTTGCGGATACAGAGCCCAAATCCCCTCCCTCTCATCACGATACTCCTTAAGCACCTCAACCAACTCGCCACTATCTAAGGCACTTTGCACATAGTAGTCCGGCAGCTGAATCAAACCGAGCCCGCGCTTCGACGCATCCATGAGTGCAAAACCGGAGTTACACTGAATTCGACCGCTCACTCGAACCGATTTTTCACTGTTGTTTTGTCTAAAACGCCAATGTGCCATATTGCTGACTAAGCATTGGTGATGAACCAATTCTGATAGGCTATGGGGCGCGCCATACTTTTCAATGTATTCAGGACTGGCACAAACATACAGTTGGCGTGAAGCCAGCCTTTTCGCCACTAGCGTCGAATCACGCAGACGACCAAGGCGGATTGCCACATCAAACCCAGCTTCAATTAAGTCCACGGTTTGGTTGGATAGATCCAATTCCAAATCAATTTGCGGATAACTCAGTAAAAATTCATTCAGCAAAGGGGCAACATGCATTTCGCCATAAGTGACTGGAGCTGTAATTTTAATCTTACCTTTCGGCACTGCTTGTAAGTCAGTCACCGCGAGCTCTGCGAGCTCCAAGCCTTCCACTAAAAGCTTACATTGCTCAAAGTACACCATACCCGCTTCCGTCAAGGTGACTTTACGTGTGGTTCGATTAAGTAGCTTAACCGCTAAACGCTCTTCCAATGCAGAGACTCGGCGACTGATTTGCGCCACTGAGGTATTCAGTTTTTTTGCTGCTCCGGTAAAACTAAACGTTTCTGCCACCGCAACAAACTCACTGACTCCTTCCCAACTCGCCATATTAAACTCTCATTATTACATGTACGTAAAAATCATTTACATAATAGCCCGATTATCATTTGAAATGAAATACATAAAATAAGCACCATCTTGATGAGGCAGCAATACTGCTTAACCTCAACTACCTTTAATAGATTATTCGATGCCGGTGTTAAACACGGGCAACACTAGAAGGAAAATGCAATGGCGCTTGAAATCAAACCAGGTCAAACTCACATCAAATCAAAAGCTATGGTTGCTTGGGCAGCTGGCGAACCATTAAAAATGGAAGAAGTGGATGTTCAACTTCCAAAAGCAGGCGAAGTATTAGTTCGCATCGTAGCAACTGGCGTATGTCACACTGACGCATTCACGCTTTCAGGTGACGATCCAGAAGGTATCTTCCCTTCAATTCTTGGTCACGAAGGTGGCGGTATCGTTGAAATGGTTGGTGAAGGTGTAACGAGCGTTGAAGTTGGCGACCACGTTATCCCTCTTTACACCGCTGAATGTGGCGAATGTAAGTTCTGTAAATCGGGTAAAACTAACCTATGCCAAGCCGTTCGTGAAACGCAAGGTAAAGGTCTAATGCCTGACGGTACTAGCCGCTTCTCAATCAACGGCGAAACTATCTTCCACTACATGGGTTGTTCAACTTTCTCTGAGTACACAGTACTGCCAGAAATTTCATTGGCGAAAGTAAACAAAGAAGCACCACTTGAAGAAGTTTGTCTACTAGGTTGTGGCGTAACCACAGGTATGGGTGCGGTACTAAACACAGCTAAAGTAGAAAAAGGCGACAACGTTGCGGTATTCGGCTTAGGCGGTATCGGTCTATCTGCAATCATCGGTGCTCGCATGGCTGGTGCAAACCGCATCATCGGTGTTGACATCAACGAAAGCAAATTTGAGCTAGCAAAACAGCTTGGCGCAACTGACTGCATCAACCCAATGAAATTCGATAAACCAATCCAAGACGTGATCGTTGAGATGACTGACGGTGGTGTGGAATACTCATTTGAATGTATCGGTAACGTTAACGTGATGCGTCAAGCACTAGAGTGCTGTCACAAAGGTTGGGGCGAATCAGTAATCATCGGTGTTGCTGGTGCAGGTCAAGAGATCTCTACTCGTCCATTCCAACTTGTTACTGGTCGCGTATGGCGTGGTAGCGCATTTGGCGGTGTTAAAGGTCGCTCTGAGCTACCAGAAATCGTTGAGCGTTACATGGCGGGTGAATTTGGTTTGCAAGAGTTCATCACTCACACCATGGGTCTACAAGACGTAAATGAAGCATTCGAACTGATGCACAAAGGTGAGTCTATCCGTACTGTTCTACATATGGATAAATAATTCCACCCAGTTCAAACAAACTCGCTCTCTAGGTTTTGCCTAGAGAGCGGACTAACGATACTAACGTTCATCATTGTAAAGCCTAGAAACTGACCGAGAGATTATCCATGACCATCGAAAACCTCAGCCAAGCAAAAGTATTTGGTGGCTGGCATAAGCAGTACTCACACCAAGCAACTAGTCTAAATTGCGCAATGCGCTTTGCGATTTTCTTGCCACCGAATGCAACACCAAGCAACCCGGTTCCTGCCGTTTACTGGTTGTCAGGTTTAACCTGTACCGATGAAAACTTTATGCAGAAAGCTGGCGCATTTCGCGCAGCCGCTGAACTGGGCATCGCTATCATCGCACCCGATACAAGCCCAAGAGGTGACGACGTCGCGGATGATGAAAACTACGATTTAGGCAAAGGCGCTGGTTTTTACCTTAATGCGACGCAAGCCCCGTGGTCAAAGCACTACCATATGTACGACTACATCGTAGATGAGCTACCTAAACTGATTGAAGCCAACTTCCCTGTCTCAAGCGTGAAAAGTATTTTTGGTCACAGCATGGGCGGTCATGGCGCACTCACGATTGGTCTAAAAAATAGCGACAACTATCGCTCTATTTCAGCATTTAGCCCGATCACTAACCCAATGCAATGTCCTTGGGGGCAAAAAGCATTCACCGCTTACTTAGGTAAATCGGTAGAAAGCTGGAAAGAGTATGACGCCACCGAGCTACTAAAACTTGGGCGAGCAAAGTTACCTATGTTGGTAGACCAAGGCGATGCAGACAGCTTTCTTCACGAGCAACTAAAACCAGAATCACTTATCCATGCAGCGAATATGCATGACAGTGAGCTGAATTTGAGAATGCAAGCAGGCTATGACCATAGCTATTACTTCATCTCGACCTTTATTGAAGAGCATTTGCGCTTCCACGCTAAATACTTGTTCGCTTAATCGCTACAACACTCAATAAAGCACTTTCAAATTTCTTAAGATGAATACCAATCAGCACAAGTCTTTGATCATTCTTGCTGATTAAAATCGCTGATAACGTTGTTGCAGATTTGGTAATTAGAATAACTAGTTAACGGCAATCTGCGCCTAGTTCTAAGCGATTTTCCTTGCGCAATTAACTGACCACTTACTTATCCCGATTGGTATTAGCCCTTTTCACTGCCGAAAAGGGCTTTTTGTCTTAATCATCCCATTGTAAATGCCGTAGCATTTACCCGCATAGCTTTGCGCATACCCTTGGCTGCGCTACACTAGCAGCAACTTTCGTTTGCTTGTTAGAACAACTCAACATGTCTAAATTAAAAATCGTTTTCTTATCTATAGTGGTGATCGCTGCTGCGGTAGCTGCATGGGTCTTTATCCCAACGCATACCAGTTTAGGTCCACAAATCGCTTCAATCCCTATTGGCAATGATCTAACGTTAGTCGGTCATAAAATTGCGTCGACTGAAAAGAAACTCAATAAACTTAACCAATACTTCTTAATTGCTAATGGCGCTGAAATTGGCGATCAAGAGCCTGTGCTAACTACTTCTGATCAATTCCTACGCGTCGAGTCTGTCAAAGACAACACGTTCACACTGAGCGTTAAAGGTCGCATTGAACAATATCGTAATGATATTTGGGTAGAAAAATCAGATGGTACGGTTCACCACTGGCTGATTAGCTTAGATTCAAGCTACGTGCGCTAAACGTCCCCAGTAAAGTAAAAACACCACCTTGCTTAGACAAGGTGGTATTCCTCGCCTAAACGGGTAAAATCTCGGCTCTCAATTACGCTGATAGAAGTTTTACCATGCACCAACCAGAGCAACTGTTCACTCGTTTTAACGCCGATATTGCAGGTATTGAATTACCAAATGCGTTTACTTTCCCATTTTACTATCAGCCTCACCCGCTTTGTGTCCTTGCAGCCCAAGAGCTGCAACAGCACCTTGTTGAGCAATCAAATTGGCAGCACAACTTTGGCAGTGAAAACGATCCAACCGGCACTGGGAAAATGTTTGGTGTACTTTTGGTACGCTCTCCACAAGGCGAACTCGGTTATTTAAGTGCATTTTCTGGCAAAATCGCCGAGGAAAACCTGCTTCCACACTTCGTCCCACCTGTTTTTGACATGTTGGCGGAAGAGTGCTTTTTCCGCACAGAATTAGCCGAAATTACCGAACTAAACAGCCAAGTAAAACAGCTTTCCGCGAACCCGAAATTAGCCGAGTTAAATGCATCATTGACTCAGCATAAAAACGACTATCAGCAACAAGAGCAGCAGCAACGCCAAGCCATGATTGATGGACGCGCTGCTCGCAAAAATCAGCGTCAGCAAGCTGAAGAAACATTGCATGGTGAAGAACTAAAAACCATTCTCGATGATCTCGCCAAGCAAAGTGTGGCTGAGAAAAACGTACTGAAATATCTCAAGCTAGAGTGGGAAGCGAAAATTGCGCTACTGCAAAGCGAGCTCGAGCAACTAAACAGTGAAATTAATCACGCCAAACAGCAACGTAAACATCTGTCTAACGCGCTACAGAATAAGTTGTTTGAGCAGTACCGTTTTCTAAATGCCAATGGTGAACAAAAATCCCTAAAAGCCATTTTTGCCGAGACGACAAACCCGACACCTCCAGCTGGTGCAGGTGAGTGTGCAGCCCCTAAACTGCTTCACTACGCCTATAAACATGGCTTTACGCCGTTGGCAATGGCTGAGTTTTGGTGGGGCGTATCACCAAAATCTGAAGTTAGGCAGCATAAAAAATTCTACCCGTCTTGCCACGGCAAATGTAACCCGATCCTCGGTCACATGTTACAAGGATTAGACGTCGATCCAAACCCGCTGGAAGACAACTGGGGTAAAGACAAAGAGCTAGAAATCATTTACCAAGATGAAGCGATTGTTGTGGTCAACAAGCCTTCTGGTCTGCTTTCAGTGCCGGGTAAAACAATCAAAGATTCAGCCTATACTCGCGTCCAAGCCCTGTTTCCTGACGTAGAGGGTCCTTTTGTGCTGCACCGTTTAGATATGGCAACTTCTGGCTTATTGGTTTTCGCCCTCACCCGTCGTGCCAACAAAAGCTTGCAAAAACAATTCATAACTCGTGGCGTAGAGAAACGCTACCTAGCGATGGTGGAAGGCGTAGTTGAGCAAACCAGTGGCGAAATCAACTTGCCTATGCGTGGCGACCCAGATGACCGTCCACGTCAATTAGTGTGCTTTGAACATGGCAAACCGGCGACAACCTATTGGGAGCTGGTCGAAGTGAAAGATGGACGCAGTAAGCTGATCATGTACCCTAAAACCGGACGTACCCACCAGCTGCGCGTACATTGTGCTCATCATCAAGGGCTTAATATGGCGATGGTTGGTGACGGTTTATATGGCGAAAAAGACTCTCGCTTACATCTGCATGCTGAGCAATTGTCCTTCGATCACCCTTACACCCATCAACGCGTGATCTTTATTGCAAACTGCGAATTCTGAGCTGTAGGATAAATCCTACAAGTCTCGGAAAATTCACTGTAACTCATTGAGTAAATAGTGATTTCACGCTTGTCATAGTTATTCATCTTCCTCCGGCTAAAACTTATAATCACAGTGCTCCGGAGGAAAGTGAATGAGTCACGCTGCATTAGAAAAAATACAAGCAATCATGTCTCAACTGCCTTTAACACAAGGCGTTGAAGGCGTTGAGCAATCTATAAATAAAATAAATCAAGTTTGCCAAGAGCATAACTACACATTGCCAAAACTCTTCACGTTAATTCTTGAGGGTGTAAAAGGCAATCGCAACGACAACCGTCAATATTCAATCATCGTGTTTGAAGAAGCTCTGACACTATGTCGTGAAACAGACATTGTTCAGCGGCTGCAAGTCAAAACTTTGCTTGGCTCTATTTATGCCGATTATGAAGAATTTCACAAAGCTTACGATCTCTACAGAGAAGTTCTAGAAAATGCTTATTATCTAGATGCTAACTACTTGTCGCTTGCCTACACTAACATCAGTGATTTTTATCTCTGCCTAGAGCAATATGAGCAAGCTTACCAAATTGCGTCATATGGTGCTCAGTACGGGGAAAAAATTGGTCACCATTCTAACCATGCGATTTGCCTACTCAATATGGGATACGCACTAGGTCACTTGGAAGGACAACATCAAAAAGCGATTTTACACTGTAAAAAAGCAAGAGATATTGGAGCAACGAACGGCGCAACGCGTAGCGAAGCTATTGCGAATGGCTATATCGCGCAAATCATGGCGAAACATCATCAATATTATCGAGTCGAAGAGATCCAATATCACTTCTCTCTTGCCGCAGAATTGTTCGTCGATATTTATGATGTGCACAATCAAACCGAATGTCAGGTACAGCAAATTGTTTACCTAACAAAGACGGGAGATTACGTTACCGCTTTACCTTTAGCTCTAGAACTCTATCAATCCATTCGTGCTGATGAAAACTATGGCTTTTTCTCATTATTGTGCGAAAGCCTATGTGAACTTTTGGCTCACGCTGGCGATCAAAAACGTCTTTGTGAAATTCAAACGGTCTATCTCCAAGCTTCGAACAAACAAATTGAAAAGCTACAACGCAAAGAGTTTGATAACCTTCTGAATCAGATTGAAAAATCAACTCAAGATCACGAGCGCTTAGTACTCGACAAAATGCAGCAGCATATTGGCGCGGTCACCGAAGTGGGACAATCTATTGCCACCTCTGAAAACATCGCAAATAACTTGCCCTTGATCTACGAAAAGATTTGTTCGATTTTCCCGACCCAAGAGTTTGGTATCGCGCTGTATCATGAAAAAGCTGACACATTAGAATATTGCTACTTTTACGACGAAAATGGTCCGGTCGAAAACTTCAAAGTAGATTGTGCACACCAATACTCCGTTGGCAGTTACGTGGTAAAAAATCGCCGTACCGTGCACTTAAACCGTATCAATGATGAAGCGCTAAGTGTGTTTGTGCCAGAACAAGAGCGTAACAACAAAGAGTGTAAGCACTTTAGAAATGACTCGCCTGTGCAGTCAATCATTCTGACGCCAATCATGATGCAAAATAAAGTACTCGGCGTCCTGTCGATTCAACACTCTTTAGCCGATCAGTACTTACAATACCACTGTAATCTATTTGAACAATTGGCGAGCTTCATTGCTGTTGCGCTGGAAAACCACATGCAGCGAAACAAACTGGAAATTGCCTACCAAAAACTGGAAACGCTTTCGAAAACCGATCCATTAACCGGTCTATATAACCGTTACCAGCTGGATGACATCGCACCGAAGTTAATCGATAAAGCAATAGAATCAGATACCTATTTAGCAGCAGCCGTCATCGATGTCGATTACTACAAAGGGTATAACGACTATCATGGTCATCACCAAGGTGATATTGCCCTCGAGCGTATCGCTGGCGAAATGCAAAAAGTGTTTGATCGCGGTACCGACTATCTATTCCGCTATGGTGGGGACGAATTTCTATTACTAAGTATTGATTCTTCTCCAGAGGAGTTACATCAACGCTTACTCGACCTACAGCAAGCCAT
Organism: Vibrio ponticus; assembly: GCF_009938225.1. NCBI lineage: Bacteria > Pseudomonadati > Pseudomonadota > Gammaproteobacteria > Vibrionales > Vibrionaceae > Vibrio > Vibrio ponticus. Next base: position 1,228,388 of record NZ_AP019658.1, read on the forward strand.
ACAAGATTTAGCGTTAGCTAACCCCTTATCGATATGTAGTGATTTACTTACCTTATCGATTGGCGCAGCAAGTTTGACCAATTTGCAGCATGCTACTCATGGCTTTGAAACATTATTCAACCTCGCCGACCAAGAACTTTATAAAGTGAAAAAAGCGGGTCGTAATGCGGTCAGTAACACTGAACACCATCTGAGTAGAGAGACTATCCTCGATACTTAAATCACACCTCATTGAGAGATGCGCTCCAATGTATCTGGAGCGCAGTTTACCACTTCACAGAGTCTTAAAGCCGTTACTTCTGCTCAATTGGGCGAATCACGCGACATGGGTTACCTGCCGCAAGCACATTATCTGGAATATCTTTCGTTACTACGCTACCTGCGCCGATAACACTGTTGTTCCCAATCGTCACGCCTGGGCAAACTATCGCTCCGCCACCCAGCCAAACGTTGTCACCAATGGTGATCGGTAAACCAAACTCAACCCCCTCTTCCACACGTCCTTGCACATCTAATGGATGACCTGCGGTGTAAAGTTGTACATTGGGAGCAAGCAGCACGTTATCACCGATGATCACTTCAGCCACATCTAAAACCACACAATTGAAATTGGCGTAGAAATTCTTACCTACCTTGATATTGCTACCATAGTCGCAACGAAAAGGGGGCTCTAAAAACGCCTCACTACTATTTGGAATTAGCTCATTGATCGCGTCACGCCAATCTTGGGTATCAGGAATGCTGTTATTTAACTTTTGTAATGTCTTGCGACAAGCAATACGCGCGGAATAAAGTTCTTCATCCCAAGCGTTATAAGGCTCTCCAGCCAACATTTTTTGTTTTTCTGTTTTCATGTCCATCATCGCGGTAGGGGTACATATTTTCGCCAAATACGGTTTAGCAAATCAATGCCCATTCTATCGTTAATCACCAACCGACGTATCAGGAAATTGTTAGCCTATTCTCGCTGGGTAATGTTCGAGCTCAATGACCCAACAAACCTAAAACTTAGTCCTCAACAAACTGAATATTCGCCAGTTTTACTTTTTCCTTACTAATAACCTTATTAGTAAGGTGGATTTTTTCATTAAGCAGTACAACACTTATAGCAGCAACGGGAGGTGATTATGAAAGAGTTCAAGAACATTCTTTTCGTTAGCCAAGGGCTACCTGAGAACCGAGACTCAATCGAGCAAGCCCTTACGCTATCAAAACGCAACAACGCGTCATTGATGGGTTTGATCGTTTCCCCTGCTTTACCAAAAAACATGGCTAACTACCGGGATGCGTATCAGCAATCCCTGCGCGATACTCTAGATAAAGAAATTACGCAGGTCCAACAAACCATTGAAGACAACGCTGACTTACCATTAGCGGTCGAAATTGCTTGCGGCGATAAACCGGCTTTAAAAATCATTCAGTGCGTACAAAACCACCATAGAGATTTACTGATTAAACAAGCGGAGCCTATCAATGATGGTGCTGAAGGTTTCAAAGCACTGGATATGAAGTTACTGCGCAAATGTCCATGCCCAATATGGCTTCACCGCTCGAGTGTAAAACCTCATAGCCATAAACGAGTCGCGGTTGCGATTGACCCTATCGTGCACAGTGAAGAAGACAAACAGCTCGTGTTACAACTGCTGACTGTTGCAAGATCTATCGCCGACAGTTGTGACAGTCGCCTTCACATCATCTCATGTTGGCAATATGAACTAGAAAGTTATCTAAGACACCACTCTTGGATACAAATCGATGATGAGCAGTTAAATCAAGAGATTGAGCTCTTACGTGATAATCATCGGCAGCAACTCGACAATCTCATTGAAGAATCGGGCATTGCTGGCGAATTTACAGTCCATCACATTAATGGGCGCGCCGATGATGAAATACCACAATGTGTGGCGATTCTTGAAATCGATATTCTTGTGATGGGCACCATCGCCCGCTCAGGTATCAAAGGTTTGGTGATGGGTAACACGGCTGAAAATATCCTCCAGTCGCTGACCTGCTCCCTCGTCGCATTAAAACCTCAGGGCTTTGTATCACCAATCACATAAACGGTATTGCGATTGCCCCTTAACTGAATTAAGCCAAACCTCATCAGCGCTTTTCCCCTCGCATGATGAGGTTTTTTTCTTAAAGGGGATAGGTTGTGATCAAGCAGTTTGATGCTCAGCCGCACTGCAATAGCTGCACCGCTCTCTAAATTAAATTCGCTTCCTCGGAGTGAAAACCGTAAAATGCGCGCCTATTTTTGTTGAGTAAGAAGATAAACAGTGACACGCGATCAATTTGAGTTGTTAGCTCCAGGCGGAGACTTAGAGTCAATTAAAGCGGCAATTGCTGCAGGTGCGGATGCCATCTACTGTGGTTTAGATCGATTTAATGCCCGTAACCGTGCAGCCAACCTAACGCTTGATAACTTAAATGGTGTGTTAGAACTTGCTCATCAGCACAGCTGCAAAATTTTTCTCACACTCAATGTATTGATCTTAGAGAGTGAAATTCCCGCGATTGTGCGTCTGCTCAGCCAATTGAATACCACAACCATCGATGGGGTGATCGTTCAAGATTTAGGTCTCGCCTACATCCTTAAGCACCACTTCCCGCAACTGGACGTGCACGCATCGACTCAGCTCAACACGCATAATGAAGGGCAAATTTTATTTTTGAATCAACTCACGGCAAGTCGAGTGAACTTGTCACGTGAATTGAATATCAATGAGATCAAGCACCTCGCTCAATTCGGCAAGCAACACAATGTGCAGATGGAAGTGTTCGTTCACGGTTCATACTGCATCGGCTTTTCCGGTATTTGTTACATCAGCTCTGCACGTAATGGTGCTTCGGGTAACCGTGGTCGCTGTAGTCAACCTTGCCGCGAACAATACGAAACGACCAAAACGGGAAACAGTTACCCGCTCAATATGAAAGACAATTCTGCTTTTAGTGATTTAGAAGCCTTAGCAGAGGCAGGCGTATACTCACTTAAAGTCGAAGGGCGGATCAAAAAGTCCCACTACGTATACACTGTGGTCGATAACTGGCGTCAACAAATCGATCGTCTAGTTGGTGGTAAGGAGCTCTCTCAGGACACGACAGAGCTGTATACTGTTTTCAACCGCGACTTTTCCAACGCCTTCTTACAAGGTGAATACGGTAAATCGATGTATATCGATAACCCTCGCGATCACGCAGTAAAACACTTCTCGACCATCTATCAATGTCAAAGTGTTGATGATATTCAGCAAGTGAAAAAGAAACTTTATGATGACAAAACTGCCATCATAGAAAACGTCGCGAACAAGACTCAAGACTTTGATATCAGCGGTTTTGCAAACAAAAGCAGTCTAAAAGGCGCGATAGATGTCCCTAGCCTACCTTCTATCCCTGCGCCACCGAATCGCGAAGGTGCAGCACGACTCGCTGTGCTAATTTCTTCCAATGAAGATTGTCACCTTGCTCAGCAAGACAATATTGATGTCTATTATCAAATGCCTATGGGGCTTGCTGATGAGTGGCAAAACCTCGTCACCCTATTTGAAGCTAACCCGAGGCTAAAGCCATGGTTCCCTGCCATTTTAATTGGTGACGACTACCAAGCCGCACACCATTTCTTAGCGGCAGTAAAGCCACAATGGCTTATCACCAACAACTCAGGTGTCGGCGTAATCGCAAAACAACTTGGGTTAAATTGGGTTGCGGGTCCACAGATGAATACCACCAATTCCTACGCACTAAAATGTTTGCATGAAGAATTTGGGGCGAGTGGTGCCTTTATCTCCAACGAACTCAATATGAAGCAGATGCGTCATATCAAACGCCCTGCAAGCATGCGCAGTTTTTACAGTGTTTATCATCCCAACACACTACTGACTAGCCGTCAGTGTCTGTTCCAACAAACAGAAGGCTGCAAAAAGATTAAGGTGAATAAAGGCTGCTTAAAGCGTTGTAATAAGCGCACATCGATTATCAATCTCAAAGACAATCCGTATGTGATTCAAAAACAGCGTGGCAGCCATAACGCGATTTATAGCGAGCACAATGTAATGAACCTTGAAGTGCTGCAAGATCTCCCGCAACTGTTCACCGATATCCTGATCGATTTGCGTGATATCCAAACCGAAACGCAAGTTAATGCCACTAAGGCGCACATCATTGAGCAGTTTATCACGCTACTTAATGCTGCGACGGGCAATCAAGCGGAGCAATTGCATCAAATGATCCAACCTACCGCCAATGCGCAATACCATAAAGGGCTGTAACCGTCTTATTCAATCTGGGGGAGTGACGCGTTTACTCCCTCCACCACCTCTTCAAATTAAACCTACCAGCTTCACAATTTCCACAATTAAGCGTATCGCGTTTCTGTGGAACTCTCTATCTTAATAACGGGGCGATTGGCCTCATATTATTAAGGAAGTTGTATGTTAGTTTGGTCTCTCACTGGTTTAATTATCTTTTTAGCTATTCAATTTTTCTCGCCATCTCAAGCTTTCACTACCAAACGCATGTTATGCGCTTTCATGTCCTGCGTTCTCGGTCCACTTATGCTTATTGCCGCCGTCGGCTCTCAAGTCAACGCTAATTGCTGGGTAAAACGCTCCGCATCTGCATAAACAATCTGTTAGACAATGACCAGCCCAGATGGGTAATCAATTTGCGGCAGGTCATTATGTCATTGCTTTCTCGCTCTACTCGTCACTACCAAATTTTGGTGTAATCTTGCTTCAACGCTTTTCCAATCCAGCCATCGTTCACACACGACTGTTGTGAGTAAACCGGCTCGAATAACTAGACCTATCCTGCTTAAAAAAACGCTCGCATCAGAGGCTAATCTGATCATTTCTACAAAGTCTGTCGAAATTCAAAACATAAATTCAGATACTGTCCAACTGATATAGTTTACAATTGAGATTAGTATCAACGAGACCACGCAATCATGACGCAAGCACCGACTAAAATTACCTTTTTCGAATTTCTAACGCCACTTATCACCTCTGGTATGAAAACCATCACCATTCGTGATGAAGCTGAAAGCCATTATGTCCCAGGTACGCAAGTGGAAGTGTTTACCTTGGAAACCGATAAGAAAGTTTGTGAAATTAAGATTCTATCTGTGGAGCCTTTACAGTTCGATGAGATCAATGAATTTCACGCACAACAGGAAGCTTTACCTCTTGACGAACTAAAGCGCTTAATTGCTGAAATTTATCCGAATTTGAACGAGCTTTACATGATCAGCTACGAGTTGATCTAGCAAAGTCAGAAAAGGGGCGAATGCCCCTTTTTGTTAGACGAATTTTGGTCGTTGATAATGGTTTGCGCGGCGTGTCGCAATAAAGAAAACCAGAATAAAAATCGGTAAGTAAGCCATTAAAGCCTCTATGAAGCCAAGCTGACTACTCACTGGAATTTGGATACCTAGCTCAATCAAGCGCTGATCGTAATCGTGCATTGCCGCAGGCAATAAGATATACAGACAACCGAGCAAAGCTCCCCATATTGCATAATGAGCAACTCGGGCGACGTTGTAAAAGGCGTCCAGCAAAATGCTAAAAAACAACGCAAAGAAAAAACTTAACGGTATTGAACGCATCACCATTAACAGCCACTCTTTAGCCAATAGCTCGCGACGGGAAATCAGTGATGTTGTATCTACAACAAACAAACTCAGCTCTTTGGAAAGTGATAAATACCATTGCGCAGACAGCACGACACCGTAACCACCGACGAGCAGCAGTCCAAGAATCAAAGCAGCGATGCCACACAGTATGTTTTTCACAATTTCCTCGGTGTTAAATAGCTACATATTCATGTATGTTTTGCGTAGATAATCACCAAACTTAAAATAAAACCAAGATAAATATATCAAACTTATTGTATATATCGCACTTCCTCATACCAAGCCAATACCCAAACTCGCTCATATCGTGATATCAGATACGGTAAGATAGAGTGTCGTCAAGGTCGATTGATTATGAATTTTTAGATGACTTCTGCTTAATTTACTATTAGCTTTTGACTAACCATGATTTCTTATTACACGACCTACCATGAATGTAACCACCGACAATCAACTGCTGATGTTTCAACCTATCGTCAAAAAGCTAAACGAGTCAGGGTATTGATTGAGTTTCTATTGGAAAAAATTTCGCAGGAATCACAATGACCCAACCCACTCTTTATATATTCTCTGGGCTACCAGGCAGCGGTAAAACCACTCTCGCTCAAGAGTTAGCTAAACACACCGGCGCGCTGTTTCTGCGTATTGATACTGTCGAGCAAGGACTACGAGATCTCTGCAATTTTAAAGTAGAAGGTGAAGGGTATCGCCTAAGTTATCGCATTATTAGTGATAACCTTAAACTGGGTATCAGCGCCATTGCAGATAGCTGTAATCCGATTCCATTGACGCGTAAAGAATGGCAGCAGGTTGCTCTAGATGCCAATGCTCACTACGTCAATATCGAAATCTTGTGCAGCGATCAACTTGAGCATAAAAGACGTGTTGAGGAGCGTATCTCTACCATCCCCTCACTGAAACAACCTTCTTGGCAACAAGTGGTTGAGCGTGAATATCACCCGTGGTCAACACCGGTGATTCGTATCGACACGGCGGGTAAATCGATTCAAGACTGCGCAAACGAATTGCTTACGAAGATCGCTCAGTTACCCCGTTAAAGCTTTTGCCACTCATTGATTGCTGAATGACCTAACTCAAGCCCCAACTGATACGCGCTTTGTAACGAACTTGCATCGCGGCTTAGGCGCTTGAGTTTGAAACTTTCCGGCGGACACACCTGGATAATTTGCACGCCTGGCGGTGGATTCTCGATAAGCGCTAACGTTTGATTATAGCGCTCACTGCGAGTAAGCATGGGCTCAATCAACTCTGGCGTATCGCGCAACAAACGCTTAAGCAAAGGCTTAAATTTCTCACCACCCTTACGATAACTGGCAGGACGACTGCGTAACACCATAATCTTACGCGCACCACGCGCAATGGCTTCAGCGACAGGAATCGCATCGGCAACCCCGCCATCTACGTAACGATGCTCACCTAACTCAACACCATGCCGATACATAATGGGTAACGCACTCGACGCTTTCATTGTTTCTGCCAGGCTGTCGACATCCGGAGTATGGTACTCGGCGTATCCTGAATCTTGACGCGCTACAACCAAGAAAAATGGTCTCGGATCTTCGCGCAATACGCGTTTATCAATACCAAGCTCTTCGAGGGTAATTCGCCACATCCAATCCAAATCCATTAAGTCGCCACCACCGAGATACTGACGTAAGTTAATGAACTCTTTACGACGACTATAATCGAGGTAAATTTTAAGGTTTCGACCCGGCATTTTTGCCAAATAGGCAGCAAGGTTACTCGCACCAGCTGAGACGCCCCAAAAACTATCAAAAGGAGAAAACTCTTGCGCTAGAAAGTGGTCTAGTACGCCACAAGAAAACACGCCGCGCATTGCGCCACCTTCAACAATTAATGCTGACTCACCCACTTGCATTATCGTATCCATACACCCTTCAATTTTTATTCCTGATCGCCCCAACATTACCAGAAACGCCATGCTGTTAAACAGCAAAAATTATCCAATCCGAATTTTGGAGTAGTGACCTAAGCCGGTAAGACTGCTAAGGTTTGTCTCTTACTTGGATTTTTTGCGGCAATGGAATGTTCGAACAAGTCATAGGAATACTGTTTCCAGTTTTTGCGTTAGTGGTCGTAGGTTATTCGGTTGGGCGTTGGATTCGCCCCGACTTTAAAGCCATTAACCGTATTAACATGGATACCTTTACTCCTGCTCTGGTCTTTTCCTCTTTGGTCGCCATGCCGCTCGATACGGAGCAGATCCCGCTGCTTAGCGCGGCATTAATTGCCGTACTAGTACCAGGGTTGGTGATGGTGCCAATCTGTAAATTAATGAAACTTGAGTTTCGAGCTTGGGCTCCACCGCATATGTTCCGCAACAGTGGCAACCTGGCGATTCCACTGTTTACTTACACGTTTGGCGACTCTGCACTCGCTGCCGCGGTATTATTATTTGTTGTGTCTGCTTGTACCCATATTAGCCTCGGCTTAGCGGTACTAAGTAATGGCAACCCATTCAAACAAGTGATTCGCATGCCAGTTTTCCTTGCCGCCGCAGCAGCACTCGCGATTAACCTTGCTGGGTTCTCCATTTGGACACCGCTTTATGAAGCGACCGCGTTGTTGGGGCAAGCAGCTGTTCCCGTAATGTTGCTCTCTCTTGGCGCGCAAATGTGCAATATGCGTCTATCTGGACTTAAAGTGGGATTATTGTGTACGGCGCAGTCTTTATTTACCGGCGCAGTAGCGTTTGCTTTGATTTACTATTTTATTCCGCTACCAACCATGCAATTACAGATGATGGTGCTGTTCGCCATGCTGCCACCAGCAGTAATGAATTATTTATTTGCGGAGCGATTTGATATTCAGCCGGAGCAAGTGGCATCGATGGTATTGTATGGCAACTTCTTTAGTATACTGACGTTGCCATTGTTGCTCTCATTTGCCTTATCGCTTTAAAAGTTGTCCTCTGGTTCAGTCAGCAGCGATTCTCCTGTGTGTTCAGCGGCACGAGTATCTTCTGGGTTGCGTAAATTACAGCTGTCGAGAGACAAGCAGCCACAGCCAATGCAGCCGTTAAGATCTCGCTGTAACGCTTTAAGTTGCAAAATCCGATGCTCAAGATCGGCGTGCCATTGCGTCGCCATCGCTTCCCATTGAGCTTTGGTAGGGGCTTTATGCTTGGGTAAAGCTGCAAATGCTTGAGCGATTTCTTCTAAGCTCATCCCAACTTGTTGTGCTGCTTTGATTACCGCAACACGACGAATCACACTGCGGTCATAACGGCGTTGATTCCCTTGATTACGCCAACTACTAATCAAACCTTTCTGTTCGTAGAAGTGTAAGGCAGAAACCTTAACACCAGCCCGCTCAGCAACTTGCCCTACCGACATCTCCATACCATCCTCCCAGCAACAAATTCTTTTTATAAAAGCACTTTACCTCAGCTTAACTTGAGGTTCTAGGATGAGGGCATAACTTAACTATTGCTCACAAGGATGTTCGAGTATGTTCAAAATTTTTCCGTCCCAGAAAAAAAGCCAACCGATGAAGGTTGGCTGCACAACTTGCCTAGGCTACCCGCTGGGTCAGACAGCTCTGGGGCAAGACAGGTGACTACACATAAACAAGTTCATTCGGTAAATAGCAATACCGCTACGAAGTGAGAGTATGTACTGCAACGGCAGGGAGTTGTGCTATTTGCCAAATCGAACTTATGATACGAGTGATCGTCATGCTAAAGGTTGCAAATTCCCTCGCATTTGTAAGAGCTCACTTACAAAAATCCCCTCTCAAAACCATCACTTTATTGAGTAAGAGATTGAGAAACCTCACTTGAATGGCATCATATACCGAGTAAAACACGATATGGCTGGGTGAGTGATGGGTGAGAAACAAATTTTAGTCGTGGATGACAACCAAGATCTGCGTGAAGCGCTGAGTGATTATTTAGGCAAAGCCGGTTTTGATGTCATAGGCGCTGAAAATGGGGTGGCAATGTGGCAACAACTAGACGTGCATCAACCTGATCTCATCATTCTCGATATTATGATGCCAGGCGACGACGGCTTTAGCTTGTGTCAGCAACTAAGGAGAACTTCTAACGTACCTATTATTATGCTCACAGCGGTTACCGAAGAGGCAGACCGTGTTGCAGGGCTTGAAATGGGGGCTGATGACTACATTACTAAGTCGTTTAGCCCGCGCGAATTGCTGGCACGCATCAAAACCATACTGCGCCGCAGCGTCACGACTCAAAGCGCCAAACTTGCACGCAAGGTGCGTTTTGCTGAATGGCAGCTAGATACCGTAACTCGTCAACTGACTCACACACCAAGTAAAACCGTTAAACAACTCAGCGGAGCCGATTTGTCGCTGTTAGGGCTATTTATCTCTCATGCCGAATCTATTTTGTCGCGTGACGACATTGCTCGTGAAATTTGGGGGCGTGATGCCGACCCATTTGAGCGTGGTATCGATGTACAAATCAGCCGCTTACGCCATCATCTCGACGATAAAGATCGCTCATTGATTCTCACTGTACGTAACAAAGGCTACATGCTTACCGCTGGTGTGCAATATGAAGGCTAAAGGACTCACCCACTCACTAGCAATGCGCACCAGCTTGTTTTTACTGTGCGTGATCGTGATTGCACAATTCCTAGCAGGTTTAATCTGGTACCAACACAGTAGCGATAAAGATGAGCAAGGCTTGAAGACGACCGTGAACAGCCTTGCCCTCAGTGCGGCCTCAACGATTTCTTTTTTCCAAACGCTACCGCCTGAATATCGCCATCTGGTGCTAAATCAGCTGCGTAATATGGGCGGCACGAGATTTTTTGTTTCACTCAATAATCATCAAATTCCGGTGGCCCCCCTACCAGAAAGTAACAGAAAAACCATGGTCATCAGTGAAGTGGAACAGGTTTTACATAACGAGCTGCAAGATGCGCCCGATATCCAGGTCGAATTCACCCGTCGTGACAAACTCAAAGTGTTCAACAAAGAATTGCCAATCGATGAATTGCCAATGTTGTGGGGGCACTACTCACTCTCATACGGCGATCTCAATCCACCCATTTTGGTGATTCAAGTGAAAGTCGATCAGCAAGCTTGGTTCTATCTTGCGGCGGTGTTACCTGCACCTTATATCAACTTAGAAACCAGCTATTTCGACATCCGCGAATGGTTCACCATGCTACTCTCGGCACTGTTACTGTTGATTTGCACTTGGTTTGTCGTCCAGCGTGAAATCCGTCCTATTCGTCAACTGGCGAAAGCGGCGACCTTGATGTCGAGCAGGCTCAAGGTACCAGAGGTTAAAGAAGAAGGAAGTGCCGAACTTCGCGCCGCGGTACACGCATTCAATAAGATGAACCGACGTATTGATAGCCACATTAAAGATCGTGAAATGCTATTTGGTGCGATTTCTCACGACTTAAAAACACCGATTGCTTGCCTAAAACTTCGCGCAGAGATGCTGGATGATGATACCGAGCGAGAACGCTTTAGCCGTATAGCGAATGACCTAGACTTAATGGTTAAGGGCGCACTGCAATGTATCAAAGAGACCGACATTCACGAAGATATCGAGCCTATCGATCTTAATCAGTTAGTCACCCATATCGCCAGTGCTATCGACCCAAACGGCGATAAAATCACAGTTCATAACCATAATGTTGACTATTACGCGGGTAAGCCGCTGGCAATTAAACGCTGTATTCAAAACTTGGTCGATAACGCGATCAAATATGGTCATAAAGCCGATATTTATCTTACCGAGTCCATTGATGCCATCACGATTCGCGTACAAGACCACGGCAAGTCACTTGACCCAACTATATTAGAAAAATTAACCCAGCCCTACTACCGAGGTTCAAGTGACCAAGAAGGTAATGGACTTGGTCTAACGATTTCCCAAAGCATTGCCAAAGCTCATGGTGGACAACTCTCACTTGAGATGACTTGCCAAGGTGGGTTAATCGCAACGCTTGCATTCCCAAGAGATTAGTTATGAGAAAAATAGCCCTAGCAGTCATTCTTGCTAGCCTTTCAGCCAATAGTGTCGCTGACGTTGAGTTCCTGCATTGGTGGACATCTAAAGGTGAGAAAAAGGCGCTCGATGCTCTCGAGCAACAGCTTCTAGCACACGACATTCCTTTGTTGCCATCACCGATTCTAGGTGGAGGCGGTGATAGCGCAATGACGGTACTTCAAGCTCGCGCTCTCGCTGGCAATACGCCAGATATCGCACAGATAGAAGGTCCTAGCATCAAAGCCTGGGATGAGGTGGGTATTGTTCATACGATCAACCAAACCGCCACGGAACAAGGCTGGGATGACAACCTCTATCCGCTCACGATTAACATCAATAAAACCGATAATGGCTATGTAGCACTACCCATTACTCTCCATCGCCTTAACTGGATGTGGGTAAACCATGACGTGTTAGAAAAACTGGAACTGAGCGTGCCAAAGACATGGCCTGAAATGTTCCAAGCAATGGAAACCGCAAAACAAAACAACGTTGTGCCTCTTGCCGTTGGTGAGCAAGCTTGGCAAGTTGCCTTGTTATTTGAAAGCTTAGTGATTGCTAACGGAGGGGTCGATTTCTATTACAAAGCCCTCGTCGAACTGCAGCGTGATCACATTGATAGCGACCAGATGCGACTAGCACTGCGCCAATTGAGAAAAATTGCCAATCTAGTTCCAGCGCAACAACCCAATCAAAATTGGGATACCGCAACCCAAGCCTTAATTGATGACCAAGCGCTATTTCAGCTTGGTGGTGATTGGATATTAGGTGACTTGCTCGCCTCTGACGTTAGCGTCCCACAAAAAATAGGTTGCTACCCTGCCCCACAATCACATAACGCATTTCTCTATAACATGGATAGCTTTCTATTTATGGCAGCCAGTGACTTTACACAACAACAAGCGACGCAAGTCGCCAATGCACTCGCTGACAAAAAGTTTCAAGCGCGATTCAACCAAATTAAAGGCTCAATACCAGTGCGAACTGACATCGATCTTCAGGATTTCAATCCATGTCAAATTCAATCGCATCAAGATTTTGTTCAAGCAACCGAAAAAGGGTTGGCAGTTCCTAGTATGACAGACTCCATGGCGGTGAACCCCGTCGCTCAACAAGCCATCAACTCTGAAATATTCCGCTATTATCGCAGTTCAGAAGTGACGGAAGATGAAGTGCTTAAACGCATTATCTCCATAGCCAAAAGTACCTAGCTGTTGCTAATGGGTCTAAAACGTATAAGACCGCCTCAATGGCGGTCTAGCTTAAGTTGTTATCCTTTGCTGATTAAGACACTAACTTACAAAGACAAACCCGCATCTTCCACACGCTGAATAAAAGCGTCGACACTTTCCGCTTGATAAGTAGGTGAGCCATTAAAATAGCGCGGTTTTTCTGGTGCTAGTGCATTCTTCAACGCTTTTTCCTGCTCAATGTCGTCGTGATACACGGTTACTCGATTGGGAATATCCTGTTTAAATGTCGCCATTATGGTCTCCTTTCATTTGGCTGCCGATTACTTCTAAGCGTAGATAAGCAAACAAAAGAGTCAAAGCAGGCGCACTCATACTGTGTAACAAAAGTTTTTTACAAACGAAATAAACAACTAATTATTAGAAACTTACATCAAATAGATGATAGTGATCATTTCCTCTACTTTGTGATCCCAGTTGCAGTAACTCACACCTACTACTACCAACCGCTATTTATTGACAACAAAACCATTGCTACAGGGCAACATTGCCCATAAAAAAATAACGTTATTCGAACTCGATCACTATTTAGACAACAAATTACTGGCTGGTGCACACTTTTTGTCACGAGTAATGCCCTATAGTTCACTATTTAAGACACAAATAAAAAGCGATGCGTTCATAACAAGAAAAAATCATCTTCATCTAACCGTATCGCCCAGCATTGGTAATAAACGACAAACATGACAACAACAGTTTCTAGCCCATTCCCACTAGGGGTAACCTTGAACGATCAAGGTTGTAACTTCGCTATCTATGCGCCTGACAGCGACGATATTCGTTTGGCTCTTTTTGACGCTCAAGGTCAACACACCACTTATGAGTTAACCGGTGAATATGCAGGCATCAAACACGTCTTTATTGAAGGTATTCAAGCCGGTCAACGTTATGGCTATATATCACTAGTACAAGGTCAAGAACACTACATCGCAGACCCATACGCTAAAGCGCTTGATCATCCTCTTGACTACAAAACACCTTTTAATGCGCGAAAGAGCTTCCAACTTGCAAAATGTGTGGTCACTAACGATCACTTTGATTGGCAAGGGGTTGAGTCACCTAAACGAGCCAAAGAAGAGATGATTTTGTTTGAGACGCACGTAAAAGGTGTCAGTAAACTCAATCCTGAAGTAAACCCTGAACAACAAGGGCGTTATCTAGGGCTCGTCAGTGAGGCTATGCTGAACTTCTACAAACAGCAAAATATCAACACTATTCAGCTGCTCCCTGTCGCAGCTTGTATGCACGAACCTCACCTACTCAATATGGATAAGGTGAATTATTGGGGTTACAACCCGTACCTATTTATGGTGCCAGACCCAAGATATGCGGACAAAGACGCGGTCACGGAATTGAAAACTGCGATTCGTGAGCTGCACAGAAACGGTATCGAAGTCATACTGGACGTCGTCTACAATCACACGGCCGAAGGCGGTCCAGATGGTCCTGTATTTAACCTTAAAGCGCTAGATAAGCGATACTATCTTAAACATGGCAAATACTTTGCCAACTATACTGGCTGTGGCAACACCCTAGACCTCGCCTATCAGCCGACACTAAACTTAGTGATGGATACGTTGCGCTATTGGGTAACTGAATATCATATTGATGGATTTAGATTTGACTTGGCCGCCACTCTGGGGCGAGAAGGAGAAAACTTCAATCCAAACGGGGGGTTCTTCAAGGCTGTCGCCCAAGATCCGACTTTAAAACAAACTAAGTTGATTGCCGAACCTTGGGATATTGGACCAAATGGCTACCAAGTAGGCAACTTTCCATTTGGCTGGAACGAATGTAACGATCGCCTGCGAGATACCAGTCGCAGCTTTTGGCGAGGAGACCAAGGTTACCTTACTGAACTTGCAACACGCATTATGGGTTCTCGCGATCTGTATAGTGCCGCCAACTGGCCCTACCGTCTCACGATCAACTACATCACTTACCATGATGGTTTCTGCTTACAAGATCTGGTTTCTTATAAGTCAAAACACAATGACGCAAATGGCGAACAAAATCGCGATGGTCATGGTGATAATCGCTCAGCAAACTACGGTCAAGAAGGCGAGACAGATGATCCTCTAATCCTCGAACGACGCGAAATCCAAAAACGTAATTTCGTCACCACTTTATTATTCTCTTTTGGCATACCTCACTTCTTAATGGCGGATGTGCTGTCGCATAGCCAAAAAGGCAACAACAACGCTTACTGCCAAGACAATGAAATAAGTTGGCTCAACTGGCAATTGGATGACACAAAGCAAGAATTTCGTTCCTGGATGGCAGAAATGATTGCAGCGCGGCAAACTTACATGACGCCATTTATCCATGCTTTTAGTGGCGAAACTCGTAACAGCAACCGAGTCTATTGGCGCAAACTGGATGGCAATCCACTCAGTCATCAAGATTGGAATACGATTACCGCAGTTGGGCTGCATATGGGCATTGGCGAGTATGGTGATCAACTCTTTTACGCGATCAACCAAACCGATGCCCCCGCGAGATTTACCCTGCCAAATAAAACGGGTCAACAGTGGCAGATGGTATGCGACACTTCATCAACATTGATGCACCAGTCGGTCGAACGAAAACACGTTATGCTAGAGCCTCGTTCGATGGCCATTTTTAGCTGCAAAGCGAGTAAGGGTTAACCGATAAATCGAACATTAACTGGTAAGATAGAAATAAGCAGAGTAATCCCCTTCGACTCTGCTTATTCTTTATTGGTGCATAGGAACGGATTGCTTATAACAAGAATTGCCTTTAAAATAAGACACAAATCACAATATTTACACATAAGTTGGCAATTCCTATCATGAGTTTACCTAAGTTGGTCACGCAAACCCTTAGACCGTACGTTATTCTGTTGTCTATCGGGATGTTATATTTAGCCTACGATCAACTTAAAACTTCCGAGCACAATGCCCACTCGCAGTCGTTAGACAACCTTAATACCGCGACAAACTTGGTCTCCTATCAAATCGAAGCTGCGTCGAGTAAATTATTTTTACTTGATGACGCACAAACCCTGCATGATTTTGACAATGCGGCTAGAAGCATTTTGAAACACTCGCCAATCTATGCTGACATCATTTCGGTCAACTTGGAAACAGGGCAATATCGCTCCACCATGCTCCACCCTACTCTGCCAGAAAAAGATCCGAATATTGTTTGGACACCGCTTGTTAACCTGTCGCCAAAGATTGCCATCTCATCGCTGTATGAAAAATATCCTGACTACTGGGTCTTTGCGGTCAAATACACCCCAAATGATGACAAACAATTGTGGCTAGAATTTGACTTGATGCATACCACTCAAAGCTTACGCGGATTACGTACGTTAGATAACGGCTATGTTTTTGTCATTGATAGGCATACTGGTCGTTTGATCTTCCATCCAGATCCTAAACGCATTGGTACTGCTTCAATTAGTTATAACGGCGGCATCAGTCAGTTGGTAGAGAGCGGCACAACATTTTCCGATTATGAGTACTACTATCGCAATAAAAACAAAGTGGCTGTCTTTGATGCCGATAATAACTTTGACTGGGTGTTTATTGCGGGTACCGATCGTTCTGATATTTTAGCTGCCTCCTATCAATTTGGCTTAACTGCGATTTTTATCGTCTCACTGCTCTATATCGCCATTGCAATAAGTTACGTCACAAGACAGCTTAGTTCATCATTATCTGACTTAAACCGACAGACGGATGTCAGTAATTTTAAACTTCAATTACGCTATACCCTCGATAGATTCATCTCTCATCGCGGCGTGCAGTTCTGTCTGTATGATCAACAAAGTGGTAATTTTTCTACTGTCGACTTTCATGGCAACAACCGAATTGTCCTCAATGACAAAGCGCTGGTCGCATCATTGAAACCAAACAAGATAAGATTTTCTGGTAAAAGCGAAGCTGATTGTCTGGCAAGGAAGTTACACATTCGTACCAACCACTATGTTGTGCCGTTATTTGACCAAGAGCAATTGATCGCGGTTCTCTATATTCAGATGCGCTTACCTTCATGTGGCAATTTACTGCGCATGATCCGCGACCATAGCGAAGTTGCACTAACTAACCTTTTGTTGCGTAAAAGTCTGCTCTGCAAGGACGTGATGACCAAGCTTGATAGTCAGCATACGATGAATGCGTCTATTGACTGCCACAAAAACAGCGACAATGTGTTTTTTGCTCAGCTTGAAGTCGATTTCTTTGAACAGATCCTCAACCATCATGGTTCATTGTGCGCTGACAAAATAACCTTAGCGGTAGCAGAAATGATGCAAACTTGTTTCCCTAAACCGCGTGCCATCAGTTTGTCACGCGATGGTATGGGCAAGTTTAGCCTTCTGTTCCACGCTCACGATCAGCAAGATGCACTGACTCGCTGTGAGGAACTGCGCCTTATGATTGAGAAAAACCCAGTCCACATTGGTGAGCAAAATATCCCATTCAGCTGCAGTATTGGTGGCGGTCCAGTTAGAGCCTCACATCAAGAAACGATTTGCCAAGTTGAAAAAGCCCTATTTAAAGCTAAGGGGGCTGGTCGCAACCAAGTAAGTTTCGAGGTCTATGCTAGTTAACGATTAACCGACAAGGAGGCTAAGCCTCCTTTTGTTTTACCTAAATCACCGCGCCCACTCTCATATTCGCCGATTTCGCTTGGCGAACGATTAATGCACTGCGAAAATAGGTTCGCTATCTTGATTAGGAGCTATCATGGCAGCAGATAAACTTTCGACTTCGCAACTTGCTAAACTGCGTGACATTCCAACTAAAGAGTTTTTCCAGCAACTCAAACGTGCAGGCTACATTAACCGTAGTGACGATGGTTGGGTCTTGACCGACATTGGCGCTAAATTTGGTGGTGAGTACGTACAACATACCAAATTTGGACAATTTATCGTTTGGCCAGAAAACCTGTTGATAGATGATACCTTAAGCAGCGGCAACTTACTTAGTGCCACTCAACTGGGTGAGCGACTAAAACTCACCGCCAAACGACTCAATCTACTACTGAGTGAATTAGGTTGGATTATTAAGACCGAACAGGGCTGGCAAGCAACGCCCGCCGGTCTTACTCATGGGGCTCAACAAAAGAGCGATAAACAGAGCCAACAATTATTCGTGATGTGGCACGACACGATTACGCGTAATCAACGCCTCAAGCAAACTGTCCTTGAGTACTTAGGGCAAGATGCCGAAGCCAAGGCAACCGATAAATCTTTTTCTAACTTCCAACAGAAGTTCGCTGCCAAACACCGCACTCTTGATGGGCACTATGTGCGTTCTCGAGCGGAATTGATCATCGATAACTGGCTCTACATGAACGGTATTGTCCACGCGTATGATCGCCCACTCCCTATCGAAGCAGATCAACTGAGTGATTTTTACTTACCGAGCGGCAAAGTCTATTTGCAGTATTGGGGAAATGATCACGGCAAAATGAGCGAGCAAGAGATTGAGCGTATTCGCGGCATTTACCAGCAACATCAATTTGCATTGGTCGAAGTATTCACGGATGAGATTGATAAGTTAGACGACATACTACCAAGTAGGCTGCGCCCTCACGGGATCAAAGCTTACTAAAAAGCCGTTAGTCAGTGACTAACGGCTTCTAATCAATTTAGCAGACTATGTTACTTACGAAGTGTTACTTGCGAAGTGAGTAACGCGCCGCTGCCGCTTCTTCTTTTGATACGACGGTCTTACCAATTGGTGCGAGTGAAATTACCGCCAATTTCAAATGCTGCAATGCAAATGGAATACCGATAATAGTAACAAAACACGCTACTGCCGATAGGATATGACCGATAGCGAGCCAAACACCGGCCAACAAGAACCAGATCACGTTGCCAATCACACCGAGAGGACTGGTACCAATGTCCATTTCATTGGTCAGTTCATCACGAGAAATCGCTTCCTGGCCGAACGGGAAGAATGAGAAATTACCCATTACGAAGCAAGCTCGACCCCATGGAATACCGACAATACTGATAAATGCCAGCAAACCAAATAGCCACCACATCAATCCCATAACCACACCACCACAGATAAACCAGATGATGTTTCCTAATGTGCGCATAGTTTTAGACCCTCTTTGTAAAAACTGGCAATCATTCAAATAGACAATGTATCACTCACAACTATATGAATGAGTATAAAAGTCGAGAGCGACTATACCTTATTCTTTCTAAGTATGTGGTTCATATTTATTTGGATACTATACTTAACCAACATGAACCTGATATGAATTAAAGCGAGTTAAATCCTTGCCATACTGCGGTCGCCCCACTTATCGAGCATAGCAGTAACGCACCGATGCGGATTTTTTCTTTAGGTAAGCTATCTGTTGTTTTACGTGCTAATTGATAGCCAAGCCAGCCAGCAGGGAGCAACGGAATCGTAAGCCAAATATGGTGCAGAGTTAAGAAACCCGCTGGCGCTTGTACCGCAAGCGAGATCATTGAACTAAAGACAAAGAACGCTGATAAGTTGCCGCGCAACTGATTCGCTTCTTGATGCTGAAGCAGAAGCGCCATCGGTGGACCACCAATCGCAGAACTGGTGCCAAAAAAGCCTGAGAAGAAGCCTGCAATCCCCATTCGAGTTGGCGTCGGCTCCACGCGAAATGGCAGTAAACTCACCAAAACGGCAAACAGTACCAAGAACCCCAACCATAGCGCCAAGACATCCCCAGATACCAACACCAGTAGCAAACCACCTGCGATAGATCCTGGCACACGCCCAATCAAAGCCATTTTTAACCCGCCAATTTCGACATTATTGCGGTACTTGTAGGCATTTAACATCGAGATAAACAGCGCCACCATCACAATTGGCGATGGTACGTAGATTGGTGAAACAAAAAACAGCAAGGGTGCCGCTACAATAGCGAGACCAAAACCAATAGAGGTCTGAACGAAAGAACCAACAAAGATCAGCAGCGCAGCCAACAGCGCTTCTGAAGTGAACCACTCAGAAAACATGGATGGGATCCAACAAGAGATGAAAAAAGAGAGCTAAGTATAACTCAGCTCTCTGCAGATTGGTTAGTGATTAACCTTATAATAAGCGGCTGTTTTATGCCGTTGCCAAACGGGCGACTGGCTTATCGTTGATTGGTAGATGCAGCAGCGCGGCAGCAAATGCCAGTACCACCGTTGACCACCAGATTGGATCGTAGCTGCCATAGTAGTCATAGATACGACCACCTACCCAAGCACCTAAGAAACTGCCGACTTGGTGAGTAAAAAACACCAACCCGTACAGCGTCGATAAATAGCGTGCACCAAAGATTTGGCGAACTAATCCTGACGTCAGTGGCACGGTACCCAACCAGCAAAAACCAATCGCACCACCAAAGATGGCTGCGGTATTTTCAGTAATTGGCAGAGTCACAAAACCCGCAATTACGATAGTGCGCATCAAATACAACGCAGACATCACATAACGCTTGTTGAACTTGTCACCCATGATGCCCCAAAAGTAAGAGCCAAAGATGTTAAAGATGCCCACGTAAGCCAATGCCATCGCCGCGCTTGAGGCAGGTAAATGCTTGTCGGCTAAGTAACTTGGTAAGTGTGTCGCAATGAACATTACATGGAAACCACACACAAAGAAGCCAGCGTGGATCAACCAATAACCTTTGTGACTAAACGCTTCTTTCAGTGCTTGCGATAAGGTTTGATCATCTTGAACTTGGTTTACTGCACCGGCATTCGCTTTTTGCGAAGTTTTCATAAACAGGCTTAACGCCATGATAATGGTACACAGCATCGCAAACACTTGCAGTGCTTCTTGCCAACCAAAGTCAGTTAACAGCCACTGCGCGCCCGGGATCACTGCAAACATGCCAAATGAACCCGCTGCGGTGGTTAAGCCAAATGCTTTTGCCGCATGCTCAGCAGGCACCACTTTCGCTACCGCACCAAGCACAATCACGTAGCTCGTCGCACTTAAACCTAAACCAACCAAAGCGCCAAGCGAAATATAGAGCATGCTCGCTTCACTGGTGATGGAAGTTAAGTAGAGACCCAACGCATAAGAAAGTGCACCTAAAAAGATAATGCGTTTAGAGCCGTACTTGTCTGCTGCCATACCAACAAACGGCTGGAAAGCACCAAATAAGAGGTTCTGCAAAGCAATGGCAAAACTAAAGAACTCACGTCCGGTCCCAAAATGCTCTGAAATAGGCATCATGAAAATACCGAACGATTGGCGAATGCCAAGGCTAGTGATCAGAATACCGATCCCGAGCCATACTAATAATGGAAAACGAAAAATACTCATAGCAACCTTAGTGATGATGAGAGTGTGAAGAGTGTCCCTCTGAGCCACTATTTTGGTGGCAGCCCATATCAACCGCTTGCTGAGCCAACAACTCAAGCAAAGGTTCGCAGTGATGTACCGCAACCAAAGTGATGCCAAGCAGCAACACCATTCTGGTTAACTGAGCAGTCAAAGATTGTGAGAACATACTGTGTCCTAGAAGAAAAAGAGCGCGGAGTGTATGGATGAAAAAATAAAACATCCAATGATATTTTTTCACATCGTATATGCGCTCTATGCATGGCGATTATACTTTGGCTAAAGCTTGTGCATAATCAACCTCTGGCACTAATTCAAACCCTTCATCGAGCCAACCCGTGACACCACCAATCATCTTTTTCACTGGTCGACCGAGCTTTGCTAAGCGTATCGCCGCTTTCTCTGTCCCGTTGCAATGAGGACCTGCGCAGTAAACCACAAATAAAGTCTCAGGCGGGTATTGGGCTAAATTTTTCTCGTTAAGGCGTGGATGGGGAATGTTCACCGCACCAGCAATATGGCCTTGAGCAAACAGCTCATCACCACGCACGTCAACTAACAC
This sequence comes from Vibrio ponticus, assembly GCF_009938225.1. Lineage (NCBI taxonomy): Bacteria > Pseudomonadati > Pseudomonadota > Gammaproteobacteria > Vibrionales > Vibrionaceae > Vibrio > Vibrio ponticus. The sequence continues at coordinate 1,250,154 of NZ_AP019658.1, forward strand.
AAAATCTTGCCGCTGATTGCTGATCGCATGATGAACATCCCAACAATCTGTCTCAAACTCTAATAGTCGACTAAAGTGAGCGAGCGCTTGCTCGCTAGTTGCAGCTGGAACTCTGGATACTGCACTTAACATAAACTCTCCTTGTTTTCTTTTGCAAATTGACCATTTCATTATTACGCGATGGTTAAATTTCAACCATTGGCTTTCTAGTCAATGTTCGCTAACATCAAGCCAAGATAATCAAAAACTACTCTATACTTTCACGACGGCTTAGCGAGGTAATGGATGACCAAACAACAAGCAACCCAGTGCCGAGTCGCAATACTGTCGCACCCAAACGTCTCTCTATTTGAACTTGGCTGCGCGGTTGAGCTATTTGCACTGCCGCGTCCTGAATTCGAAGTTTGGTATCAAACCGAGATTGTGAACCTTAACAACCAGGCGATCTCCACCACTGGTGCTATTGTGATGCAAACCCAGTATGTGGCGGACTTAGAAAGTTATGACATGCTCGTTGTACCCAGTTGGCCAACCGACCCATTCGACATCGACCCGCATTTGGCGGAGCAAGTCAGTCAATTTGCCAAACAAAACAAACGTATTATCTCATTCTGCTCTGGTGCTTTCTTGCTTGCAGAGCTCGGGCTTTTGCAAGGCAAGCGAGCAACCACTCACTGGGCATTCGAGCGCAAATTCCGCGAGCGTTACCCAAACGTGAATTACGCCAGCAATGTATTGTATGTGTTTGATGGTCAAATAGGGTGTTCAGCGGGAAGCGCAGCTGGTCTTGATCTCGGACTGGCCGTCATTCGCCAAGACTTGGGTTATGAGGTCGCCAATCAAGTCGCAAAAAGGTTGGTTGTTTCTGCCCATCGTAGTGGCGGGCAAGCTCAGTTTGTTGATACCCCAATGCTGCAAGTCCCTAATCAGTTTTCTCAAGCATTGGACTGGGCAAAAGCCAACTTAGCACAACCGATTCAAATCGATACTCTGGCAGAAAAAGCCAATATGTCTCGTCGTACCTTTGATCGTAAGTTTCGTAGCAGCATGAACCTTACGCCGCAAGAATGGCTCATTCGTCAGCGAACAGAATTAGCCAAAGGCTTACTGGAAAGTAAAGAGATCAATATTGAACAATTGGCAATTGAAGCAGGCTTTAATAATGCGGTGAGTATGCGTCACCATTTTCGGCGCATTGTTGGTGTCTCGCCGAAACAGTATCGCTCACAATTTCATTGCGACTAGTATCACGGCAGAACTGACTAAAACCTCTACACTTAGCAAATCTATACGAAACAAACTCAAATAAGGAACGTTATGGCTCACCTCACTATCGTTGCCAATATTGTGGCAAAACCAGATAAAGTTGATTTAGTTAAACAAGAACTGCTTAACCTAATTGAATTCACCCGCCAAGAGGAAGGCTGCGTCAATTACGACTTGCACCAAGATAACAGTAACCCTGCCCATTTCCTTTTTTTTGAAAATTGGACCAATAGAGAGCTTTGGCAGCAGCATATGGCAAACTCTCATATAGAAAAGTACCTCGCCGCGACCGAAGGCGCAGTAGAAAGCTTTGTCGTTAATGAAATGACGCACATTGGCTAACAAAAAAGCCCTGCGACTATGGCAGGGCTCAATGTATCCGGCATTGGCAAACACTGTTGTTACCCAGCGTTAAGCACTTTTTCTTTAATCACGGTCAGCACACCGTTGTCGATATTACTTGGTGCACTAAAGCGCGCCAATTTCTTCACCTCTGGATGCGCATTTTCTACCGCATACGAGTGATAGCTCGACTTAAGCATCTCAACATCATTGAAGTAATCGCCAAAACTCATGGTTTGCTCATGCGTAAAACCAAGTGTTTTTTGCAAATGCTCAATCGCAGCGCCTTTAGACGCCTCTGCATGCATAATATCGAGCCAGATACGAGCACTCACCACCACTTGGTTGGTCGCACCAAACTTCTCATTCAATATCGGGTAAACATGCTTTTCAGTACTATCAAAGTGACAAATCGCAATCTTGATAAACTCGTCTTCAACTTGCAGTAAGTCATCCACATACTGGCATTCCGCGTAGTATTTACTCAGCTCGTCAATTGCTTGTTGATCTTGCGTTTCAATATAAGCGGTACGTTTACCACAAAGCACAATGTATGCGCCTTCAATTTGACGAACTTGGGTAATAATACCTTCAACCACTTGATTACCAAGTGGGCAACAATACAGTTCTTCTTCACCCCGCATCACCAAAGTACCATTTTCAGCGATATACATCAGCTCATCTTGAATCGGCGCAAAAGTTTTACGCAAACTCGCATACTGACGCCCCGAGGCTGCAGCGAAAATAATGCCCTTCTCGGTCAGTTGGCGATAAACATCGTAAAACTCAGGTGACAACTGAGAAGATTCGTTCAGTAGCGTGCCATCCATATCGGATGCGATAAATTTGATCTGGTATTGTGACATTGAGAAATAGCTTAAATGAAACTGGGGCATTGAGATTGCTTGATCTATCGAGGAATGTAAACCCCTTATTCGATGTTGCCCGATGAGTTTATACATCTCACTGCAAAGCCCTAATCGTTACGATTAAAAATGAGCAGTAATATACTAATCACTCACTTAATGCCCTAGGTCGGTGAACAAAAACTTCAGCTAATATTAAACCGCGACCAATAAAAATCCTCACTGCTTGCTCTATTTACCTTACTTGATCGCAGTTAAATGAGAATGGTTACGCTAAAACTCCACAAAACTAGGATTCACCAACACAATATGCATAATGAACGAACAAAGTTGGACAATCCGGCAGTGAAGCCCGGTGACTCAGTACACAGATGTAAAGGAATAAAATGAACGCTACTCAATTTCTCAATCAATTGAACCGTCAATATTTGGCTATTCACCGCTGTAAAGAAGATTTCTTTTGGGAAACCTATATGGGGATCAGTGATGACCACCAAGGTGCCGCCCAAGCCCAAACTGAATGGACACAATTTCTTGGTAATGCGGATAACTTACGTCAAGTAAAGCACTACCTTGAAATGAGCAGCGAAATTACCGATGAGCAAGAAAGACAAGCGACTACCCATGCATTAAATGGCTGGCTTGCTGTGTTTAACTCGCACGGTATTGAAGATCAACAAACTGCGCAGCAACAAGCCGAGCTGATTCAATTTGAGTCTGAGCTTTTCAAAGCGAAACAGAATCATCCAATGCTTTACATCAATGATAAAGGCGAGCAAGTAGAAGGCTCGCTGCCAGTACTGTCTTCCGCTATTCGTACCAGCGATAACCCAGTCACTCGCCAATCAGCCCACCAAGCACTATTGGATTTAGAGCAATGGTTACTTGGCAATGGCTTTCTTGACTTGGTTAAGCGTCGTAACCGCTTTGCCCGCGCGCTCGGTTATGCCAACTACTTTGACTACTCAGTACAAAAAACTGAGCATATGAGCAGCGAAACATTGTTCTCTATTCTAGATGACTTCGAGCAACGCACCCGTACGGGTCATCTGCAGGCTCTCGAGCAACTGGCGCAACAAAAAGGGGCAGAGTCACTGCAAGGACATAACTTTGTTTACGCTTATTCCGGCGACGCAATGCGCGATCTTGACCCGTATGTACCGTTTTCACAGTCGCTGCGCCGCTGGATTGAATCCTTTGGTCGTTTAAATATTGACTACGCAGAGGCTGAACTGACCCTCGACCTGCTCGACAGAAAAGGGAAATACCAAAACGGCTTCTGTCATGGTCCTATCCCTTCATTCTATGACCAAGGTCACTGGGTGGCGGCTAAAGTGAACTTCACGAGTAATGCCAAACCCGATCAAGTCGGCAGTGGCTATAGCGGCATCAACACTTTCTTCCATGAAGGCGGGCATGCTGCGCACTTTGCCAACATGAAGCAAAACTCACCTTGTTTTTCAATTGAGTTTGCACCGACTTCGATGGCGTATGCAGAAACCCAATCAATGTTCTGCGATAGTTTGCTCAACGATGCCGACTGGCTAAAACGCTACGCACTGAACCATGAAGGTAAACCCGTGCCTGACAGCATCATTGAAGCCATTACTACCAGTAAACAGCCATTCAAAGCGTATGAAGAACGTTCAATTCTGGTTGTACCCTATTTTGAGCGCGCGCTTTATCAATTGAGCGATGAGGAATTGCAACCGGCACGCGTCACTGAGCTTGCCCGCCAAATGGAAAAAACTATTCTTGGCTTAGAGTGCAGTCCTCGTCCATTAATGGCGATTCCGCACTTACTTTCTGACGAAGCCGCGTGTGCTTACCAAGGTTACTTATTGGCGCACATGGCGGTCTACCAAACGCGTGCTTATTTCCTCGACAAGTTTGGTTACCTAACCGATAACCCAGAAATCGGACCGTTATTGTGTGAGCACTACTGGCAACCAGGTAACAGCGTGACCCACAATGACACTATCAAGAGTCTGACTGGCGAAGGCTTCAATGCTAAATACCTTGCTGACGAGTGTAACTTAACCGCAGAACAAGCTTGGCAAAAGCAACAAGACAAAATAGCAGCACTTGCAACGCGCACACAAACTAAGCCGAGCCCGCTCAATGCAAAAATTACCGTGGTGGATGGTGCAACCGTTTTGGCAAGTAATCAGCTATCTGACTGGGATATGTGTGAGCAATTTGAACGTTATATTTCTCACCAGTATGGTTGTTAACGTATCGATTTCATTGACATTTTCCACTGAGTAAATACTTACTAACTAAAAGCCGCATTGCGGCTTTTTTTGTTTAGATAACCACCCGCATAGATGAACATTTTTTCACGCAGCGTGATAGTTAATTTGCAACAATTAACAACTACCACTTGTTGAATACCAAAAGCAAGCTTATGATAGCGGCGATCAGAGATGTGAGTGATTGTATGAATTGTCAGTGGATTAAACAGTGCCGTATGGTGAGCGTAATGCTTAGCCTGCTGCTCGCCTGTTTGTTTGCTGGTAGTGCACTCGCTAGCCAAACAACTAGCGTCGCGCCAATCATTAAGCCTCTGCTCACCCAGCCTATCGAAGTTACTGTTTCAACCGCGCCTGTTGAACAAGACGATCCTGCGCATTTTTTCCAAATTGAACAACGTGCTCCGGCTAAATCGCTCTCTCCTAGCCTAGCCTCAATCCTGCGCAACGGTTCGTTTATTCCAGAACGCTTACACGAAGCAGAACCTACTTATGAATTAGTTTTCGACTTTACTGATTCAACCGCATCGACCTTAGTTTGGCGTGTCTACCTCACGCTCGATAATTGGTACGACTGGACACTTCATCCACCCTCGACCATGCACCGCATTGCCGGCTGGAAAGAGTCCAACATCCTCTATCGGTTTATCAGCCAAGCCGACGCATAACATTTTCCTCTCTATCGTTGCTCGTTGTTAACGAGTGTTTTGCTGCGCGTATAAAACGCACGGCATGAAATTAATCATTTGGCATTAGCCAAAGAGACGAATGTTTATGCGTACAAAAAAAACCAATCGTACCGTGCTGAACCATTACTCAGCATGGAAATATGTGGTTCTGGTAACCACGATTATCATTATGCTGCTAAGCGCCCTGCCATCTTGGTTTGGTGAAGATGCCGCTGTCATTGTTAACCATAAAGACACACCACTTTCTGTCGTCACCGTCAAACAACAACTTGAAGCCCATGGCATGGCGGTCAAGCGTATCGACCAAAGTGATGGTGAAACCACAGTCGTTTTAGATGATGCTGCGGATCAAAACCACGCCAAAACATTTTTGGCTGACTTCACCCCTGAAGATGACGTGGTAACGCTAGCGATGGTTCCAGCCGCTCCGGCTTGGCTACTTGAAATGGGCTTTAAGCCAATCAAACTGGGTCTAGACCTTCGTGGTGGTGTGCAATTCCTACTTGATGTCGACATGAATGAAGTGTTCCACTCACATGCCGAACAAGCTCTAGAAGCGATCAAAGATTACGCACGCCAAGAACGCCTACGTGGTGTTCGTGTTGAAACCAGCCGTGAATCAGGTTTACACATCAAAGCGCCAAATGAAGAAGCGATTGCGACTATTCGTCAATTTGTCCGTGAGCAATACCCTCAGTGGCAAGTACGTGGCGAAGGCGATAACGGCTTAGAAATGGCGCTGACTGATTCAGAAAAGCAAACACTAACCAGCCTAACCGTACAACAAAACTTGCAGACGATGCGTAGCCGTATCGAAGAGCTAGGCATCACTGAAGCGGCGGTTCAACGTCAAGGTGAACACCGTATTCGTATCGAACTGCCTGGTGTTCAAGACCCTGCTGCTGCGAAAAACGTTATTGGTGCGACAGCAAGTTTGGCTTTCTACGAGGTGAAACCAGAACGCACCATCAATACCATTATGATCCCTGACCAAGATGGTCGCCCTGTCTATGTGGTTCGCAAACCCGTTCTAACCGGTGAGCATATTGTCGATGCGCGCGCCGGAATGGGCGAAATGGGCATGCCAGAAGTCAACATCACGCTGGACTCGACTGGCGGTCACATGATGTCTGACTTCTCGGGCAAACACATTGGCAAACCAATGGCAACGGGCTACAGCGAATACAGCCGCGATGCCAAAGGGAATGTTGAGCAATCAAACACCATCATCAGTATCGCGACGATTCAGTCTCAATTGGGTAACCGCTTTAGAATCACCGGTGTTGGTCAGCTTAATGACGCTCAAGACCTAGCATTGCTATTACGTGCAGGCTCGCTGACTGCGCCAGTGACCATCGTAGAAGAACGTACCATCGGTCCATCTCTCGGTGCAGAGAACATTGAAAATGGTTTTGCTGCGTTAGCACTTGGCTTAAGCCTTACTCTACTCTTTATGGCGGTTTGGTATCGCAAACTGGGTTGGGTCGCGAACTTCGCACTGATGATCAACATGGTGATGCTGCTAGGCTTGATCGCCTTGTTACCAGGCGCGGTATTGACCCTACCAGGTATTGCCGGTCTAGTTTTAACTATCGGTATGGCGGTTGATACGAACGTACTGATCTTTGAACGTATTAAGGAAAAACTGCGTGAAAGTCGCAGTATGGCGCAATCCATCGACCTTGGCTTTAGCAGTGCTTTCGCCACCATCCTTGACTCCAACATCACAACACTGATCTCAGCGGCAACCTTGTACGCTATCGGTAATGGTCCAATTCAAGGCTTTGCACTAACGCTCGGTCTTGGTCTGCTGACCAGTATGTTCACTGGTATTTTCGCTTCGCGCGCAGTGATCAACATTATTTGGGGTAAAGATTCACGTCGTGGTGTGAGGGTATAACTATGAATAAATTAAACAAACTAACCAAATGGCGTCACGCAGGTAGCCTGCTTTCATGCCTATTTATCATTATCTCGATCTTCGCGCTTACAACGAAAGGGCTTAACTTCGGTCTTGATTTTACTGGCGGTATGATTAGTGAAGTGCGCCTCGATAGCACACTCACTGCGCCAGAGATCCAAACCAAATTAGAAGCTGCATTACATCAGCCGGTTTCAGTCGTTGCCACAGGCGATCAAGGTCAATGGATGTTGCGTTACGCAGCGCCAGAGAATCTCGAGCAACAACCTGAAATTAAGCCGCTATTAGAAAGCTTCTCTAAACAAGTCGAAATGCTCAACGTTAGCTTGGTTGGTCCACAAGTCGGTCAAGAGCTTGCCGAGCAAGGTGGTTTGGCAGTGCTGATCACCCTACTGGTGATCTTGGCTTACCTAAGCTTCCGCTTTGAGTGGCGTTTGGCTTCGGGTGCACTCCTCGCCCTAATGCACGATGTGTTTATTCTGCTTGGTTTCTTTGCTTTAACCGGATTGGAGTTTAATTTAACCGTACTCGCAGCCCTATTGGCGGTATTGGGTTACTCACTCAATGACTCAATCATCATCTCGGACCGCATTCGAGAACTATTAAAAGCCAACGTAAAACTGCCTATCGCTGAATTAAATAACCAAGCGATCCTCAATACCTTGTCACGTACCTTAATCACGTCTGGTACTACCTTGATCTCCGTGGTCTCTCTGTGGTTGCTTGGTGGTGAGCCGTTATACGGTTTCTCAGTCACTATGTTTATCGGCATTGTTGCTGGTACGTGGTCAACGATGACGATCGCAACGATTATCCCTGAATTGGCGAAACTTGGTCCTCAACACTACGCGCCAGAGCCAATTTCAGACGCGCCATAAACAGACTAACTGCCAGTAAAGTCAGCCTCAAAAAATACGATAAAGTGCTAAGTAAAACAGACCCGATTGGGTCTGTTTTTTTGTCTCTCATTTCAGAAAAATCCATCGGCTCAGCGTAACAACAGCTTTGACAGTAATTGTTTAAAACGAGCTTGATGCTCGATAAGCCATCGAGCGCGCGGTAGCCATGACGGGGTCGTTAGAACGGTTTTCGCTTTCGAGAAAGTACGAAAACCTTCCACACCATGATAATGCCCCATTCCAGCCTGACCAATACCGCCAAACGGTGCGTCCTTCGCTGACACGTGCAGCAAAGTGTCGTTAATGCACAAGCCACCACTGTGGGTTTGCTGGCGCACTTTTTCAATCAACCCTTTATCATTACTCATTAAATAGAGCGCCAATGGTCTTGGCTTATTCTCTATATACTCAAACACTTGGTGAATATGGCGATAACCAATCACAGGTAAAATAGGTCCAAAGATCTCTTCTTTCATCACTAACATGCTGTCAGTAAGATTGGTGACTAAATGTGGCAACAAAACGCGATCTTGTGCGTCGGCTTCGATGGTATGAATATTTGCGCCCTTTGTTTTAGCATCTTCGAGATAACCGTTTAGACGCTCAAATTGGGCTTGATTAATCACTTTAGTTAGAGGCTGGCAAGGCTCAATAAATAGCTGTGAGAAACGCTGTAGGTAACATTCAACAAACGCTTGCTGCTTGTTTTCAGGTAGTAATACGTAATCTGGAGCAACACAAATTTGACCAGCGTTAATCGATTTACCCATCAAGATCGCATCGACGGATTTTTCGATATCCGCATCAGGCGCAATGATCACTGGCGACTTACCTCCCAACTCAAGAGTTACTGGCGTCAGGTTTTTTGCCGCCTCTTGCGCCACCAGCTTACCCACCTGAGTCGACCCCGTAAAAAGCAAATGATCAAATGGCAGCTGCGAAAAGTACTGAGCGATTTCCACATCGCCTTCCACCACATAGACATGGTTATCGACTTCAGAAAATACTTGGGTTAGCACTTGATTAGTATGCGGGGTATGTTCGCTCAACTTAACCATCACTCGATTACCCGCGGCAAGAGCCGTAGCAATCGGACCAATACTGAGAAAAATTGGAAAGTTCCAAGGTACGATCACCCCAACCACACCCAGTGGCTGGTAGATGACTTCAAGCTTTGAAGGAGTGAGCATCAGCCCTGAACGACGTTTTGAGGGTTTCATCCATTGACGTAGGTGTTTACAACTATAGTTGATATGCTCTATCGCAGGCAGCAAGTCGCATATGACGCTATCAAACTCGCTGCGATAGCCATAATCATCACTCAACGCTTGTTGTAACTGTGGCTGAAAGCGAAGCAAAGCCAGTTTCAGTTTTTCCAACAAGTTCAGTCTTAAAGATAAATTGGCATAAGGCTCGGTTTGATACAGCGCACTCATCTCTTCAAATAGAGCATTTAACTCCGCTTGCGATTTGACATGTGCCTTTTGCCAAAGATTCAGATCGACGACTTTCTCCATTACCCTACTTCACTTCTAAGCCTATACAGATAATTAACGCAGATTCTAGAGTGGTTTACTCTTGAGCGTGTTGTATAAGATTAGCCATTATTGAGTCAAAAATCACTGGCGACGCATCATCCAAATGCCTTTACACGGACCATTAGTCAAAAACCAGCGTCCCTCAATCTGGTTGGCAACGGCTTGCGCTGAAAATCGATAGTCCCATTGGCGATTGTTGGCATACAGTTGCAAATTGCCTTGCGTATCTATCCAACCCTGCAACAGCGTTCCGTTATAGGTCAGAATCAATTTGGCAAATCCATTTTTCACCGTGCCTGTCATCGTGGTGCGCTCACAAAGATTGTTACCGGTGACATCAATACGACGTCCTTGCCATTCTCCATCAAATTGCTGCGAAACTTCAAAATCCGCTTCATCAGGTAATTTCGGAAACCGATCAGGGTTATTTGACCCAAACCAACCGAATTGGCGCCCTGCGACCAATAGCAATCCAAACCCTATCGTTGTCGCGACCAACAGCACCTTCTTCATTCAAATTACTCCTCTTCTACACAGAGCTAACTCTATCAATCACAACCAAGAGACGGAAAACTAGCTGCGTGATGCGCACCGCATACCGATTAGCATTTGATAACTATCCCATCATTTACACCAATATTTCATTGTTTTATAGCAAACGTCGTCTTAAACCAGATTTCTCCAAAATGCGGGTCGAGATTTCTTCTACCGACAGTGCCGATGTATTGATATAGGGAATCGCTTCACGGCGGAACAGAGCCTCAACGCTGGCAAGCTCCGCTAAACATTGCTCACTGCTGGCGTAGTCGCTGCCCGCTAAACGATTTTCACGAATTTGCGTTAAACGCTCAGGATCGATGGTTAAGCCAAACAGTTTGTGGCGGTGAATTTCAAACTCAGGTAATAGGCGAAGACGACGGATGTCCTCTTCGATAAAGGGATAATTCACCACGCGCAAACCAAACTGCATTGCCATATACAAGCTCGTTGGTGTCTTACCGCTGCGAGATACACCCAGCAAAATGATATCAGCCTTTTCTAACCCTTTTAGGGTGATGCCATCATCGTGTGCCAAGGTGTACTCAATTGCCGCAATACGATCAAAGTAAGTCTCTGAATCTTTGCTGACACTGCGAGACCGCTGCAACTTTGGTTCAGGGATTAAATTGGTATCGTTCTGCACTCGTTGCACCATGCTCTCGATCACATCGTAACAGTGAGCTGGTGCCTCTAGCAGCATTGCCTTTAGTTCAGGCAATACAATAGAGAAAAAAACTAACGGCTTTTCGCCATTTTTTTGATATGAGTACTGGATTTCCTTTAACAAATTTGTCAACTTTTCTTCACTTTCTATGAAGGGGAAAGTTTTTTCATTTGCTTTGAAAGGAAATTGACCCAGAACAACATGCCCTAAGGTCTCACATGTTATGGCGGTTCCGTCAGAAACATAGAATACATCACGACTTTGACTATTAATTTGCATGTTTTATTTAAACTTTCAAAATTATTTGATTAGGATAGCCCCATAATACAAATAAATAACCCGAGCAGACTATTACGCTGAGCACAGCTTTGAAAATTTGTTAAAAATTTTTTGAGATCTCACGTAAACGTTTGCCATAAAACCCTACACAAAATGCTGCATTCTGGAGAAAGACATGCAAAACAATACCCTATGGTTTAATGGCCTATCCATGGAAGATGTTGATAAGGTTGGTGGCAAAAATGCCTCGCTGGGTGAGATGGTTTCCAACCTCTCTAAAGCAGGCGTTTCCGTTCCTAACGGATTCGCGACGACCTCTTATGCCTTTAACCAATTCCTAGACCATGACGGTCTTGACGATCGCATTCACCAACTACTGGATGAACTCGACGTGAGTGACGTTGACGCGCTGCGTAAAACCGGTGCGCAAATTCGCCAATGGGTGTTAGATGCCCCTTTCCCAGCCGATTTAGAACAAGATATTCGTGCCAATTATGAGGAACTGACAGCCGGCAAGCCTGAAATGTCGGTTGCAGTTCGCTCATCTGCAACTGCGGAAGACTTACCAGACGCTTCCTTCGCAGGTCAGCAAGAAACCTTTCTCAACGTTAAAGGTATCGACGCAGTATTAGAAGCGACCAAACACGTGTATGCCTCGCTGTTTAATGACCGTGCGATTTCATACCGCGTCCACCAAGGCTTTAACCATCGTGGTATTTCGCTTTCAGCGGGTATCCAATGTATGGTTCGTTCAGACAAAGCCTCTTCTGGGGTTATGTTCACTCTAGACACTGAGTCGGGTTTTGACCAAGTGGTATTCATCACCTCTTCGTGGGGCTTAGGTGAAATGGTGGTTCAAGGCGCGGTGAACCCAGATGAGTTCTACGTTCACAAGCCAATGCTTGAAGCTGGCCAGCATCCGATTGTGAAAAAGACCTTCGGATCGAAACAGATCAAAATGATCTACTCACCAAACCCGGAAATTGGTAAACAAGTTGAAATCATCGATACCGATGAGCAAGAGCGCAACCAGTTCTCACTCAACGATGAAGAGATCAAAGAACTTGCCAAACAAGCGATGATCATCGAGCAGCACTACCAGCGTCCGATGGATATTGAGTGGGCAAAAGATGGTATCGATGGTCAGCTTTACATTGTGCAAGCTCGCCCTGAAACAGTGTGTTCCCAAAGCAACCAGAACGTGATTGAGCGTTACGAGCTAAACAACAAAGCGGAAGTACTACTGGAAGGTCGTGCGATTGGACAACGCATTGGTACGGGTCCTGTTCGCCTGGTCGATTCACTTGATCAAATGTCACTGGTACAAGATGGCGATGTATTGGTTACCGACATGACTGACCCTGATTGGGAACCAGTAATGAAAAAAGCCTCTGCCATTGTCACCAATCGCGGCGGTCGCACTTGTCACGCAGCCATCATTGCCCGTGAGTTGGGTATTCCTGCTATCGTTGGCTGCGGTAACGCAACGGAGCTGTTAGCCGATGGTTCGACTGTGACCGTTTCTTGTGCTGAAGGTGAAACTGGCTATGTTTACCAAGGCGAGTTGGACTTTGCCGTTAAACGCTCATCAGTAGACGAGCTACCACTGCTGCCAACCAAAGTGATGATGAACGTGGGTAACCCTGACCGAGCATTCGATTTTGCCCAAATCCCAAATGAAGGTGTGGGTCTTGCACGTTTAGAATTTATCATCAACAAGATGATTGGCATTCACCCGAAAGCACTGCTTAACTTCGATGCACAAAGCGATGAACTGAAAGCAGAGATCAGCCAACGCATTCGCGGCTACAAAGACCCTGTCGATTTTTACGTGAGTAAGCTGACCGAGGGTATTGCGACTATCGCGTCTGCGTTCTGGCCTAAGCGCGTTATCGTACGTATGTCTGACTTCAAGTCAAACGAGTATGGCAACCTAATCGGCGGTAAAGAGTACGAACCACACGAAGAAAACCCAATGCTGGGCTTCCGTGGCGCTTCTCGCTATATCTCACCAGACTTTGAAGAGTGCTTTGAACTAGAAACACGTGCAATCAAACTTGTCCGTAATGAGATGGGACTGAAGAACGTTGAAATCATGATCCCATTTGTACGTACTACCGATGAAGCCGCTTCGGTTATTGATCTGCTGGGTAAATTTGATTTGCGTCGTGGTGACCAAGGCTTAAAAGTAATCATGATGTGTGAGCTACCTTCAAACGCAATTTTAGCGGAAGAGTTCCTTAAGCACTTTGATGGCTTCTCAATTGGTTCAAACGACATGACTCAGCTCACTCTTGGCTTAGACCGTGACTCTGGTGATGTCGCCTATCTATTTGATGAGCGCAACCCAGCGGTGAAAGCTATGTTGAAGATGGCCATTGATGCCGCCACAAAAGCGGGCAAATATGTCGGTATTTGTGGTCAAGGTCCATCGGATCACGATGATCTTGCTCAGTGGTTAATGGAGCAAGGTATTAGTTCGGTATCACTAAACCCAGACACCGTTATCGATACCTGGCTTAAGTTGAGCAAAGTCGGTCAATAATCACGCCCACTCACAAAAAGAGTGAAAATCGATAAGATTAAGCCCCTGATTTCAGGGGCTTTTCCTAGGTACTACTTTTTCCCGATAAATAGACCTAATTCAATACCTATCGCTGTATATATAGTTATGGGTATCGCTATTTCTTAGTTTGAAATAACGCTGTACCGCTTTTATCTTGATTCGACCAAAAATTAATATTGAACTGCGCGTCTTCACTCATCTCAATACGGTGCCAGTACTGAGGTGGGCTAGTAGCAAATTGCCCTGCATTAATCACCACGGTCATTTCAGGTTCCGTCGCATACTCATCAGCGAACCCATAATACGTTACGACGCCCTCCATAACGCATATCTGACCAAATACACCTTGAGCGGTATTATGGTGAGTGAGCAATGCACTAGGTACTGTCGCTTTAGTAAAAAATGGCGTAGAACGTTGAACCGTCCAATCTTTTGGAATGCGTAGATGTGACATATTGATCCCCTTATCTAATTTACTGTCGTTCACGATGTAGACGCTGAGGTAGATAGCTCTCTAAGCAAAGGGAAAGCCTGCGTCACTTGTTCTCCACTGACGACAAAGCCTGTCAGCTGGTTATTGGCATTTTCTGCTTTTGCAACAATCCCGCCTTTGGAAAACTGCACACTCCAAGTCTCAACTTGAGCGAAACTGCCCGCCAATTGGATTGGATAACTGGGCGTTTTTACTTTCACCATCATTGGCGGCAATACTAAGCGCGCCTCCTCGCCCAGCAACTGTTTAGCCAGTACATTAGCGCTTAATACGATGGGTTGCAGATAAGGAAGCACCTTCCCTTCTATCTCAGCGCAATCGCCCAAGGCATACACATTGGTTACGGAAGTTTGCAGTTGAAGGTTAACGCAGATACCTTGATTGATTGCGATACCTGCCTCTCTTGCCAATGTGGTATTGGCTCGCAACCCTGCAGCACAAATTACCGCATCAGTGGCGATAGTATGTCCATTACTCAAGGTTACCACCTTAGAACCATTGGCATAATTCACCTCTGAGACACTGCGGCTAAGCCGCAACTTGATACCTTGCTGAATAAGATGATGCTCTAGAGGCAGCGCCACAAACTCGGGCAGTAAGTTTGCCAGTAAGCGCGTATTGGGTTCGACAATACTCACCTCTTTACCACTGCTCGCCAGATCCATCGCAAGCTCAACACCAATCAAGCCGCCGCCGATGACTAGAACTCGTTTAGCATCGCTTAATCTTGCTTCAACCGCTTGATACTCTTGCAGCGAGTTTAAGGTAATCACTTCTTGCACCGCATCACCTAGCATTGGCGGCACGAAGGCTTGTGCCCCGGTCGCAAACACCAATTTGGCATACGGATAAGTGCAGCCATTCACCACGATTTGTTGTGTTTGAGTATCGATACGTTCAACCACGCTATGGCTGAAAAGTTCAATACTATGCTGCTGGGCAAACTCTTGCGCCGTTTTTACCACTAGATCTCGTGCGGTTTGTTGCTTACTAAACACATGGCTAAGATCTGGCTTATTGTATTCAGCACCGTCATCAGCAGTAAACACTTGAATCGGGCTTAAGGCGTCGAGACGGCGCACGGACTTAACTAGCTGATAAGCTGCAAAGCCGCTACCAATAATAACAATCGGTGCTTTCATCTCGCCCTCCTTAACCTTGGTACTCAACAAACACATCTTTGCCCAAATGACACTCTGGACATAGGAAGTAATCCGGCACATCAGACCAAACTGTTCCGGGCTCAATGCCTTGGTTCGGCTCTCCTTGCGCAGGGTCATACACCCAATTACATACCGTGCATACCATACATTGGCAGTTATCTGGATGCACTTGAACACTCGCTTTATCTGATTCAACGACCACAACAGATTGGGTAGTCTCTTGGACGACTGGTTGCTCTGCATTGATTTGGCGAGTAAACGAAGAGGGATTAACCACTGAATGAGTTAGCTCTTTTGTTGCCCATAGCTTAGCTATGTTCTGACCGTGTTCGCGACATTCACGCATCGCTTTACCATCAGGTCGCCATTTCGTTTTCAGGCTTAACGCGGTTTCAAAACCAGCATCAGTTAAACGAGCATGAATACGGTCTACCGCCCCACCATTCCAACCGTAACTACCAAACGCTGCTGCTTTCTTTGCTTTAAAGCGAAGCCCAGTGATCTCCTCTAACATGCCGGCGATCTTAGGCATCATCACATTGTTCATGGTTGATGAGCCAACCAAGATGCCTTTCGAGCGAAATACATTCGCCAGAATTTCATTTTTATCCTGCTTCGAAACGTTGAAGACTTTAACCGCAACACCAGGATCAACATCGTGGATACCCTGAGCGATAGCATCTGCCATCATGCGAGTATTATTAGACATCGAGTCATAGAAAATGGTAATGCGGTCTTCTTGATAGTTGTCTGCCCACTCTAAGTACTGCTCGATTATTTGGACTGGGTTCTCACGCCAAACAATACCGTGTGATGTGGCTATCATGTCGACGGGCAAATTGAAACTGAGTACCTCTTTAATCTTAGCGGTCACTAAGCTGCTAAATGGCGTCAGAATATTTGAGTAATAACGTAAGCACTGTTCCATCAACTCATTTTGATCCACTTCGTCATTAAACAACCGCTCATCGCAGTAATGCTGACCAAATGCATCATTACTGAATAGCACAGCATCACCAGTTAGGTAGGTCATCATGCTGTCTGGCCAATGCAGCATTGGCGCTTCAACAAAGATCAGTTGCTTACCGTTACCAATATCAATACTGTCACCTGTTTTGACGGTTTTGAAATTCCATTCCGGGTGATGGTGATGACCAACAATCGAGTCAATCGCCGCTTCAGTACAGTAAATCGGCGTATTAGGGATTCTTTCCATCAAGGCAGATAACGCACCTGAATGGTCTTCTTCAGCATGGTTGATTACAATAAAGTCAATGGTATTCAAATCGACTTCCATCGCTAAATTTTGAATAAACTGCTGGCTAAATCGATGGTCAACCGTATCAATCAGGACTGTTTTTTCTTCACGGATTAGGTAACTATTGTAACTCGTGCCTTTGGTCATTTTATATTCGGTTCCGTGGAACTCTTGAACTTCCCAGTCGCGTTGACCAACCCAATGAACGTTGTTTTTTACGTGAATTGTCATAATTACAGCCTCAGATAACAAATAATCAAAAATATTGTCTTAGCTATTGCATCGTGTGTGCCAAGTTTTTATATCGAATAAATTCAGATGCTTAACCAAAAACAAATCACCAAAAGTGTCTTATTGACACAGTTGAATTTTGTTATTAAGACACTACAATTGTCATATGGACACAGACGGTATTCATCATGACTTCATTAATTGCTCAGTGGCTTCACATTACACAAGATCTCAACTCGGCACTGACTCGACAGGCGCGCTTTGACACTCTACTCACCACCATTCGTGAGGTACTTCAATGCGACTCTTCGGCTCTACTTCTTTTTGAAGAACAGCACTTTAAGCCACTAGCAATCAACGGATTGGCAAGCGAGGTCCTAGGCAGACGCTTCTCTATAGAGCAGCATCCTCGTCTAGAAGCCATCGCTCGTGCAGGAGATATCGTCCGTTTTCCATCGGATAGTGATTTACCCGACCCGTATGATGGATTGATTCCCAACCATGACGATAAACTCCACGTGCATTCTTGTATTGGTTTACCGCTATTGATTGATGATCAATTGATTGGGGCGATTACCATCGATGCCTTTGACCCCAACCAGTTTGATGGTCTATTAAACCAAGAGTTACGCTTTATTAGCGCGCTAGCAGCGGGCGGTTTGCATACCGCGCTATTGCTAGAACAGTTGGAAACCCAAACCAGCCTGCCGCGCGATTCTTATGCGGAAAAGCGAACATTAAGTAATGAGATCATTGGTCACTCCAGTGGTATGCTCGCACTACAACAACAAATCGATGCGGTGGCAGATACTGAACTGTCCGTATTGGTCATGGGAGAAACCGGCGTTGGTAAAGAATTGGTTGCCAATGCGCTCCATCATCGCTCGAACCGAGCCAATCACACCTTGGTCTATCTCAACTGTGCCGCGTTACCCGAGTCTGTCGCAGAAAGTGAGCTATTTGGCCATATCAAAGGGGCGTTTACTGGTGCAATCAGCAATCGAAAAGGCAAGTTTGAGCAAGCCGATGGCGGCACTCTATTCTTAGATGAAGTGGGGGAACTCTCTTTAGAGCTACAAGCGAAATTATTGCGAGCTTTACAATATGGCGACATTCAGCGTGTTGGTGATGATCGTCATATCCGAGTCAATACTCGGATTGTTGCTGCCACGAATCGGGTGCTACATGAAGAAGTGACGGCTGGTCGTTTCCGCGCTGACTTATACCATCGTTTGAGTGTATTTCCTCTGCATGTGCCGCCACTGCGTGAGCGAGAAAACGATGTCGTGCTGCTCGCTGGCTTCTTTGCCGAGCAACTGAGAAATAAGTTAGGGCTCAACAGTATCCGCCTTGCACCGACTCTCGTCCTGGCTCTCAAAGAATACGCATGGCCAGGAAACGTGCGTGAGTTAGAGCATGTAATTAAACGCGCGGGTGTACTGGCTAAAGCACGCTCGAACAGTTTAGATATTGAATTAGTCGAACAGGATTTTGATATCAAAATGCCGAATCAAAGCTTAGTGGAGACACAAACCACCACTAACAAGGCACAAGCATTACCTATCCTAGCTGAAAAAGGATTGAAACAAGCGACAGACACCTTTCAGAAAACCATGATTGTACAAGTGCTAGAACAAAATCAAGGTAACTGGGCTGCCACCGCACGGCAATTAGAGATCGATAATGGCAATTTGCATCGTTTAGCGAAAAGATTAGGGCTTAAGTAACTCGCTAAATATTAGAATATACGCACAAAGTATTTTCCAAGCTCTCTTAACCAAGAAAGCCAAACAACATCAACACAACAACTTACTAGTTGATGGGCGTAAGCACGCTGCCTACGCCCTATAGATTGCCATTTTTAACCAGACAGTATTACACCAACTCCCCTGCCCCTTGAACCGAGCGTTCACTGTTTTCAACTAGGAAAACCGTAGCAGTTTGCTTAAGCGCTTCCCATTCTGCGTCTTCGATAAAGATACCCTCTTCCCATGATGTTTTCTGCGCACGGCTCAGCTCTTCACCATCAATATGAATTGCGTAACCTTGAGAGCTCGCTTCAATATCAAAATCCGTTACGGCAAGCTCTATCGTCATACTGTGATAATCGGTACTGTTGTCTTCAATCTGATCAGAAAAGAATACCTCTGGTGTAATCCGCCCACGGTTTAACACATACAAGGTTCGCTTTGGACTAGTGCCGTTAACCCACTGAGCACGGCACGCAATGCCTTTGGCAGAGAGCCTGACTAGCTCACTAAATGCTAACCAGCGATTGTGGCATTGTTTAAGAGTAATGATGACGCTCTTACTGTTGACCATTTTCTCAAGCGCAAAATCCAATACCGCAGGTAAATGACAAGCGATACTGCCATTATGCAGATCGACTTCAATATGAGACTCTGTATTGCTCGTAATGCTGACTGCGCAGTCCGAATCTAAGTTGAGAAACAGGCTGGCGTTGTTGAAGTGACGCACACCATGCAAACCCACCATTTGCAAATCCGCAACCATATTGGCGATCACATCCGCCTCGCCACAGTGACGGCGCATACCAAGAAAGGCTTTGTTTACCGCTGCTACCAGCTCGTTATGCGAGACGATCATAATGCAAAACCTCCACTGATTTTTTGATTTTCGCTTTGTGCGATTTCTTCACGCTCTGGCATGGTTGGAAAAATCCACGTATCGCTGAAACGCGGGTCTTGAATCTCATCGAGCAATGGGGCACCTTGGAAGAAGGTCACGCGAACCCATCGGTCTGAACGAGGATCAAACTTGGTCGCCCCGAAGATCGCTAATTTACAGCGTAGTAGATGCATCGGCAGTGCGTCTTCACGAAGCACGTTCATCTGGATATCACCCATTTCTCGATTGCCAAGCGTCCATACACGACGAGTGATTGCTCGATATTGCGGATGTTGCAATAAAAACTCTGCCAACGATGTCTCTGGCTGACACGTTTGCAGCGCATGGTATAGACGGTTTACTTGTCGCCCGACATCAAGCGGCAACTCACGTTCTTCACCAATCTCTTCCCCACGAACACCCAGTCTCGGTTCTTCTTTGTCTTGCGAACGATACCAGAACCAATAGTTGTTATCTGGTAACGCGTAGTCAGCATCGATTGACCAACGATATTTATTCTCTAGTATTTGCAAAACATCATGAACACGTTTACCTCCAGGAATAGAAAGCGATTCATCAGTGTTCATTTGATTTTCAAATTCATCAACCAAAGACGGGTAAAGCTCTATCAAACATGAAGTTAGGATTTCTTGGGCTTCCAAACTCATGGTTGTGGTTTGTTTAACCAAGCTTGCCCAATTCGAGTGCTCTGTCATCAAAGCATTTAAGTTAATTTGTAGAGCTTGGAGATCAGCAATGGCTTGATGGTTAAGTTGATCTTGATGTTGATTGATTGTTATCACTTGCTCTAAGTGTCGCTGTGCTTTTTCCAGCAAGGCTTTTAGCGGCAGCTCTAACTCTACAGGTTCACATGGCATGGCAAGTACATTGGCAATCGCACGCTCACGTGATGTCATCCATTGGTCAACAATACATGGATGGTTGATTAAATATGGCGCCATACCCAAGCCAGTTGCGTTCCCTACACCGAGATAGCGCTGCAGACCTTTATGGAGTGCAACTGCGTTATCTCCGCCTTTTTTCGCAGCAAGGTAATGAACCCAATCTAAACTGAATTCACGCAGCATATAAACGGCACACATTTGAGCACTGAACGACTGGTTGAAATCAGGGTTGTTCTCAAGCAATTTAAAATCGGCAATGCCAAATTTACCGTTACCATAAACGGCGGTGGTTCTTAGAATATAGCCAACTTCCGCAAGCTCAGCGGGCTCTGGCTGCCCACCTTTAGCAAGTGCACTCACGATGTGTTCAAACACACGAACACTCTTATTTGCACGAGCAAGCACAAGCACGTTGTTTGGATTACGTCCCGCTTCTTGGAGAGGCACATTAGCACGAAGTCGTTCTATCAGTTCAACATTGACTTCACCTTTAACCAGCGCAAAAGTCACGTCCCATTTTTCGGCAATGACTCGGTCGTTACGCTCTTCATCAGCAATTTCATCACAGAACACAACCAAGTGATACACATGTTCCGGTGTCGCTAATTTGTAAATCACATGACCAAAACCACGTGGACACAATTGCCACTCATGTTTACTCACTTGCCATTCCTGACTTGCCATTTTTCGAATCAAGCTTCGCACAAAGCTGATTCGATTTTGGTGCATAGCCCCTAGCCTGTCTGGTGCCATCACAATAGCAGCGTTGCGAAGTGTTGTTTCAGTATAAGTAGAACGATGTGCATCCATTTTGCTCACCACCTATTTTTATTGTAAGAATAAGGGCTTGTTTAGGTGCAGGAGGATTCACCCGCACAAGCTCCACGTTATTGAATTTGCTCGTGTTGTTATTGCCGTTGCTATAACCCTTGCTCTTTTGCCATCTTGATGGCGATCTGCGGAGCATTCCAAAGTGACGGCAACAATATTAATGACACTGGAACGGCCGTAATCACGATGAACGATTGCAATGCTGAAATACCACCAGAGCCAAGTGAGATGAGAATCAATGCCGTGATCCCCATAGCCACGCCCCAGAAGGTACGAATAATCGCATTGGGTTCTGTCTCACCACTGATCACCACACTGATGGTGTACGTCATTGAGTCACCGGTAGTAACGATGAAGATAGTCGTCAAAATCAAGAACAAGATTGAAACCAACATTGGCATCGGCAGTTGTTGAGTCACTGCGAGTAACGCGCCGGGTAAGTTGAAACCTTCAAATGCCGCACTTACACTGCCTGGATTGGCAATTTCAAATGCTAAGCCAGAGCCACCAACGATGGTGAACCAAAAACAGGTGGTAAGCGGAGCAACAATGCTGATAGTCGTGATAATTTGGCGAATGCTGCGACCACGAGAAATGCGGGCAATAAAGATTGCCATCATCGGTCCATAGCCTAAGAACCAGCCCCAGAAGAACACTGTCCACCAGCTCAACCAACCTTCATCGCCACGGTAAGTTGCCATTGGGATGAAATTATCTAGCATGCTACCCACACCTTGAATGTAACCATTGAAGATGAAATCTGTTGGACCAAATAGCAGGATATAAACCATCAACGCCAGCGCGAGAATGACGTTGTAGCGACTCAGCATTTGCATCCCACGGTTCAAGCCACTTAACGCAGATACGGTGTACAACACAATCGCGAACAAAATAATGATCAACTGCGTAGTAAAGCCATCTGGGATATCAAACAGCGCATTTAACGCATAGCTAACCTGTAAACCTAAGAATCCAATCGGACCAATGGTTCCTGCCGCTACGGCGATGATGCAGCATGCGTCAATCAACGCACCTGTTTGACCTTTTAACGCTCGCTCCCCCAATACTGGATAAAGCAGAATACGAGGTTTTAACGGTAAGCCTTTATCATAATGTAAATGCATCACCACGATAGACGTTAAACTGCCAACGATAGCCCACGCGAGAAATCCCCAATGCATAAAAGATTGCGATAGCGCGTTTACGGCACCTTGCTGCGGGTTATCTTGCGGACCATACAAAGGTGGAGGACTCACGTAATGCGCGATAGGCTCTGCCGCCGCCCAAAATACACCGCCGCCAGCTAAAAGCGTACAAAAGATGATTGCCATCCAACGAAAACCATCCATCTCCGGTTTTGTTGTTCCGCCTAAAATCACCTTACCTGTTCGCCCTGCCGCCAAGCCAAGACCAATAAGAAAAGTGAGAAGAAGCAGTATCTGCCAATACGGACCAAAGACTTTTACTGACCACGCAAAACCAGTATTGACTAACGTTGATAGCAGCTCTCCGTCGTAAAGCGCGATCGCTACGAACAAGGCAATAAATCCACCGCTATACCAAAGCGCAGGGTTACCCAGTCCTAACTTGTCCGGTGAGTTTTCTATTGCTGATGTGTCGCTGTGTTTTGCTTGGTGCTTCTTTGATGACACGCTCATCGTTGAAGCTTTCATGCTATTGCTTAGATCAGACATACTCTGACTCCAGAGGTTGTTTGCAGCTGCCTTAACGGCTACAAAAAGTGACTTTAACACCCGCCTTATTATTATTTTTTGAGCAGGCTATTCCATGTTCAGTTGGGTTATGACTTAGTTAGCCCCCAATCCTTCTTTCAAGAAGTTAAACCAGTTCTCACCCAGGATTTTTCCTGCCTCAGATTCACTGAATCCATGACGCATTAAGCCGTCGTAAATGTTCTCCATCCCTTTGCTGCCACTAAACCAAGGTAGCGCGTCTGGCCACCCTGCGTTGCTGGCGGATCCTTCTCCATAGTCCATTGCTTTCGACCAACGCCCGTTACGCATCCACTCAAGCACTTGCTGTGGCTGATTTAAACAAAGATCACTGCCGATGCCTAAATGATCCACACCAAACTGGTCGGCAGTTTTCGCGACCATTTGGCAGAAATCTTCTAGCGTGCATTGGCTGCCGTTTGGAAGATGGAATGGGTAAAGACTAAAGCCAATCAAACCGCCACGTTCGGTGAGCGCTTTAATGACGTTGTTCGATTTGTTGCGCAGAGCATCATGAGCAAAGGTTGGGTTAGCGTGACTAATACAAATGGGACGTGAAGAAAGGTCAATCGCTTCCAACGTTGAGCGCTCTGCGCTGTGGGACATATCGATGATCATCCCGACACGGTTCATCTCTTCGATGGCTTGTTTACCAAAGCGTGTGACACCAGAGTCGTTCTGTTCATAACACCCTGTCGCCAGCAAGCTTTGGTTGTTGTACGTCAGTTGCATAATCAGCAAACCTTGGCGACGCATAACTTCTATTAAGCCAATTTCATCGTCAATTGGGGAGCAATTCTGTGCGCCAAAAAAGACACCGACCTTACCCTCTGCTTTTGCTTTCTCGACGTCAGCCATCGAGTAAATAGGCATAATCAGATCTGCATTTTGTTCAAATCGCAGATTCCACTCGGCAAAGCGAGTTAAGGTCTCGCGTGCATTTTCATGATAAACAATCGTCGCATGCACAGCCGTAATACCACTCGCCTTCAGCGTTTGGAAGTATTCTCGATCCCAATTGCAGTACTGCAATCCATCAATCACAATCCGTTGTTGGTACATAACCACTCCTTAAACGTTAATGATCCTTTAAAGTGGGGCAGCAGAATCCTCGGCTGCCCTATTTCACTTAGTAAGGACGTTGATAAGCGGTTTTCACCACGGTGTAGAATTCTTTCGCATACTGACCTTGCTCACGTGGACCAAAGCTTGACTCTTTACGACCACCAAACGGCACGTGATAATCCGTCCCTGCAGTTGGTAGGTTGACCATCACACAACCCGTTTGAACCTGCTGTTTGAAGATGGCGCTATTACGAAGACTTTGTGTGATAATGCCACCCGTCAAACCAAAGCGAGTATCGTTCGCGACAGCAATCGCTTCATCCAAGTCAGAAACTCGAATCACGCTCGCCATCGGCGCAAACACTTCTTCTTGATTCACTTCCCAACTGTTTTGCGTATTGAGGAAAAGGGTCGGCGACATGTAGAAACCGTCATGTTCTAAGTTCAAACGCTCGCCACCAAATGCTAACTCCGCACCACTTTGACGTGCTTTCTCAATCCATTCAAAGTTGGCATTCAACTGGTTTCCATCAACAACCGGTCCCATGAAAACGCCGTCTTCTAAAGCGTGACCGACTTTAAGTTCACTCATACGTTTAATCAGTGCTTCCACGTAGGCATCGTGAATGCCATCCATAACGACCAGACGAGATGACGCGGTACACTTCTGACCTGCGCCAGAGAAAGAACCTGCAATAGTTGCTTCAACGGCGATTTGAATGTCAGCATCATCGGCAACCACCAGTGCGTTCTTACTACCCATTTCTAGCTGGCAGCGAACAAAATTTGGTGCCGTCGCTGCGGCTACTTTGCGTCCGGTATCAACCGAGCCAGTAAAGCTCACACCATTTACGTCTTTCGAGTTGATGAGCGTGTTACCCACTTGCGAGCCGCTGCCTAACACAAGGTTGAACGTGCCTG
This sequence comes from Vibrio ponticus, assembly GCF_009938225.1. Taxonomy (NCBI): domain Bacteria; kingdom Pseudomonadati; phylum Pseudomonadota; class Gammaproteobacteria; order Vibrionales; family Vibrionaceae; genus Vibrio; species Vibrio ponticus. The sequence goes on from NZ_AP019658.1 coordinate 1,275,204, forward strand.
CTGGTAAGCCTTGACGATGGATAATCTCCGTCAGTGCAACCGCACTAGCGGGCGTTAGGTTAGCGGGCTTCCATACTACGCTGTTACCGAACGCAAGCGCTGGTGCGATTTTCCATGCCGCCGTAGCAGTTGGGAAATTCCAAGGAGAGATAATGGCGATAACGCCGACGGCTTCACGAGTTACCTCAACGGAAACGCCTGGACGGACAGAAGCTGCGTTATCGCCAATTTGACGCAGCACTTCCGCCGCGAAATATTGGAAGAATTGACCTGCACGGTAGATCTCACCACGACCTTCAGCAAAAGGTTTACCTTCTTCACGTGAAAGCAGTGTGCCAAGCTCATCACAACGAGCAATCAACTCATCACCAATCGCCTGCAAAACCGCTTGTTTGCGCTCAATCGGTGTTTTTTCCCACTCTGGCTGCGCGACTTTGGCAGCTTGAATGGCTTGCTCTACTTGACCTTCGCTCGCCTGAGCAAAATCACCTAAGTTCTCACTGATGTCTGAAGGGTTAATGTTCGCAACCGTATTAATACCTGATTGCCATTCGCCTGCAATATAGAGAGATTTCTCTGCTTGAACACTATTGATAAAAGTCATTGCTCTGTCCTTATTCTTCCTGACGACTGGTGGTCGTCACCAGCTCACTAATCTCACTGACAAAAGCCCTATGGTGAGGCTCTGGTTGTTATTCTTTACTCTGGCTGACTCGCAGATGCGTACACCACAAACTCCACTAACATCTCTTCACGTGCTAGTCCTGCGACAACCATAGCGGCACGATTAGGGTAAGGCGCGTCAAAATACTCCGCGTAGACTTGGTTAACCGTTTTTAAGTACTCACGATCCGTCACATAAATCAGCACTTGCAGAACAGAGTCTAAGGACTCCCCTGCACACTCCAGTGTGTGAATGAGATTATTGAAGGTTTGACGAGTTTGCGCTTCGATACCGCCTTCCACGACAGCACCTGTATCATCAATTGGGATTTGCGCCGTGTATAAAGTGCCATTGTTGACGATTGCCCATTCCAGCGGTGCTTTAGACGCAAACAATGCGGTTTTGACTGGGTATTTTTTCGTAGAAGTATTCACGTGCTTTTCAACCTTTGTAACAACCTTGTTTCGAGATAGTTAAATACTGCACATTGACAGGCGATAAATCTAACGGTAAATTTTTTACATTTGATAAGAAAAATCTATCACCTTATAAAAACTAAGGTAAATAAAGGGATTGCAGAGGTTTCGCCGTGAGTATCAAGCTTCAACAATTAAAGCATTTTGTGATGGTGGTCGAGGAAGGTGGTTTTCGTGCCGCTTCACATCGAGCAAATCGTTCTCAAGCAGCACTGTCGACATCCATAAAAGAGCTCGAAAAGATACTGGGGCAGAGCCTATTTGAGCCTGGAAACAAATCCAAACTCACTCCTTTCGGCGAGATCTGCCTGCCTAAGATCATTCAATTTCTCAACATCTATAACGCACTGGATAACGACCTTAAAGCCGCCGCCGCAGGGCAACAAGGTCGAGTACGCATCGCCAGCGTTCCTTCTGTTGCAGCCAAGCTGATTCCTAGTGTGCTTGGCGCATTCTGTGAACGATACCCGAATGTAGAAGTCAGCTTGATTGATGATAACGCCGCTGGTGTCGAAGCCCGTTTATTATCAGGAGAAGTGGATTTAGCATTAGGTAATCCATCACATTTAGATGAAGGTGGCATTGAGTTTACCCCATTAATCTCTGATCCCATTGGCGTGGTGTGTTTGAAGGACAACCCTATCGCTCAGCATCCAGAAGGTATTGAGTGGCAAACTCTGTTAGAACAACCTTTTATTCGCAACGGGACTTGCACTCTACTCGATCCCACTCCTGCGCGCGCGTTGAGTGAACAAGCTTTGTATTCGGTTGAAAATATCACCTCTTTATTCTCAGTTCTTGAGCTCGGTATTGGTGTTACCACCTTGCCAAAGTTGGCGTTCCCGACCAATGAAACTCGATTAGTTTGGATTCCGCTAATTGATCCTCCTTTAAAAAGACAAGTGGGAATCTTTACCTTAACGGACCGAACTATCTCACCTCAAGCCAAAGCTTTTCATCAATTGTGTATTCAATATTTAAACTACCAGAACTAATTAAGGTCTGATGTTTCTATCTGTTGGTTATCAATACCAACGGATTAACAACGACAAACACAAAAAAAGCTCCCGAAGGAGCTTGTTCTGTGTCTATTTACCTAGCAGTAACGACTTAAAAGTATTATCGAGTAAAGATAATCGCGTCTGAGACTTCCCTTTCACTTGCGTCAGAAGAAGAACCTGTGCGCTTGCCTTCAAGCACCATCATTGATGAGCCGCCACCATCAAGGTTAATCGCGCTCTCAGTATCAAGAGCTTCCATGAGCGCAGCCATATCGGTAATGCTGGCTCCCTCGGTTACAGTTGGTGCGCGCCCATAAACAACCGCGGCGTACAATACATTGTTATCTGTAATACCTAGCGCGGTACGAGGATGACGACGCAGCACCCAACCGTTGTAAAAACCTTCTCTATTTTCCATCGCCCCACTTACACCCAAACCATCATCATCTTGAGAACCGGCGTGATCGCCAGTGGAAGGATAAGGATTGAAACCTTGCGTATTGCGCGAGGTAATATCAATAGCTGAATTGGTGACAAGAGTTGGTCCAGCATTTAACATCGAAACGCCTTCACTAAGCTTATACTCTTGACCATCGACCATAACTTTACTGTTTAATTCAATGCTATCGCCAACTTCGACATTTAATTGAGAATCACCGGTTAGTTGCACATAGAGATAGTTCGGCTCAATCACGCGTCCACGCTGAGTGAAGATCTCCGTAACCTTACCAGTAGAATCAATCACGACCTCTTGACCTGCACCTTGTGGCGTTTGGTCATCATAGGCAGCGTTGTAAACAATAACTTCACTTACATCGGTACAAACAAAATCATGTATCGCCTCGATAGATGGCGTATCGTCGTAGCCGCCACAGTTAAGAATGACGCCAGGTTTACGGTTAATACCATCAATACGTACTGTCTTACCGTTGATATCAAGCAACACTTCCGTTGTTACTGAGTTACCAATCGATACTTTTGAGTGTTTTCCGGAGTTATCAATAATCAACACCGGACGCTGATTTGCCGCTTCTCGTAATAGCTGACCATTTTTTACATACAGACCTGCAGGAGCACCTAGATCACCGACTTGATCATTAAAGGCAAAAAAACCACCGTTAATAGCCGCCAATGCTTCATTTCGCTTTGCCATACTTGATACAGTTTCAGCTGTCGTGACCTTATCGTTAGCCAGTATGCTCGCGACTTTGCCTTGATATTGGTTCAAATCAACCCGTAGCAAGCTAATCTCAAATGGTCCATGGGTTTTATAACCGTCTTGCGCAGAAAATCTCAGAGAGAAGTTGAGACCATGTTGTTTGAACACTTTCGCCTGCTCTGCTGCTTGCTCAGCAGATTCAAAGCCTCGCAGACGAATAATTTTATCCATTTTTTCGCCGTTTGGGGCGGTTTCTGGCGCAGATTCAATATGATACTCAACCTGAAGTTCATTGAGTTTCGCTGAGTAATCCTTGATGGTAGCGTCATTAACAATACCACTCGATAGCAGGTACTCCTCCCCTTGGGAGGTTCCTCTTTGGATTTGATAGTAGTCGACGCCATCGACTAACGATTGATGCTCAACTGACTGAGGTAATTCAGCGCCGCCAATTGCTAAATCTGGTACGTTCCACTGCGCAGCATAAGAGCCAAATGCAATACTAGAGACTAGAACAGCAAGTAAGGTTTTTTTCATTATTTGATCACTTTTATTTCACGGATAAAAATAAGTTTATAAGCGAAATAATGGTTCTGTCTGCGAGAAAACTCACATGCTTTCAGCATATCATTCTGAAACTGTGAATTAGCACAGCAAAATACCCACTCGAAAGTTAGTGCGATCGAAACCTTCTAATTCTCTTTATTCTTCACGAACACTTCACGTTGAGCGTTTGATAATGCTGCGGAGAATTTAAAGGACAACAAACAATGAAAAAAACAATACTTGCAGCGGTACTCTTGAGCACATCTTTTGCCGCGATTTCGGCACCATACATTGGTCTTGAATACGGCTTTGGCTCAACCAGTCATGATGCACAGAGTGATTTTAAAGATCCATCAATCAAACTTGATCCATCATTAGAAGATGGCATCTTTGGCGGCTTCGTGGGTTACTCTCTCACCCCTTCTTGGGCTGTTGAATTGGGTTACAACCATTTTGAACTTAGCGATGGTCGCTCACAGCAAGTTAGCATGACAGCTGACTACGAAGAAGAGCGAGAGTGGGATGCCAAAGTGAAAGCAACACAATTTTCGCTCGCGCCTGTATATACTTATGCAATGAACGATCGCTGGTCGGCGAAAATTAAGGCTGGTTTCACCTATACTCAATACGATGTAAGTGGCTCGCAAACACTAGAAAAGGAATTTCACGTCACTGATGTAGAAACCAGCAAGCATGAAGACGGTTACTCGAGCTCATCAAATGAAATTGGTGGATTAGTGTCGCTGGGTACTGAGTACCGTGTACTACCTCAATTAACTGTTGGCGCTAATGTTAAATACCAATTCGATAGCTTTGCCAATACCGCGTCGTTCAACCTTGGTTCAACCTATTACTTCTAAGCCTAGCAGCTTACGATGGTTGGAGCCTGGTTTACGCATCAGAGTACACCACTGATAATAAATCAACCACAGAACTGACGATGTGCTTTGAGAAAAAGTACTAATCTGGCGAACAAATCGCTTGATAACAAATAGACTAATGGCGGAATCGCTCCGCCATTTTTGATCGCGCATCGAGAGTAGCGTATCTAGGTTAGCTCAATCCCAAACTGCTTCACGATAACAGCCACAGTAAAAAAGCACACTATTGAAATAAGCGCGCAAATACCCAATGCTGGCCAGAAAGAAAACTTACTGAGCAAAAACGGAAAGGCGAGAAACATTGGCAAAGTAGGCAGCACATACCAAAACGTATAATAAGCATGATTAGCGAGTTTCGCTTGTCCCTGCCCTTCAATATACATCCAAATCAAAGCCAATATGGTGACCGTCGGCAAAGCAGCAATTAGAGCGCCTGCTTTATCACTTCTTTTGGCAATTTCGGAAATTAATACCACAATTCCAGCCGTCAGTGCGTATTTGGTAATAATCCACAGCATCATTTCACGTCCATGTCAGGAAAATCCATCTAAGGAAAATACTAACCTAAATCCCTCTTAATTGGTTGACGATGGGCTCACCTTTTTACGTGCCAATTTTTGATGGGCACGGGAAAAGTGCCCTGCGCAAAATGCACCGATAATCGACAACTCGCCTGCTAAACATAGCCCTGCGGCAACTTCCGCGAGTGCTTTGGCCTTGCCGTTACCATGTAAACCAAGGATATCTAAACATGCTTTTTGGGTTGGCAGCCCTGTCCCGCCACCAACGGTGCCCACCATGATGTTGGGTAACGTCACCGATGCGTACAAATCACCTTGCGTAGTAACTTCCATGCGGGTAATACCAACAGCCGACTCGGCAACACACGCCGCATCTTGCCCACACGCAATATATAGCGCGGTTAACGCATTCGCGTAATGCGCATTAACGCCAATCGAACCACTGAGCAGTCCACCGATAGTATTCATCTGGGTGAAACTTGCCATAGCCTCAGGCGTGGTATGCAGATGTTTATGGACGAGCTGTTTGGAAATCGTAACATCCGCAGAAACCTTCTTACCTCGCACTGAGCGCAGCACATAACCACTGGCTTTCTTATCACCCGATAGATTGCCATCTAAGAACGCTTCGACAGGCTGAATTGGACTCGCTTGCAAAATATAGCTAAACACCTGCTGAGTCGCGATGGTCACCATATTCTGACCAGATGCATCGCCAGTCACAAACTCGAACACTAGATAGACATGGTTACCTTCGATATTAACGTTAATGTCCTTTAACTTACCGTGTGATGTGGTGGACTGAGCAATTTCACGAAACAGATCATATTGCGTCACCACCCAGCTAACAAACTGCGCCGACTCAGCCAGAGATTGGAAAGCAAATACCGGAGTGCGGCTTACCCCTTCGTTAAGCAAAATCGCACTCACGCCACCAGCCGCCGTGATAAGCTTCGAGCCACGATTGTAAGAGGCGACTAAAGCCGCCTCGGTCGTTGCCAAAGGAACCAGATAGTCGTCGTTAGCAAACAAGCCATTAATACGCAGCGGTCCAGCAATACCCACCGGAACGTTTACCGTACCGACGAAGTGTTCAATGTTATTGGCATACTCTTGGTAATGCTGCTCGGTAAAAGCGTCAAACAGTACTTGTTTGTCCGTCATCGAATCTAACACTTTCCAACGCCGCTCAAGATGCTTATCCGTAATTCCAGCACTCAACCCGATATTTTTACTCGAGCGTTGATACTTAGGGGTTAGAGCGGATTCGAGTTTGTCCGTCATTTGTGTATCAGAAAATACACTGCCGCTCTTGGCATGATTCAGGTTTAGATTCAATTTAGGCATACAACAGATTCTTTGAAGGTTCGATATCAGCAATACCTAACCTAGTCATTCGTTAACCACTCATCGGTGGCTATATTTATGCAGCGTCAAAACGCCAGTGAGTGGGCAATTCTAACTAAGTTGGCTAGATAAGTGGTTGGAGCAGGGGTAGAAGATATAATAGCAAAAGGGAAAAAGCATAAAATGAGTCAGGCTAACGCTATAGAATCAGCAGGTTAACAATAAATACGCAGCAAAAGAAAGATGTTACAAATCATTGTTAACCTCGAATATAAGCGTTTAGCACTGAGCTATGGCTACTCACCTCGCCAACGATATAAATCGCTGGCATCTTTTCGATTCAGGAACTGGCGTAACTCTTCAATAAAGACGCGAAAACGAGTCGGTAAATACTGCCTAGAACGATACACTGCATAGATTTGTCCATGTTGACCAAAATTGCCATCAAACAACATTTTCAGCTCGCCACTATCTAGCTTAGGGCGAACTTGATCTTCAGGTACCAGTGCGACTCCCATACCAGACAACGACAAATTGGTCGCAATATCCACAGAATCAGTTGTGATAATTCCCTCAATGCCTACTGTGCCTGTTTCACCGGTCACGCTTTCGTAAAACCACTCTGTCTCACGCTTGAGTGAGTTGGTATTGGTGATGCACTGATGCTGCGCGAGTTCACTTGGGTGATTAGGTACACCGACTCGAGCCAAATATTCCGGTGAGGCACAAAAAATACGACGGTATTTCAATATCGGTCTTGCGACCAGTGACAGATCGGTTGGCAACAGCGGGGAAATCATAATATCGCAACTGGCCATCTCGCGTAACAGAGTCGGATGCAAGGTCACGAGATTGAGACGAATATTAGGATGAAGCTGTTTAAATTGTCTAAAGAAATACTGACTTAACCAACGCCCCATTGGGTGCAACAAACCGACACTGATCTCGCCACGAATGCTTTCTGAGGTGTCGTGCAAACCATCTACAGTGTTATCGAGGTCTTGCAATATACGCTGACAAGATTCAAGGAAAACCAGCCCTTGCGGCGTGAGATGAATTTGATTTCCCCCACGATGAAATAGACGGAGCTTTACCGCCTGTTCAAGTTGACTGATTTTTCGACTCAACGTCGGTTGGCTGATTTCTAGTTCATCAGCGGCTTCAGTAAAGCTGAGTTTCTCCGCGAGTAGGCAAAACATGCGAAGGGTATCGATTTGAAAAGACATGGTCGATCTGGCTAGTAAAGGTCGCGCCAGTTTAGCAAAGAATGAGTTCGACACTAGTCCCACAGTTGTGCAACATCATCCACACAACTCAACAACAGACCATAAAATAAATATAATTCAACAAGTTATACTAGAGCGCCATTATTCAGATTCGCTTTAAATGATACCTCGATCACCTTATTTATTTTCTGCATAACAGCAATTCTGATTGCGTCATTTTCTTCAAAGCCATCATTCATATACTCGCCGTGAAGAATTATTTCAATTTATGACACCTATTATGAAAATAAATCAATGTTCGTTAATCCTCTTTAGCCTTTTTTCTGCCGGTGCAACAGCCCAAAACGTTGAACTTGGTAAACCTGATTTTTATGGCTCAATTCGCGCTCAAGCCGCTTGGCATGAAAATGTTGACTACACCACCGACATATACCAAGCAGAAGCAGGTGTTATCGGCATGCTTGATACCGATTTTTTCAAGGCTCGTTATCAATTAGAAGCTGAATACTCAGAATCAATCAGTCACGCAGCCGACGATAACGATCTGATAGTTCGTGAAGCCAATATCATTCTGATGAATCCAACTTTCGGTGGTGCTTTTATTGGCTCAGGTACCACTGGTACTTGGGCTGATCTCTACGCAAAAGTGGATATCTTCGAAAGCAACAACATGGAGCGTCATAGCGACAACCTTTTACTGGGTGGTAAACGCTATGCAACCAATCAGCTGGCTTACATTACCCCTCATTTTGGACCATTCCATTTTAAAGCTGCGATTGTTTCACCCGATGAAAATAACGACAAAGATGCTGACATCGTAGGTCTACGTGCACTCTATACCCAAGGTAACTTCCAATTGGTTGTTAACCAGTCGCTCACGTCAGAAGAGATGATGAACGGTGCGACGGAAGACAGCCAGCGCACAATCGTTGCCACGAGCTATGAGTGGGACAACCTCTACCTTGGCGCGGTTGCAGAGTTTGACTACGACGCTCCATTTGGTGAGCGCAATGTCTATGCACTATCGAGCAAATATCAGCTCAATGATACCGCGTTCAGCCTAGGTTATCAGTTCGCCGATTGGCTGGACAACCGCAGCAATGAGTCACTGATTTTGGCCAATGTACGTCACGACTTTAATTCAAACGTCGCGATGTTCATTGAAGGCGCACTATTTGAAGAAAAATACCAAGCTAATAATCCGAAATCAGTGGCAAAAACCAAAGGTGACAATATCAACCTAGGTTTGATTGTTTCTTTCTAACCCATCACGTTAGGACTCAACCAATGAAACGTACCCTACTCTCTGTTTCGCTCGCGATAATGAGCTTTTCCACGTTTGCTTCGATCAACGTGGATAACTGTGTTATTCGCGAACCAGCACCGGGCACAGACAAAACTGGGCTCTACTTTACAATTAACTACCAACCTGATGCAGAAACAAAATCTTTGCGTCTACCAGCACCAGAAGCGCTATATGGCGCGGCGGTTCCAGCGCTGACTAGTTATACCGAGCTGCATGACATGAAACATGCTGACGGCATGATGACAATGCAACGCATTCCTCAATTGCAACTAAAACCGGGCAGCACCCTAAACCTTAAGCCAGGTGGTCAGCATGTAATGCTATTTGACTTAAAACAACGTCCTAAAGCTGGTGAAGTCTACGACGTTGAGCTTTGGCTCGCCTTTGCTCCAGAAGTCACTTGCCAAGCTGTTGTAAAAACCTCTGCTGAACTGGCCAAAGGAACTCACTAATGCGATCTCTATTTAAACAAATTCGCTCGGTAAAAGGCGCTGTACTCGCCGCAATACTTACAATAGGTGCGGGTATTGGTTTACTTACCGCACTCCCTGCAACAGAAGTTCTCCACGCATTTAGCACCAACGAGTACTGTGGCACCTGCCACACGATGGAGCCTGCTGCGGAAACTTTTGCCAAGAGTGTGCACGGTGGTAACAACTCGCAAGGCTTTGTGGCTGAGTGTGTCTCCTGCCATCTACCAAACTCTAACGTGGTTGATGAACTGTGGGTCAAAGGAACTTCCGGTATGCGCCACTTATTTGGTGAATACGTATTGCAAATGGAATCTTTGGACTACGAGGAGCTTCATCCTAAACGAACCGAATATGTGTTTGATTCAGGATGTATCAATTGCCACCGTAAATTAGAAGAGCGCGCGAAAGTTGCGACCACTGAATCCCCAATTGCCGATCAAACCCACCAAATCGCTTTCGCTCGTAAAGACAGTGACAGCAATTGGCAGTGCTCAAGCTGCCACTACGATATCGCGCACCCAGATCTCAAACGCTCAATGCGCCTACGTGACGAAGAACGCATGCGTGAAATGGCGACCCTACTTGGAGTTGAAAACAATGGATAATCGTCTCAAACATCGTACTTTAGTCGCGCTAGCGATCGCCCTTAGCTTGAGCCCATTAAGCGTGCTTGCCGAGCAAACTGACGTAGTGACAGATATTGATAACGGCTATGAGGATTACACCATTCGCCGTTCGCCAAGTGATTTAACGGCAATGGAACGCCAAATTGCCAATCGCAATATCTACGCTTGCTATCTTGGCTGCCATCGCCCGGCAGTAGAAGAAGTTCCGGAAACCCTCAGTCCAAAACTGGAAGGCTTTGATCCGCAATATTTCTACAATCAATTTGTTGATATGGATATGGAACGTCAGGCGGGTGTTTCTTCACAAATGAAAGAATACGTTTACACGATTCCACCAAAAGAGATTGCCGATCTTGCGCTTGTGCTGAGTGAACGCACAGCCAAATGGAATCCACGTCCAGAAGTCGTCGCTAGTGAGGCGTATGCACGTGGCAAACAGAAATATGATGCCAGCTGTAAGATGTGCCATGGCGAGCAAGGCGCCAGTACCAACCCAGCTTACCCACCATTAAAAGGTCAAATGCCAGCTTACGTATTTGAACAAATGACTGCATATCGAGATGGTAAGCGTGCCAACCGTCAAGCTGCGACCATGGTGCCATTCGCCAAAATGCACAGCGAACAAGACTATGCTGATATCGTCGCCTATGTTACGGGTATGTTCTACACCCCAATCGAACGTCGTGAGTACATCACAGGTGAAGGCATGCCTCCAGTTGATGGATTTAAGCTACCAGATACCGGACAAATTCAGAACTTTATCGACATGAACGGTGAAGATAGCGACTATCCACAAAACCCTATGAGCTACACCATCAGTAAGTCGGGCAAAACCGTCATCGACAACAATACTAAGCTCGTCTGGGAGCGAGATTCTTCTCGTTTGTGGATGACCGCGAAAGAAGGTGAAGCTTACTGTGACGACCTAGTGTTAGATGGCTACGATGACTGGCGCTATCCACTAATGAAAGAGTTGCAAAGTATCGCTGACCTTGGTGAATTCCGCCCAGCAATCAATACCGAAGCGTTCTTAAACATGCCGCGACTCAGTTCGGGGGTATGGGGATTCCCTGTCAGTGACCATCCAGATCACGCTTGGCACATCGGTTTCCCTGAAGGGCACATTATGGGTCAACACACAGCATCCACCAAATTGGTACGCTGTGTGCGCGCTGATAACGGCGCTGCCTATCACAACATGAGTTACGTTGATAATGGCAATGGCACGGTAACAGAGAAAATCACCGACCGCATGTGGCAACAGAATATCGATTACAAACGTCGTAACTGGCTTGATTCAATTGAGTACTGTGAAAACCTCGATTACGCAGGTTATCAGGACTGGCGCCTACCAAACATCAAAGAATTGGTGTCGATTGTTAACTACAACAAAACATCACCTGCGATTGATGAAGAGTTCTTCCCGAATACACCAATCAAATACTTCTTCTGGAGTAGCTCAAGTGATTTACCGGGACCAACGCTGTTTGTTCGACCATTGCCACCACGCAAAAAAGACCAAAGCCCTGAGATGCTCGATTTACGCCAAGACACCGGCAACAAAGGCTGGGCACAAGGCTACCAAATCGGCTCTGGTTTAGGCATGAGCAAAGACGTTGAGTTTTACGCTCGTTGTATTCGCAATCCATAAGTTTGAGAGAAATGCCCCCTTAATGGGGGCATTGGAGTTTTTATGCTATTGAAAAAGATAACCTTAGCATCACTATTGCTAGTGAGTTGCTGGAGCCATGCTTATGAACCGGGTCGCTACGATGATGGTGCTCGCTGGGCATTCATTACCGATGAAGTCAGTAAAAATATCGCAGTGATCGACACCTTTAAACATAGCCATGTCGACACCCTGCAAATGCAAGCTATCCCAACGGCAATGGAAGTGTCCGATGTACAAGATATGCTGCTCTACATCGATGGAAAAAATCCGGTTGTTTACGTTTATGACTTAGTGGAGAAAAAACACTGGCAAATGGCCGTTGAATCGGTGCCGATTTCACTCACTGTCGCCCCCGATGGTGCTCGCCTCGCGGTTGGATTAGCCAATAAGCTGGTCATGCTGGAGCCTTTAACTGGTCGCTACCTTGAAACCATCAACCAGTTGGCTCAACCATACAGCGTCAACTTCGACACGGGGGGGTATAACCTCTATATCACCGAACAAAATAGCGGTCGCACCTTAGTTTGGCGCGTACATGACGAAGCGACACGGGAAATCCAGCTTGGCAGTGGCGGCAAAGTGTCGGAAGTCACCCTCTCTCCCGATGCTCGCTTAGTGATGGTCGGTGATTTAGAGAAAAATCGCGTCACCGTTTGGGACCTATTTATGAACCAAGAGTTTGCTCAGATTCCTTTACAATCTAAACCATGGCGACCTTATGTCAGCTCAGACAGTGAACACATGATCTTAGCCGCAGAGAATGGACAAGGATTGGTGGTCAATAGCTGGAGTGGTCAAACAGTCAAAAGCGTTGATTTCAAAGACCAAACAACCGAAATACGTACCGGCTGGCTTGAATCTATCGGTGTCGTTGCCACACAAACTGGCTTAAACGTTTTTAACCTAACCAACAGCGAGCCGACCAAACATTTTCCACTGAAGTCACCGCTCGGTGACGTGGTCGTCGTATCGGATTCAAAAACATTGTTTGCTACCCAAGCCAATGATTCTCAACTACTTGTGGTCGACCTACGCAAAGAGACATTACTTCCGCAAGTTAATACCGGATTACAACAACCCAACCTGATTGCAATGGGTTTGACCAATACCATTTGTCACTAGGGATATCACCATGGTTAGAATGACTATTAATTCCATTCGCTTAAGCATCACGCTGCTGCTATCAAGCTGTTTACTGATGAGTGCCGCGCAAGCTGCCCCTCTTCGTTTTACGCTAAATGAAGCAACAATGGGTGAAGTGACTGAAAAAAACTGGGTGGATCAATATCTTTTTATCGCGATTGGTTACACCTCCTGTCCTGAGATATGTCCTACCACAGCCTTGGATATGGCAGGAGTCATGACGCGTCTCGGAAAATTTGCAGATAAAGTCACACCGTTATTTATCTCTATCGATCCTCATCGCGATAGTGCGGAAAATATCGCTCAATACGTACAGTATTTTCACCCAAAACTGAAAGGCTTAGTCGGCGGCGAGCAACAAACCAAAGCGATGGCTAAATCGTTGCGCGCGACATATGGCTATTCACGCGATGGAAAACCCGTTTACCCGCCGTTACCGCAGCTATATGAAGTCTTTCATTCTACCTACCTTTACCTTTACAACCCTCAACGCGAACTAGTCGATGTTTATGGTTATGGTGACGGGGCAGAAAAGATCAGCCAATCGATGTTGGCAGAACTAGGCTCTAAGGAGGAGTGATGACCAAAATCGTCACCAAACTTACCTTGATCATCGTTCCGTTACTTACTGCCATATTGCAGAGTAACACCGCATACGCACAAGCTCGCCAGTGTGCAGCTCCGCCACCGTTTGAGTCCACTCAGGTCGAGCTTGCAAATTTGCCTTACCAGCTGCAAAACAACTTAAGCCATGCGCCCGTAAGCATGCTTAATTTATGGGCGATATGGTGTGCCCCTTGCCGTAAAGAACTGCCGATGCTGGTTGAACTCGCAGCGCAAGTATCCGATGAAGTGGCTGTCTCTGCCCTGCATGTTGGCAAGCTCAACTCCCAAGTCGAGCAAGTACTTACGGAACTTGATGCAACCTCGTTAAATCGAGGCTTCTTAGCGGATTTCAGTCTACTGACTGAGCACGGCATTCATGGTTTGCCGGCTACCGTGGTCGCTGTAAATGGCAAAGTGCAATTTATCGCGACCGGTTACTTAGCGCGTTCTGCGCAAGAGTATTCAACATGGCTTGAGTGTTTAAAGGAGCACAAACAATGAACTCGACTTGGTCAATCACAGGCTTTGCCATAACGCTACTCTGTGCAACTAGTGTATTTGCAGCCCCTTCACCGCAGTCGGTCCAATATTCATTAGGTGAAGAACTCTACCTCAATCCTGGTAGAGGCGGATGCACGCAGTGTCATGGTAAAGCTGGTAACTTTCCTGTCATGCCGCTCTACCCAAAGATTGGTGGGCAATCAGAACTCTACCTTTATAACCAAATGATCGATTATCGAGAAAAGCGTCGTCAAAATGGGCTTTATGTTCCGATGGAAGTGGCGATGCAGCCCTTTAGCGATGAAGAAATCAAAGCAATGTCGGTCTATCTCGCCCAACAAAATGCATTTTAACCGTATCAGAGCCCTTGAGTGATTGAGGGCTCTATCAGCAAGGTCGACTATAGTCGTTCACTATCAATCTGAATTTTCACCGCATCCGGACGCCAATACTCAAACTCACAATCCATCAACTCGCCATCTTGTTTGTAGTTCACGCGGCATATTTTTAGCACTGGCTGACCTTCTGCCAAGTTGAGTGCTTTAGCAACATGACTCGGTGCGGAGGTTGGGATCACCTCAAAACGAGAGCGTTGGGTTTGATAGCCATACTCGTTACGGTAAATAGCGGTTAACGAATCTGTTAAGTCAAAACACAAGATCCCAGCAAATAGGTACTCTTTCAGCACATTTTCAACAAAAAGGACCGCTCGACCATCGATATAGCGCAAGCGTTGAATAAGCAAAAGTGGGCAGCCTCGCTCCACGCTAAGCACCTCCTGATAAACACCAGATGCCGGCATTTTCACGACATTTAGCAGCTTAGTATCTGCTATTCGTGACTGTTCATGAATCATTTGCTGAAAGTGATAACGTGAGAGAGGGTTGTAACAGATTCTCGGTGGCGAGACATACCAACCCCGTCGCTCTTCGCGATAAATCAGCCCTTCCGTTTCCAGCGCAATCAAGGCGTCTTTAAGGGTGATACGCGTAGTAGAAAACTGCTCGCTAAGTGCTCTTTCTCCCAGTAGTTTTTGCCCTTGCAGCAGCTCCCCTGCAGCAATCTGCTGGCGAATATCGGCTTTGATTCTGGCTAATTGGGTATTCACTCGACTCAACGGTTTCATCCTTGTATTGGCGGGTTCAAATTTTACAAAACCCAGCACCTTAATCACCATTTATGACGGAAATATGAAATTAAACAGCCAGTTAAAGTGAAATAAAACTGCCACACAATTGCCGAAAAACTGTCAGATTTATTGCGCTAAATCGTCACATTCCATCCCTAGCATACAACTCGAACTTACTGACCTAGTCCAGAAGGATAGAGACAATGAACAAATTGCTAAGTCGTACCACTGCCGTATCAGCTACTCTGATCGCAGCGACACTTTCGATGCCAGTTATTTCAGCAGAAAGCCATTCATCAGAAATCAATTCAGCAGCAACCAATAGCGCTGATTTACAAACTCTGATCAGCGCAGCGCAAAAAGAGGGCGCGGTATACAGTGTCGGCATGCCAGATAGCTGGGCGAACTGGAAAGGCACGTGGGCAGATCTCAAATCAAACTACGGCTTAAAACATCAAGATACTGACATGAGCTCAGCGCAAGAGATCGCAAAGTTTGCTGCAGAAAAGAAAAATGCAACCGCAGATATTGGTGATGTCGGTTTTGCCTTCGCTCGCGTTGCAGTGAAAAAAGGTGTGACTCAGCCATACAAACCGACCACTTGGAATGACATCCCTGATTGGGCAAAAGATCAAGATGGTCACTGGGCGCTCGCCTACACCGGCACCATCTCGTTTATCTCGAACAACAACCTAGTAAAAAATGCGCCGACCAGTTGGGATGATTTACTCAAAGGCGACTACAAAGTCACTGTTGGTGATGTCGGCGTTGCCGCTCAAGCAAACAACGCCGTACTTGCGGCAGCATTTGCCAAAGGGGGTAACGAATCTAACCTGAAACCAGCAATTCAGTTCTTTGCCAAACTGGCTAAACAAGGTCGTTTATCTTTTACCGACCCAAGCATCGCCAACCTTGAAAAAGGCGAAGTTGAAGTGGCAATCATGTGGGATTTCAACGCGCTAAACTATCGCGACAAAATCGACCGCGAGCGTTTTAGCGTTAACATTCCACAAGATGGTTCGGTTATTTCAGGTTACACCACCATCATCAACAAATACGCGCAAAACCCAAACGCAGCCAAATTGGCGCGTGAATATATCTTTAGTGACCAAGGACAAATCAATCTTGCCGAAGGCTATGCGCGACCAATTCGCAGCAGCGTAACCTTACCTCAATCGGTGCAAGATAAGCTGATCGCTAACGACCAATACAGCAACGTGCACCCAGTAACCGACTTTACTGCATGGGAAAAATCAGCGCGCAAACTTCCACGCCAGTGGCAAGAAAGCGTCTTGATTCACCAACAGTAACCCGCTCTTTTGAGTCATAACAAGTAAGTCATAAACCATGAGCAATAAGACCATTCTTGTTGTTTTAGATGGACTGAACTATCAAGTAGCCCAACAATGTATGGGCTACTTAAACGGTCTAATAGAACAGCAGCGCGCCACATTATACAAAGTACAATGTGAACTACCTTCACTCTCACGCCCTCTCTATGAGTGCTTGCTGACTGGAGTACGTCCTGTCGACAGCGGTATTGTCCATAACCATGTGGTGCGCCGCTCTCACCATGAATCAATTTTTAGCCTCGCACGCGCACAAGGCAAAGTGACGGCTGCCGCGGCTTACCACTGGGTAAGCGAACTGTATAATCGCGCCCCTTTTGATGCCGTTCGCGACCGCTTTACCCACGATAAACAGCTAAACATTCAACATGGCTGTTTTTATTTCTGGGATCACTACCCAGACGAAGCGTTATTTTTGGATGGTGAATACCTGCGCCGCACCTACCAGCCTGATTTTCTCCTCATCCATCCAATGAACATCGATGATATGGGGCACAAACACGGTCTGGACTCCGTGCAATACCGTAATAGTGCGCGTCAAGCTGACATCATTCTGTCGAACTATATCGACGCTTGGATGGCTGATGGCTATCAAATCATCATCACCAGTGACCATGGTATGAATAACGATTTCTCTCATGGCGGGATTTTACCATCAGAGCGTGACGTTCCGCTGTTTGTGATTGGCGAGCGTTTTAGCCACCAATTCGCTGAGGTCGAACAGACCACGATCAAACAAACCGAGATTTGTGGCGCTGTCTGTCAGTTACTCAATCTTGACCATAGCAAACCCTACCCTCAGGAATTGTTAGCACTATGAGCAGTTCTGCTATCTCGACCGATCGCACTATCAGTGCCACGGTAAACACCCAAGCACGACCACAACAATGGTGGGCGCGCCTTAAGCCAGCGTTATGGTTAATTCCATTTGGTCTGTTTTTCTATCTATTCCAACTTGCACCAATGTTGTGGGTACTGTTCAACAGCTTTATTTATGAAGAGGAAGCCTCACTAGCGAACTATTACGAGGTGCTCGATTCCGCCTTTATGATGCAGGCGTTTGGCAACAGTTTATGGTTAGCGGTTTGGTCAAGTTTACTTGGCTTAGCCATTGCGACCTTGCTGGTTTCTTCTTTACGTCGCGTGAATTGTCGCCTACGTGATGGGGTTATCGCCTTTACTAACATGAGCAGCAACTTCTCGGGCGTCCCCCTTGCCTTTGCTTTTATCATTATCCTTGGTACCAATGGCGCGATTACTTTACTCCTGAAACAGTATGGATTGCTGGGCAGTTTTGATCTGTATGGCAAATGGGGATTGTTAGCCATCTACATCTATTTCCAAATCCCACTGGCGGTATTACTGCTCTACCCGGCATTTGATGCCTTAAACGATGATTGGCAAGCCGCAGCCGCGTTACTGGGCGCGAAAACATCACACTATTGGACCAAGATAGCCTTACCGGTGCTTTCTCCGGCGCTGTTTGGCACCTTTATTATTCTGATTGCCAACGCAATTGGCGCTTATGCCAGTGTTTATGCGTTAACCGCTGGGAACTACAACGTCATTACCGTGCGTATTGCGAGCCTCGTCTCTGGTGATCTGTTCCTAGAGCCCAATCTAGCGGCAGCCATCTCTGTCGTCCTAATGGCATTACTGGCATTCATTACCGTCATCAACCAGTGGTTGATTTCTAAAAGCTACGCAGGCAGGAAGTAACTGATGCAAAACGTAAATACTCGCCTTCATAAGACCGTAGTGTATTCGATTGTTGGCATCATGTTAGTGCCGATTATCGCGACCTTTATCTATTCTCTGTCATCAAGCTGGGGGGCAACCATCCTGCCCGATGGTTTTACATTCGATTGGTACATCAAACTGCTGACAGACCCGCGCTTTTTACAAGCATTTGGACGTTCGCTGTTTATCTGTCTGTCAGCCTTGGCACTCAGTGTTGTGCTGATTTTGCCCGCCATTTTTGTCGTGTTTTACTACTTTCCTAAACTCGATAAGCTGATGAATATTCTCATCTTGCTGCCGTTTGCCGTGCCGCCAGTTGTCTCATCTGTCGGTCTATTGCAGCTGTATGCCGACAGTGAAATCAGCTTAATTGGTACGCCTTGGATTTTAATTGGCACCTACTTCACCATTGCGCTGCCCTTTATGTATCGCGCAATCGCCAATAGCTTTCAAGCCATCAACCTGCATGACTTAATGGATGCGGCGTATCTGCTTGGCGCAAGCACTAGCAAAGCGTTCTTATTGATTATTTTACCGAACCTAAAGAAAGGCTTATTAGCCTCCCTGTTTCTTTCCTTTTCATTCCTTTTGGGTGAGTTTGTATTTGCCAACATTTTGGTCGGCACTCGCTATGAGACGTTGCAGATTTATCTCTACAACATGCGTCAAACCAGCGGACATTTCACCTCAGCATTGGTGATGACTTATTTCCTATTTATTTTCTTACTGACTTGGCTAGCCAGTCGTTTTAGCCGAGGAGCACAACAATGAGCTACGTAACTGTAAAAAATCTAACCAAACGTTTTGGTGACAACACGGTATTTGAACAGATTCAATTCACCATAGAGCAAGGCGAATTCATCACCCTACTTGGTCCAAGTGGTTGTGGTAAGTCGACACTGTTACGCAGCCTCGCAGGTTTAAACCCGGTTGATGAAGGGGAGATTTGGGTTGATCAGCACAACATCACCCATCAAGTGCCACAAGAACGCGGCATCGGCATGGTGTTTCAGTCTTACGCGCTGTTTCCCAATATGACGGTCGAAGGCAATATTGCCTTTGGACTTAAAATGAAAAAGCTCTCAGCCGACGAAATTCAGCAATCGGTCGCGAAAGTGATTGAATTGGTCGATTTAAAAGGTAAGGAAAAGCAGTATCCGCATCAACTCTCTGGCGGTCAACGACAACGCGTGGCGCTCGCGCGTGCTTTAGTCGTCAAACCACGCATTCTGCTGCTTGATGAACCACTCTCCGCGCTGGATGCCAAAATCCGTAAGCATTTACGCCAGCAGATCCGTGATATTCAGAAAGAGATGAACCTCACCACGGTCTTTGTTACCCACGATCAAGAAGAAGCGATGATCATGTCAGATAGAATCTTCCTCATGAACAAAGGCGAAATCGTCCAAGCTGGCAGCCCGGAAGAGATCTACACCCACCCAGCTAATGAATTCGTGGCTGGATTTATGGGGCACTACAACTTAGTCGATGCCAATCAAGCCAAGAAGCTATTCAATATTGAGAGTCAATCTAAGGTCGCGATTCGCCCAGAATCTATCTACGTTAAGGAGCATGGTCGCCACTACGGTAGCCATATTTCAGCACCCCAAACTGGCATCATTAAAAACCACCAGCTACTTGGCAACGTGATCCGTTACCAAGTCGATGTTCAAGATTGTGAACTCACCGTCGATTTATTGAACCGTTCTTCAGAGCGCCTACTGGCAAATGGTAGCCAACTGGATCTACTATTTAATCTCAACGAAATTCAACCAGTGAGTGCTTAAAATGTCGAATCCCTTGTATGTATTTGATATGGATGAAACTCTAATCAATGGTGACTGCGCCATGATTTGGAATGAGTTTCTGGTCGAAAAAGGCATTGCCAATGCAGACAATTTCCTCGCCGAGGATAAGCGTCTGATGGCGCTCTACGCGCAAGGCAAAATGAATATGGAAGATTATCTGCAATTTTCCATGGCGCCACTTGCCAACATGTCGATTGCACAAGTAGACCAACTGGTACTCGAGTGCGTTGAGCAGCGAATTCTGCCCAAGCAGTTTGAACGCTCACAGCTGCTTATCGAACAACTCAATCAGCAAAATGCGGATATGGTGATCATCTCCGCGACCGTCAGTTTCTTAGTCGCCGCCGTGGGTCGTCGTATTGGTATCCCTGCTGCATTGGGGATTGATATGGTGGTCGAAAACGGCTGCTACAGCGCAAAAATCGATGGCATCCCAAGCTATCGAGAAGGCAAAGTTGCCAGATTGGAACAGTGGTTGTCAGAGCAGTCTCAACACTACTCTGAGGTGCACTTTTATACTGACTCAATCAACGACTTACCGCTGTGTGAATACGCGGATCATGTCCACTTAGTTAATCCTTGCCCGCAGCTTAAAGCACTCGCTGACCGACCAAATTGGCAAGTATTAAACTGGCGTTAGTGACACCAATCCTAGCTAGAGAGCTTGGTTATAATTGGCGGCAAGCGCCAGCAGCAAGCTCTCTAATCGTGAGGCGGTCATTTGGTCTAAATTAAGCCGCTGACTGTGCTGCTCAATATATCGCAATGCTTTTGTCGCGCTGAGTAAACTTATCTCATCAGCGCGCATCTCTGTCTTACCACACAGCACTGAATAGGCTTTCGTCGCGCCTGATTCATCCCCATATTCCTGCCAAATGTTCTGCCACCAGCCTAACTTACGTGTGGTAAGCAAACGAGTGGTAAGCAAACGTGTGGTAAGCAAACGCACGCTCGCTTGCGTTTCACCTGCTGTTTCTCCCACCACGTAGACCAGTGCCATTTGTTGGTTTTTCACTTGTTGCGCATATTGAGTAATACAGGCACCCCGTAAGAACACCTCATGAGCCAATACATGCGCCCCTCCCTGCTCGCCATGATGCAATGCCTTAAGTAAGGCAAAATGCGCATGCGCAGTCAGCACAGGCAAGGCATGAGACTGGGATGATTTACTCAGCTTGCCTTGCCCAAAATCGCAACGGTCAAACTGCTGACGATGGAGAAAACGCTGCTCTTGTTTGTGGGCAAGGTCGATAGCGCTGTCCGTTGATTCAACCACCAACGGCGGCGCATCAATGCAGGACTGATAGCGCCCTAATGTCGGCAGCGCGAGCGGCAGTAATGTGGTACTTAAATGGAGGATCTTGCCACTTTGCATATCGGTGGTGAGGATCCCCCAAAGATTATTATCTCTGCCTTTATAACCCAAGGTGAACACCACACTCGCCATATTATCCGCAGCTGGTTGGGACCATAACGTTTGCCACGCGCGACGTTTTAGCTGCTCACAAGCGCGGTCGAAATGCACGCCGTATTGCGCAGCCAATTGAGTCAAATCGCCATTTTGTCCTTCATCTGCCCGTAGCTCACTTTCTTGTTGCTGATTTCGGCAAAGCTCAATCGGCTTGGCGATCTGTTTGTCCATCGGCTTATCGAGCGGCTTATCCAGCTGTTCATCAATCTGGGAAACTAACTGCTGCTGCCCTTTCATCACCGAATTACGCACAGAATACGTTTTGCCGCACGTCTTACAGCGAAAACGCGCCTTACCATTGCTGCTATGCCCGAAACGTTTAACCGCCTGTGAACCACAGTCTGGGCAATAATTCCCCATAACCAGGGCAAGCTGCTGCTGCCAATGTTGCCAAATCAGCTGATAACTTTGGTTATCAAGCATTGGCGGAGTCGCGGAGCAAGCATCACAACGCATCGACAAAAAGCCGAGCGGACGAACGTTATATTGGTATTCAGGCGCATTCGCCACACCAAGATTTTTGCAATGACGACTTTTGCAAACGTTTAAATCAAGCACTTAGTTAGCAACAAAAAATGAAAATCGCGCCATTCTATTGATTTTTCCAAATTAAATTGTGATGCACTTCTGAATTTCTAGCCAAACGTTTTCGTATATTGCCGCCCGTTTATCTAAAGGAGAAGAACATGAAAAAACGTTTGCTTGCATCTTTGATCGCTTTAGCGGCAACGCCGCTATGCGCGAAGGACCTTACCATTCTGTACACCAATGATATTCACGCTAAGGTTGATCCTTACATTGCGCGCTACATTGACGCAGAGCGCGCAGTGGGTGGTTTTGCCAACCTCGCAACGTACATCAAACAAGAAAAAGCAGTACAGCCAGAAAGCACAATCGTGCTAGATGCAGGCGATTACTTCTCAGGTTCAACGGTAGATACCCTAACTGAGGGTGAAGCCATTATCGATATCATGAACACCATGGGTTATGACGTGGCTTCTATCGGTAACCACGAATTCGACTACGGTTGGGATAACACACTAGTCCAACTTGCCAAAGCAAACTTTGAAATCCTACTCGGCAACGTGTTCTACGAAGGAACAGATAAACCATTTTGGGATAAGCCTTACACCATCGTTGAGCGCGACGGTCTAAAACTAGGCATCATTGGTCTACACGGCAAATTCGCTTTCTACGACACCGTAGCAGCCAACATGCGTCAAAACCTTGAAGCGCGTGATGAAATTGAATACCTACAAAAATACCTTGATGAACTTCGCCCACAAGTTGATGTGACCATTTTGCTGGTTCACCAAGGTACACCTGCGCGTCAATCAAGCCTAGGTAACAACGATGTTCGTCGTGCTTTAGATAAAGACATTCAAACTGCCAAACAAGTAAAAGGTTTGGACATTCTAGTGACTGGTCACGCGCACGTGGGTACACCTGAAGTCATTGAAGTGAATGATACACTGATCGTTTCAACCGATGCTTACGGCATCAACGTGGGTAAACTGACCATCGATTTTGATGAAAAAGCACGTAAGATCAAAGATTACGAGTTCGACCTAAAAACCATTTGGGCTGACGAATGGCAAGCAGACAAAGAGACTCAAGCGCGCATTGATAAATGGAAAGGCGTGGTTGAAACCATCGTTGCTGAGAAATTAACTCACAGCGAAAACACTCTAACTCGCTCGTACGGTGAATCATCAACACTTGGTAACCTAGTGGCAGACTCTATGCTACCAAACTTCCCTGATGGTGAACTGGCGTTTACTAACAGTGGCGGCATTCGCGCAGACATCGAAGCGGGCGACATTACTTACGGCGACGTAATCGATGCGCTGCCGTTCCCTAACTACCCAGTTGTGATGGACTTAACCGGTAAGCAAATCCGTTCGCTGATGGAGCATGCAGCAGGTCTAAGCAATGGCGTTATGCAAGTATCAAGCGGCGTTTACATGGCTTACGACTCTTCACGCCCAGATGGCAAACGCGTACTGGAACTCAAGCTTAACGGCAAGCCAATGGTGGATGAGCAAGTTTACCGCGTAGTAACCAACAACTTCCTCGCTGACGGTGGTGACGGTTTTGCTGCCTTCACTGAAGGTAAGAACCGCCAAGAGCGTGCAGGCGAGCCTCTTTCTCTAGGCTTCAAAGCTTACTTAGCTCGCCCAGATGCACTGGCGAAAGTAACGGAAGTTCGTATCGAAGATCGCAAAGCGCAATAATTCGAAATCACTCAAGGGTCACATTACTGTGACCCTTGTCTATTTCTACAACTAAATTCGCTAAACCGTTGATCTATATCTGCCAGCTCTACGAAAGCAATTTTGTAAATCGATGATATCACTCGAAAAATATTATCTGCTTTTCCGTCATCATGGCGTTTAGCAGACAATTGGGAGGTTTGAATGCGCGCGATTAAAATTGAAACGTTCTCTTATCGTTCTGGAGAACTGGTCGACTCTATCTCTGTGCCAGCAACGCTAGCACGCTCATTGGTCAAATTACTGCCACGCAATGCCTTATCTCGCTTTGATGAAAACGGCGACCAACTGAGAGAATTACTCGAAACCATCGCTGACCCTACATTTAACGGCACGATACTCGATATCACAGATGTACAAGAAAATGAGCGCGTGGTGATCTCCGCGGCTTGATCAAGACTCTTGATCATACCCACAACTCCGTGATACACCGTCGCCTCAAAGTAAAGAGGCATCACCAGCTATGGCAGTTTTAGAAATTCTTACCGCGCCTGATCCGCGCTTAAAAGTAAATGCAGAAAAAGTGGAAGACTTTGCGTCAATCCAAACTTTTATCGACGATATGCTCGACACACTTTACGCAACCGACAACGGCATCGGCTTGGCTTCAACTCAAGTCGGTCATAAAGAAGCGGTTGTGGTCATTGACCTATCAGAAGAGCGCAATGATCCGCTGATTCTGGTTAACCCAGAAGTCGTTAGTGGCAGTGACAAGGCAATGGGTCAAGAAGGCTGTCTTTCAGTACCAGAATACTACGCTGATGTTGAACGCTACACATCTGTCGTCGTCTCTGCTCAAGACCGTCACGGTAACCCAATCACCATCGAGACCGACGAGTTTCTCGCGATTGTGATGCAGCATGAAATCGACCATCTGTCAGGTAACCTGTTTATTGATTACCTCTCGCCGCTTAAGCGTCAAATGGCGATGAAAAAGGTCAAGAAACACCTTAAAGCACAAGCGTAATTCAAACTGTAAAGCTCCTTCTGGGGCTTTATTTTTATCTGCCACTTGTACTCTCCCTACCATTAACATCTGGTATAGGCTCTGCATGAGAGGGTTTTCTCGATCTATATTGCATTTTACCCCTCTAATATCGATGAGACATTGCACTCTAACCCATTGATATGCAGCATGACCTCCATTGTTTAGCGCTTTATAAGCCACCAATGATGGAGTCACTTGTGATAACCAATCAAGATTTCACTGTCTGTGATAAGCAACTTCACTTCAAAAAAGACAGCTATCCACTAAGCAAGATTAAGGCAGCGAGAGTCAAAACCAACACCTTGCGTGATCATGCCCTGCGCGTGACATCAATTGGCTTAATTGTTTCGAGTGTGGTGTGGATGATTTGCCCAGACTTGTTTGGAATGTTTACCGGTCCGTTGGCGATATCAATAGGCATGCTTGCAGCGCTCGCCTCATTGAGGAAATACGAGCTACAAGTGGAGTTTCAGCACATTGATGAAACGGGGTTACAGTGGGTTTCGGTGGCGAAAAGCAATAAAAAAGCGATTCGGCATATATTCGAACAGCAAGCCAACGAGATTAATAACCAAATCGCCTAACCACCATAGCCGCTCACACATTATTTCTCGTAAGTGCCACGAATCGGATAGTTGTTAGCCGGGTTGCGAATAAACTCAATACCCGCCAACAAAGTCTTGAGATCTGGACGAGTAAAGGGAGCATTCGAAATATCCACAATCTGCACTTGTCCTTGCTCATTCACCACAAATAAACCCGGTTCGGCAAAAAGATGATCGGTTTCTTGCTCAGAGCGAGGGCTGGATACATATAGCCCTAACGACTTCATCTGTTCAAAGTTCAGACCATAAGCAATTGGGAAACTGACATGCAGTTTTTCCATATGTTGCTGCAGTTGCTCTTTACTATCGGCAGAAACAGCAATCACATCTACACCGATATTTTTAAACTCAGCTTGCAGCGTCTCCAGTTCATTAAGGTAGCGCGTACAAAGCGGGCAGTGCTTACCACGGTATATAACCACCAAACGCCAATCAGCGCTTCCCTGTGGTTTAGCAATCTCAACTAGGCTTGCATTAAGAGTGGGTAATTCGATTTTAGGAAAAACAGCACCTGCACTTAATTTACTCATCATCATCGATTCCTCTAACATCGGAAAATCATTCATTTCTCAAGGGTTCGCGCCCTACATCAAGAGCGCGATGAAACAGTAGAGTGTATTTGTTCACTCTCCTGGCTACGCAACATTAAACGTACTGGTAGCTACCATCGGTTTTGTCGCGTTTGCCAACGTACTTGTCTTCAAAGTTTGGTGACCAAACTGCACTCGCTGCTTGGTTTTGGTTCCAGTCAAACGCTGTCATACGGTGCGTCATTTTCCACTCGCCATTACGACGCTCAAACTTATACCAATGGCGTCCACCCAAGATGCCCTCTTTATCAACGCCATCTTCTTCATGGACATGGTAAGCCCAGACATAGCTCTCAGCCGTTGCAGTATCACCATCAACATTAATCAGCACATTACTAATTCGATGCTGAGTAATTTTGATCGCTTTAAAACCTTGCATCGCAGGTTCAACAAACGCGTGTGCATTGTCGTTATAGAAAAACAAATCTGGGAATATTGGGTCTTGGTGATCTTCAATCGCATCTTCCCAATAAGTCGACTTCATCAACTCAGCGTCCATACGATCTAATGAGCGAGCGTGGCGATAAATGACTTCGGTGATGTCTTGTTTATCTAGCATGATTTGAAGTTTGTTTTGCATGTTCATAAGGCTCTCCTCTTGTGTTGGGATGAATCTTAGACCCAAACAAAAAAGACTAAAACTATGCTAGAATGACTACCAATTATGCATATTTGGAATAATTGAAAACATGGATCAACTTGGGGCAATGCGTGCTTTTGTTCGTGTGGTGCAAACTGGGAGCTTTTCCGCAACAGGAAGAGAGCTCAATACCACCCAAACCACCATCAGCAAAAAGGTCGCCGCACTAGAAAGCAAACTCGGAGTAAAACTACTCACTCGCAGCAGTCGCGACCATGCATTGACGCC
Source organism: Vibrio ponticus (assembly GCF_009938225.1). Lineage (NCBI taxonomy): Bacteria > Pseudomonadati > Pseudomonadota > Gammaproteobacteria > Vibrionales > Vibrionaceae > Vibrio > Vibrio ponticus. The sequence continues at coordinate 1,302,173 of NZ_AP019658.1, forward strand.
TGCAGGGGCGCAATACTACGAAACTTGCGTATTGATCCTTAACGAGCTGGATGAGGCGGAAGCTAAAGCACGCTCCGAAGTGGCTTTACCACAGGGTACCATCCGTATTGCCGCCCCTATCGCTTTCGGACGTTTAGTGATTGCCCCAATCATTGCGGAGTTCTTCGAACGCTATCCAGATATCCAAGTTGATCTTTCTCTGAGCGACAAGCACATCGATATGATTAGCGAAGGCATTGATGTCGCCATCCGAGCGAAACAGCTAGAAGATTCCTCATTGGTGGCTCGACATCTATTTGAGAACCGGATGTTGCTTATCGCGAGCCCTGAATATCTCGCTAAATGGGGAGAACCCAGCAAACCTGAGCAACTTAAACAGCACAACTGCTTGGTCTATTCTCGTCTGCAATCGCTCAACGTCTGGCATTTTGAACGCCAAGGCAAAACCTACTCCGTGCCAGTCAGTGGCAATTTTAAAAGTGATAATGGTGATGTGTTGCTGGAAGTGGCGTTAAACCATATGGGGATTGTACAGATGCCGATTTGGATGGTTGAGCTACACCTAGCAGACGGGCGACTTAAACAAGTATTGTCAGACTACGATGGGCAAAATTTACCTTTCAACGCCATCTACCCTCGTAGCCGATATGTGCCACTCAAAGTACGTTGCTTTGTTGATTTTCTAAAACAAAAAATCGCTGGCTATTGAGAGTCTAAGTTGTGACGACCTAATAAGGTCTGAGGGGGATCAGCGAGCGACGCAATCCGTTATTTTTAGACCTTAGCCACAAAACCACTTACTTGGTTGGGCGTATATTAAGGCAATAAGTCGGAGTATTGCCTTATGAACTCAGTGATCAATGAACCTCGATATCATCAACTTACTGACCGAGAAATTGAAGAGTATCTATCTCAATTAACGATTCTAAAACAAGAGCTCAACCACCAACTTGATGAGTTTTGTCGCTCTCTTAATATCGAAGCCAACTTAACCCGTGTCAGCGAAGAATTTGAACAGGCTTGCCGAGCACGCTGCCAGCAACCCATTACCATTACATTGCACGAGTCGCATAGCCACATTAATATCAAAATCGCGCTGACCAATCAGCTCAAACGCGAACTAAACCTTGCTATCACTCAATTTCTCACACACTTAGCCAAAGACCTGGTTGATGATGCGATGACACAGCCGCACAACAGCTTGATATTTAGAGGTTCACTCTCTTCTGTCTGCCGTAAGATGATCTTTTACTACACTCGACCCGATGTGAGTTTAAAGGATATCGAGCATTTCAATATCGAGAACACCTTCAGTTCCAACATGGCTGAGCTGAGTTTTGACAATCTCCTCGCCCACACCATTGATTACTATCGCGAGCACTTTCATCGCTACAAACTTTGGGATACCCGAGCCATTCAGCTCTTTGCCCTTTTTCTATTTGAATCAAGGGAGTATTTCACGCCACCTAACTCAAGCCACAACCTGCACTATTTAGTGGAAAGTAAAAACCCGATATCCAAACAGCGCTTCAAAGAGCTCTGCATCAACTACTGGAACCATTACTGCGATGACCCTTTGGTTGCTAGGTATACCGAGCAAGCCTTTCCCAACCAATCAGGGGTTATTTTTGCGGAATATATACCGCTAGAACATGTCAGTGAAGCCGTCTGGTTTACTCTCTATCAATGCTACCAAGATCGCAGTCATATCGCCGAGATTCCGTGTGATTGAGCACCTATACTGCCAAGCTATGCAAGCGCTTCCAGTCCGGTGAGCCTTGAGTGTCAGCTTGGCTAAAACATGTGTGATGTGTATCCGCTCCTAACGTGCGAGCGGTTCTCTTTCACGCTAATTCGCCTAAACTTTGCGTAAGGATCGACAACACAATCGCGGGACTTGATGAAAAAACAACTCACCATCGCCATCTTAAGTGCACTTGCCTGCTCTTCTGCCTATGCCAGCTGGGGAAAAGTAACAGCAACCTTTGATACCTTGACCGACACCATTGCCGACGGCGCCAAAGACGCTTGGGATAGCACTAAGGAATTCTCGCAGCAGGCGTGGCAAGACTTATCACAATGGTCGTCAGACGCTATCGATACCATTGGCGAATGGACCGATGCCAGTGTTGAGCAGAGTAAAGAGTGGCTCAGTGCAGCAGAGACAAAAATCGATGAATTGATTCAAGGCGATACACCTGAAGAAGCGCGCCAAGCGATCGATCTGATGGCAGAAACCGCGTTAGTTAAGCTGTTTAACCAAGACGCCAGTGCTAAGACTCTTTACGATAAAGCCTATGGCTACGCAGTGTTTGATTCACGTAAGTTTTCACTGATGTTCCACACGAATTCCGGCTCTGGGGTGGCGGTTGAACGCCAAACCGATAAACGCACCTACATGCGCATGTTTGGCTTAGGAGCATCATTGGGGATTGGTGGCAAATTCTACCAGCAGGTCGTACTATTCGACTCTAAATCGGACTTTGATAACTTTGTTGAGAAAGGCTGGGAAGCCGCAGGGGAAGCTTCAGTCGTCGCAGGAGATGAGGGGGAAGAACTCAGTGCGCACTTCAATGGTGGCGTCGCGATTTACCAACTTGATCCGAAGGGACTATTGATTGATGCCAATATTTCAGGCTCAAAGTATTGGGTCAATGAAGAGCTAACCAACTCGCAATAGCACTGCTTATTGACCTTAATGACTCACCCACCGTTGACCATACCAACTGACTAAAACTACCAGCCAAGGCTAAATTGGCTGGTAAGTGTCTTTTAGTTTAATCAAACACTCAAAATGCTGTGCGAGTTGATTTGCTAAGTCTGCAGCATTCTCTCGAATAAAATAGCCATTGACCTCTGAAAACGTCCCTTGGTACGAGCCATCGAATTTCTCAAACTTATCAATGTTAATTGCCTCATAGACAAACTGTGTCAGTGTGAAATTACCAGTTGAGATAATCACATCATCATCCACCACAATAAATTTCAAGTGCACATCTTGGTTGAAGTAATACTCGCATGGCACGTTTTGTTTGAGTCGAGCGATAAACTCTTTAAAGCTTCTCGGGTTTGCGGGAACACGCGTGTTTTCAGGTTTCCCGGCAACTAACACTGTATGGTCAGGGTAACGAGTGCCGTTTGCCTGCTCTTGGTGCGTCTCATCAATATAGGTTTGAGAAAGCAGCTTTATCTTAACTGCCCTCTGTGTGGATGCTGTCGCCTGGTTCAACTCTGCCTCAAAGGTGTTGATATGCTGAGCACACAGCAACACTCGCCTTTGTGCAGACGCAATTTTCTGCCTGATTCGACCTTCAATCTCTTGATTAGAATGGGCTAAAAATGGCGCGGTAAAGAAAAGCTGCTCCTTGCCTGATACCAAGCGACTCTCAATTGGATTAAACGGCTGGCGGTAATGGGAATAGTCACGCTCCGTGTGCAAATCAACATCACTAACCTGTTTGGAATGCTCAATCAGGTGGCGGTAAAAGGCTCGACTGTAGGCAAGATCATCGGCAGTGTTTTGGACGATCAAACACAGCTCTTCTTTCAATGTATCTCTTAACGCCAAGTTAGATGAAGTCAGCACACTAAAGCTGCTGCCATCGCGCATTTCAATTAACATACTTTTGATATGCAGGCTAAATGGCACCCTACCTCGAGAAAAACGATTCACCCTTGGTGAGCGCAAATAGACATGTTCAAATTGATGTAAACTGTAATCACCGCTTTGTCTTAGATAACGGTAAATGCGCTCAGCAAAATCGTATTTGCTGCGCGACTCGCCAATATGTGGGCAACCCTCACCAGTGAAATAGGAATTAAATCCCTCACAACGAGCAGGCTGAGTATCATAGCCTTCAAGCGGAATAGAGATAACATTCACTTTGACACCTAACTGAGCAAGCCTCCGCACTTGATTAGCAAATTGCAGGTTATTGAACAAATAGTTGGCTAAGGTGATCTCCGTAATATCGTCCTTACGCCGCTCTAAAAAACTAACCAGTTGGCGGAAAATATTAGGACTCGAGCCCTCTGCATAAAATTCGTAACGACGCTTCGATTGATTACGATGAAGTCCATCAAATATAAGATGTGCAGAGTTACCCATATTGCCCTTCACTTAACGAAAACATATTGGAGCCATTATGCGCAGCTCACTATCGTCAATAAAAGCCAATCACCGCTTTTAGTTAGATTATTGTTTTAGCTTGTGATTAGCCTCATAGCACCCCCTGTTTACCTAAGTTTGAGCGGACACAAAAAAGGTCAGTAACTGACGTTACTGACCTTTTCAATCGACTTTTAAAAATCACAGTTTAGTGGGTGAAAGCAATAAAGCCTTGCAGGATCACTAAGTTAACGATGTCGATAAAGAACGCACCAACAATTGGCACCACCATAAACGCCTGTGGTGATGGACCGTGGCGATTAACGATTGAACCCATGTTCATTACTGCGGTTGGCGTTGCGCCCAAACCAAAACCACAATGACCACTTGCCATTACTGCTGCATCGTAGTTTCTGCCCATCAATGTAAAGGTCACAAAGTAAGAGAACAGAGCCAAGATCACTGATTGAATTACCAAGATGATTAAGAATGGGATCGCTAGGTCGAAGATGTTCCACAGCTTCAGGCTCATTAGCGCCATTGCCAAGAACAGTGACAATGATACCGTACCCAATACATCTACCGTTTCCAGATCCAGCTTACGTACCTTAGTCACCTCAAGAATATTAGTGATCACCACACCGATAAACAGAGCGTAAACAAAGTCCGGGATCATCAACCACTTGACGCCTAATGAACTCACGAAGCCTTCCAGATAGTCAGCACCAGTAACACACAGCATGATCAAAGCCAAACCTTCAATCACTTTACGTGCCGTTACGCGGTCTTCTTCGTCTTCGTTGTAGTTCACCAATTCAGGGAACTCTTTGTGGCTTTGACTAGTACTACCGTAGAATGAAACCAGCTTACGCTTTTCAATCAAACGTTGCGCCACTGGGCTACCAATAATACCACCGGCAATCAGACCAAAGGTCGCTGATGCCATCGCGATTTCTAATACATTATCTAGGCCATAAACATCCTGGAAGGTTTGCGACCATGCCGCGCCCGTACCGTGGCCACCCGAAAGTGTAATTGAACCAGCAATCAAGCCCATTAGCGGGTCTAAACCCAGCACACTTGCCAAAGAAACGCCCACTACGTTCTGGATCAAAATATAGATCGATGCAATCGCTAGAAACAGGAACACTTTTGCTCCGCCTTTGACTAACTGAGTGTAGTTAGCCGCCAAACCAACGGTCGCAAAGAACATCAACATAAAGGTGTTCTGCAAAGGCAAATCGAAAGTCAGTTCAACGCCGTTAAAGTGCATCATGGTGATCGCGCAAGCGACAATCAAACCACCAACAATAGGTTCAGGAATATTGAATTTCTTAAGGATAGGTAATTTTGAATTGATAAATTGACCTAAAAACAATACGCAGATCGCGACTAAAAATGACTCCTGTGGGCCAACAGATATTATCTGGCTCATAAATCCTCTTATTCTTTTTCTCACCAGCAGAGCTTCGAGCTCAAACTGTGAGTTGTATCTCTAATAATCAGGTTGCCTGTTAGCGAGTTACATTACCAGACTCAATCCTTATCTTATTCTCAGTTAACGAGAATAAGATAAGGATTAATGGCATTTAGTTTTCATTTAATGAGAAAACTATACTCAAACTTATCCTTGACAAATCGAATAAAGACCTGATTTACAGTAAAAGAGATGAACTAAATTTGTTCATCTCGGTTATTTTTCGACTTAAATTCGGCAAAAAATCGGGGGTTTGTGCGATTAAAATCGATGGAAAATTAGCGTTCTGAAATTGATTTACACAAAATAAAAAACCAAGCACTTTCGCACTTGGTTTTTTAGTTAGAACTCAAATCTTTTGCTTGATTGAGCAAGACTCAATCTTCACATCTCCACCAGACCTAGAAGCCAAGTTATTCTTACTCAAACTCGGCTCATGAGGTGATTGGAAATGCTAATTAGCGGCGATTGAAACGACCGCGTGATGAACGCGCTTTAAACGCCGATGCCGCTTTAGCTTGTGATAACTGGATTGACTCTACTGTCAATTCCATTGGCTCACGTGGTTTTAGACCATGCGGGAAGGTACGTGCACGTGGTGGCAAGTTGTATTCATATTCTGAAGCTTTAGGCATACGCTTAAAACGGTATAGATAAAAGTTCTCTACTCGCTCTCTTGCCCATTCCGTCTTCTTCAAGTACTTCACACTGCTCGCAACACTTGGCTTAGTGTTGAAGCAATTCATGCGCATTGCCGCATCAAGAATTTCCCAACCATAGTGGTCCACTAGCTGCTGGATCATGTCTTCAATTTTAAGACCGTGTAGCGGGTTATTCTTTTGTAGTTCAATTCTCAATTCATCTGACATCATCGGTTCAGTCATGACGCTTTCCTTTTATTGAGGGCTGAACAACGGTTCAACCGCTCGAATTCAATTTGATATGGTCGCAAACTCGTGGCGACCATGCATGTTATGCCGCGCTTAGTACTTTCTGTTGGTGGTCCATATACTCATCAAAAGTACCGTGGAAGCTCACAAGTTGGTTATCTTTCACATCGATGATTGATGTCGCTAGCGACGAGACAAATTCACGGTCGTGGCTAACAAAGATCAGCGTACCTTGGTAATTTTTCAACGCACTATTGAGTGCTTCAATCGCTTCCATGTCCATGTGGTTCGTTGGTTCATCCATAATCAGTACGTTAATATCTTGCATCATCAACTTACCAAACAATAGACGGTTTTTCTCACCACCTGAGCAATTTTTTGCTTTCTTGTTGGCATCATCAGCGGTAAATAGCAGACGACCAAGAATCGCACGGACCATCAAATCATTGTGCTTCACTGTGCGCCACTGTGAAATCCACTCAAAGATAGTTAGATCGTTATCAAAATCAGCGGTGCTATCTTGCGGGCAGTAACCGATCGAAGCATTTTCAGACCACTTCACCACGCCTTGAGTCTGTTCAAGCTCACCAACCAAACAACGCAATAACGTGGTTTTACCTACGCCGTTTTCGCCGATAATCGCCAAACGTGTACCCGCTTCTAGCAGCAAATTGCCACCCGAGAACAGGGTTTCTCCATCAAAGCCATGACCAAGTTCTTGCAGTTCTAGCGCCAAACGGTGCAGCTTTTTACCTTCACCAAAATCAATTGATGGGCTAATACGGCTACTCGCTTTAACTTCATCAAGCTGAATTTTATCCATACGCTTAGCGCGTGAGCTTGCCAGTTTTGCTTTTGATGCGTTAGCACCAAAACGGTTTACGAACTCTTGCAGCTCACTGATTTCTGCGGCTTTCTTCGCGTTTGAAGCAAGTAGTTGCTCACGGCGCAGACCTGATGCTTCAAGGAAGTACTCGTAGTTACCAGGGTAAATACGCAGTTCACCATAATCGATATCCGCCATGTGCGTACATACCGAGTTTAGGAAGTGACGGTCGTGCGAGATAATGATCATCGTACACTTACGCTGATTAAGCTCTTCCGCCAGCCAGTTGATAGTGTGGATGTCCAAGTTGTTGGTTGGTTCATCCAGTAGCAGAATGTCTGGGTTAGCAAACAGGGCCTGAGCCAGTAGCACACGCAGTTTCCAACCCGGAGCCACTTGCTGCATTAAGCCGTAGTGGAACTCTTCTTCAATACCCGCTTGCAGTAGGATATCGCCTGCGCGCGCTTCTGCGGTATAGCCATCCATCTCAGCAAATTCGCTTTCAAGTTCCGCTACTTTCATGCCGTCTTCTTCGCTCATTTCTGGCAAAGAATAGATACGATCACGCTCTTGTTTTACTTCCCACAGTTTGCGGTCACCCATGATCACCGCATCAATCACGCTGTACTGTTCAAACGCGAACTGATCTTGGCTCAAAACGCCCAGTTTTAGTCCTGGCGTAATCGAAACGTTTCCTGAGCTTGGCATCAACGCGCCACTTAGGATTTTCATAAACGTCGACTTACCGCAACCATTGGCGCCAATCAGACCATAGCGGTTGCCATTGCCGAATTTTGCCGAAATATTTTCAAATAGCGGCTCAGCACCAAACTGCATGGTGATGTTATTTGTACTAATCACAACTGTATCCTCGAGGTAAATTTGCCTTTAACAACAAGCTCTTAATTCACTTTCGAGATACTGTTTGAAAAGGTCTATTTGAGTGGGTGCGCTATTCTATATTTAAAGGTGATGAAGATCACTAAAAAGCAGCAATATTCACACATCCGCCACTACTGCAATATCGTTCAATAATTTCCGATTGGCTTGCCTTAATCTTGCTTAAAAAGAGAGAACAAGCCATGTTAAGTCAATTACTCGCCATGATGATGTTTGCCATTGTCGGCGCTGTCACACCCGGTCCCGTCAACCTAATTGCCACCAGCACAGCAATGAATCGAGGGATGCGTACCGCGCTTATGTATGTCGCTGGGGCTTCGGTCGCTTATGCCTTGGTGGTTTTTCTGTGCGGCTTGTTGATGCACTCAATCGCTTTAGCGTTACCAAAACTACAATTGACTATGCAGATTGTCGGTAGCCTTTTCATCCTATACCTTGCCTACAAAATTTTTTCAGCCCCAATCGTCAGTTTGCAACTTCGTGAACGTTATTTAGTGGGCTTTTGGAGTGGCATCTTTACTCAAATGGTCAACCCCAAAGCTTGGTTGGTCGCAATGTCGGGCATTAGCCTTTACGTCATCGGTGCCCGTGATGAAATGCTACTATTACTGATGTTTACCACCATCTCATTAGCGGCGTGTTTAACGGGGGTTGGCGTATGGGCGTTATTAGGGCGTGTTCTAACCCATCATTTACAAGATTCGACTAAACAACTCGTTTTTAATAAAGTAATGGCAGGGCTACTTGCGGTGTCTGTCAGTATGATTTGGCTATAAAGCAAGTATTCGCACTTAGGCATAAGCTTCTCAGGAAGAGAGCGTTAACAATGATTAGGGATTATGAAAGCAGACAAAACGGTCACATTCAAACAAAGCACTTTGCTCCCTTGGATTGAGCTACGCATTGCCGATCAAAGTAACGCTTGCTACGAAGCCCATTCTCACGATGAATTCTCGTTTGGCATTATTGATAGCGGCAATGCCAACTACCTCAATCAGCAGCGAAAAAACCAAATCCGCCAAGGCGATGTTGTCACCATCAATCCTGTCGATATCCATTCCTGCAACCCTGAGCAAAACGCCGATGGCGTCAGTAAATGGTCATATAGAATGTTATTTGTCGATACCTCAGAGATGGCAAAATACCAACGCGAGCTCCTGCCTAAACAAGATTTTGATTACACTCCTTTTAACGCGGATTTCGAACGTTCAGCGCAGGTTGCAGCCCAATTTAACCGTTTGTTCGCCTCACTCCATAGTGAGGAGACGCCTTTAGAGGCGCAGACACAATTTTTGCAGTTCCTAGAGCTTTGCTTTTCCCAGCCATCAAAGCCTATCCTATCCCCTGCAAGCACCAACCTGAAACTTGCCCATGAGATGCTGTTAGATGATATTACCAATAGCCATCAACTTGACGAGCTTGCACAGCAAGTGGGATTGAGTCGCTACCAACTGGTACGCGCGTTTAAACAGCAATATGGCTTACCACCACACGCCTATTTAATGAATGAGAAAATCAAACGCGCCAAGCATATGCTCAAGCGAGGTGATACGATTTCAGATGTAGCGCTTGACCTTGGATTTTCCGATCAAGCGCACTTTCAACGCCACTTTAAGCGCAAGCTTTCCGTGACGCCAAAATTCTATCAATCTCACTTTATTGATTAAGCCACAAAGGAACTAGCACAGCTCACTTGAAGCGCGCCAACTTGCCTCATCTGACAGCGCTGGTTTCGCCGAAGTCCACTTGTCTATCACTAAAGAAGCAATCAAGTCCCCCTCCACATTCACGGCGGTACGGAAAGTATCTAAAGGTCGCTCGATGATCAGTAAGATAGCGATCGCTTCAAGTGGAATGCCTGCAGCCAGCAATACCATTTGCATCCCAGACATCGAACCCGAAGGCATACCCGGGGCACCAATAGAAGAGACCATCGCCATGATAAAAATCATCACCAAGCCAGAAGTCGTCAGATCGACACCAAACAACTGAGCAAGAAATATTGCCGCAACGCCTTCAAACAGCGCCGTACCATCCATATTCATCACCGCGCCAAGCGGTAGAACCATACTACTGGTACTTTGTGAAACACCGAGTTCATTCTCTGCGGTTTGCATCGAGAGTGGCAGTGTTGCTGAACTCGAAGAGGTAGCAAATGCCATCGCCATTGGAGCTGATAACGCTTTAAACAAACGACGCATGCTGATGCCTGTCGCAAGCTTAGCAATACTTGGCAGCACGACTGCACCGTGAATCAAGGTAAGCACAAAAACCAACAGCGCAAACATCAAAAGTTGGCTAAATAAGTTGTCATTACCTGCTAGTGAGAACTCAAACACAATCGAGAACACCGCTAACGGTGCTAAACGAATAATCGCACTGACCGCCTTGTTCACCCCGCTATTTAGCCCTGACAGAACCGCAAATAGAGGGTGTTTTTCTGGCAAAGCAGACAGCAATGCCACCCCCAGCATGATAGAAAACACCACGATGGCAAGCAGGTTACCTTGTGCCAACGCCGCAACTGGATTGACTAACGCCATTTCCAACAACTTACTGGCGATCGCGCCACCACCCGTTGCATCAGAGCTGATCAATTTAACCCCTTCCGCCACTTCTACTGGCGCAGATAAAGGCTGCCACGCTGGCATCATTAAAGCAGCGCCTAAACCTAAGCTAATCGCTAACACACTGGTGAAGCTGTAGAAGGTAATAGTGGTATAACCGATTTTCTTCAGTCGCATAGTGGAACCAATGCTGGTTATCCCCTGCAATAGTGACAACATCACCACAATGCCCACCACCATTTTCAGCAGTCCGAGATAGAGGGTTTTACCCAAGGTGATGAACTGAAACCAAGCTTGGTCGGCAACAACCGTTCCATTGGTCACTAAGCTCGATGCTGCCCAAGCAGTCAGCGCTGCAAATACCAACTGAAGAGGCAATGACGTACGTAATTTATTCCACATATTTGGCTTCCAAAATAGTGTTGTTTAATTCTTACCAATAAAAAGCAGAAAATAGAAAGCAGAGAAGCGCATCAGCACTTCTCTTTGCTGTGATAAAACCAGAGTCGACAATAACTAAGAGATATTGTGCTTATAGAATGGATTGAGCGATCCTTTCACACGCTTAAGTAGCACTAAAGCCGTCACTCGCCTCCAACCAAACAAAATTCGTTGGTGTAGCCTAAAGATAGTGTCGTAGAGGTTACGAACCAAGCGACCGCGAAGAATCAGTTTGTCATTAAGCAGCGTACCGACGGCATAGTCATGACCAACTGCAATCACCATCCCCCCATCATGAAACACAAATGGCTTCATCGCTTTACTTTTTAACAAGCGCTTAAGCTGTGTTGCAAGATGCCCTGCCGCTTGATTGGCGGCTTGTGCGCGTGGTGGAACAAAGCTGCCATCCGCTTGCGGACACTCAGCGCTGTCACCAATGACAAACACGGCATCATCAATCGTTGTACGTAAAGTCGCATCAACTTTTAACTGATTAAGACGATTGGTTTCTAAACCATCAAGCTGACTTAGCCAGGGTGCACATTTGATTCCGGCAGCCCACAGTTGCAGGTCCGCAGCGATAACTTCACCATCTGCTGTCACCAACTGACCTTGCTCAGCACGATTAATACGTACATTGGTACGCACATTAACGCCAAGCTTAGTCAGCGCTTTAAACACCTTATCAGACATGCACTCAGGGCCAGCTGGCAATACACGTTCAGCGGCTTCAATCAGAGTGATATTCAATTTGTTGTTTTGGCGATAACGCTCAACTTTGGCACTCACCTTGGCAAGCTCTGCGGCTAACTCAACACCAGTCGCACCAGCGCCAATAATCGATATGTTTTGCTGACCATTTCGTTTAAGCAACGGGTTAATCTGTTCCCAAGCTTGTTTTGCTTCTAATGCTGAATCTAAAAACAAGCAGTGCTCGCTGACGCCTTGGGTTTTAAAGTCATTGCTCACTGCACCCACAGCAATCACTAGGTAGTCATAATCCAAGTTAGAGGTTTCACCATTCATGTCGCGTACCTGAATGGTTTTCTCTTGGCGGTTTAACCCCATCATAGCCGCTTGCACATACTCATATTGGTTGCAATACGAATGCTGCAAGTAGCTTACGGCATCAAGTTCATCGTCAAACGTACCCGCCGCAATTTCATGTAAACGCGGTTTCCAGTAATGGTGACTAGCAGGTTCAACCAATACCACTTGGTGCTGGTTACGACGCGCAAAACTCTTTCCAAGACGGGTCACTAACTCAAGACCTGCCGCACCGCCTCCGACAACAACGATTTTTGACATCCCACTCTCCCCCATTCTGTATCTAAGGATAAAACGTCAAGCGCTGACGGCTCTTAAAAACATCTAAGATGGCGTCAGCACAAATTTGAATGGGGGCATTATATTGATGACACAAAAAATGATAATCATGGCAAATTACAAATAACTATTACGTATTTGTAATAATTAACGGTAAAGAGAGAATATGTATCAGTAAATAAAAAAGCCAATAGTGGATACTATTGGCTTAAGTAGTGACTGAATAAGCAAACTAAAATAAGGACAACGTATTGTCTTACCTAGCGGAGGTAATCAGCAAACAAATCCAAAAACTCTTCTATTTCAGCATAATTTTCGCCAACATCATAACTAGGCAATCGACAATAATCACTGGAGATAATGCCACGCAACGCTAGTATTTGCTTTTCGACCTTAATAATATATTCACAATGACTCATCCAGCGTTGGATATACGCTAGAAGCTCTGCATGCAATTTCGCCGCCTTTTCAAGCTCTCCTTGCTGATATAAACCATATATCGATACGTAAATCTCGGTGAACGAACAGCCAGGCATGACTCCTTTACCACCGACATTCAACATATCCATCATATAAAGACCAGCATAACCATTTAAGATTACCGCTTCCGGTCTATATTCTAATAGCTCTCGGCTGTATTCCACTGGAGGGTTGCATTCAATTTTAAACACTGCATGTGGATAGCACTGGCTGATTTCCGCCATAGCCTTTGGAGGAATGTCTAAGCCAGTTTCTCCGGGCGCATATTGAACTAATACTGGAATAGTAACTGCCGCCAGTACACTGCAGATATGATGAACTATTTGCTCGGTGCTCGGTTTCAAGAAAAAAGGAGGGAGTAACATCAAACTGTCACTTCCCAACTCCTGATAAAACTTTGCCCTTTCTACCGCAACTTCAGTAGCGTGATCCGTTACCGAGATACAACTATAAACATCACTTGTTGAAAGCGCTTGGACAAATAGTGTCGCGAGTTGCTGTTTCTCAAGATCTGTTAACTTGTAGAACTCACTCGCGATACCAAACAAGGTGATGCCATTACAACCAGTGGTTTTTAAGTGCTCAACTAGGTTAACAAAAGAAACCATGTCAACTTTACCGTCAGTTGCAAAAGGCATTGCCACAATCGGATTCACTCCCGCAAGATCTGCAGGTTTATAGGTTTTATTCATCGTAATACTGCTCCTTCTGCGGCTGAAGCTGCGCGTTCGCGATAAAGGTTAAGAAACCCTGATGGCACATGCTTATTCAATGGTTGCCATCTCGAATAACGGGACTGCAACTCTAGTTCGTCAACCGCCAAAACCAGTGTGCGAGTGGCAATATCAATCTCAATGATGTCACCATCTTTAATCAATGCGATAACTCCTCCATCAGCAGCTTCAGGAGAAATATGTCCCACAAATAAACCTCGATTTGACCCAGAAAATCGCCCATCAGTAATCAAAGCACAGTCATTCGCCAACGCCATCCCTTCTAGGAATTTCATAGGTTTGTACATTTCTGGCATACCAGGACCGCCTTTGGGTCCCTCATATCGCAATACGAGCACACTACCTTTGGCAATACCACCCTGTTGAATACGATCAATCGCCTCTTGCTCTGAGTCAAAGACAACCGCAGGACCCGCAAACTGGTACATATGTTCAGGCACTGCTGCAGGTTTTATCACTGCTCCTAAAGGAGAGATATTGCCATTAAGCACGGCCACCCCAGCATCTGGCTTGATGGGCTTACTTAAACAACTAATCACCGGGTTTTCCGCCGATACCTGAACTGCTTCAAGAACATGTTGTTTTGTTCCTGCAACCGTCAATGCATCAAGTTTCAACTGAGTCATCAACTGTTTCTCAACTGCAGCAATACCACCAGCATTGTGAAAATCTATCATGTCATGCTCAGAAGCCGGATAAATGGCCGCTAATAATGGTATCTTACGGCTGAGTTTGTCGAATTCCGTGAGAGGTAAGTTACCAAGTCCAGCCTCATAATGAATAGCTTGCAGATGCAAGATCGCATTAGTCGACCCACCAGTGGCAAGCAGTGCGCACATAGCATTATGAATAGCTTCCTTAGTCAAAATTTGGCGAGCAGTGATGCCATCATGCACAAGCTGTATAATTCTTTCACCTGCAGCAAAGCCAACTTCGAAACGCGCTGAGTCAATCGCTGGGATGGTTGATGTTTGAGGTAATGCCATGCCTAACGACTCTGCAAGACAAGACATCGTATTCGCCGTACCATACATGGTGCAAGAGCCTGGACCGGGTTCAGCTAAGTCCTCGATTTGACGGAATTCTTCTTCTGAAATTTCACCACGTTGTTTCCAACCAATTGCTTCGGTGACAATATTTCCATCCCAGTGTTTGCCCTGATATTCCGCAGGATACATAGGGCCACCATTAACCAAAATCGCTGGAATATCCAATCTTGCCGCAGCCATCAGCATTCCGGGGACAATTTTGTCACATGAACCAAGTAGTACCATGCCATCAAAACGATGTGCTCTAACCATGATCTCAATTGAAGCAGTGATGACTTCTCGTGCAGCAAGGATATAGCGCATACCCAAATGACCTTCAGCAATCCCGTCACAAGGGGCTATCGTGCCGAACATCATAGGAACACCACCCGCTTGACGAATGCCATCCATAACTCGGGTAGCGACGTCATTAAGATTAACGTGCCCCGGAGTGGCATTTGTATAGCTATTTACAACGGCGATAACAGGTTTCCGAAGGTCACTGTCCGTGTGACCCATAGACTTATACAGTGCGCGTTTAAGCGCACCGTCATCGCCCTGTAGAATTGAGCTAAAGTGAGAGCCACAGTTGCCGCAGTTTCCACAGTTAGACATAATTACCACTCCGCAAAAGAGCCATCTTTATGGCGCCAAACCGGATTACGCCAACGATGACCGATTTTCGTCATCTCACGTAAAAACTCCTCATTAATGTCCACTCCCAGACCAGGTCCTGTCGGAAGTGTGCAATAGCCCTCTTTAAAGCTAAAAACTTCTTTGTTATTAACGTAATCAAGTACGTCACAGCCCTGATTATAATGAATACCGATACTTTGCTCTTGGATCACGGCATTAAGTGAAACGGCATCAACCTGAATACATGATGACAAAGCCACTGGTCCCAATGGGCAATGCGGAGCAAGTGCTACATCAAAAGCTTCCGCCATAGCCGCAATCTTCCTCACTTCTGTGATACCACCAGCGTGAGAAAGGTCTGGTTGAATAATGTCGACCCCACCACGTTGCAACAGATTTTTAAAATCCCAACGCGAGAACATTCGTTCACCTGTCGCGATTGGTATTGCACCATACTGAGCTATTTCGTGGATTGCATCTAAATGCTCTGGTAATACAGGCTCTTCTACAAACATTGGTCGCATTGGCTCTAGTTCTCTCATGAGCACCTTAGCCATACCTTTATGCACACGCCCGTGGAAATCGATACCAATTCCCATATCTTTATGCGTCGCATCGCGAACCGCTTGAACACGTTCTAGTACGGCATCAACTTTACTGTAATCATCAATATAGTTAAGCTCTTCGGTTCCATTCATCTTAATTGCCGTAAAGCCTAATTCCATACGCTCTTTTGCCATACGCGCTACATCGTCAGGACGATCGCCGCCGATCCAAGAATAAGTACGAATTGAATCGCGGCACTTACCACCAAGCAATTGATAAACGGGAACATTCAAGTCTTTACCTTTAATATCCCAAAGAGCTTGATCAATGCCGGATAGAGCACTCATCAATACCGGACCACCACGATAAAATGTAGATCGGTAGAGCACATTCCAAATATCTTCAATATCACGAGGGTCCTTGCCTATCACGTAATCCATTAACTCATCAACCGCAGCTTGAACCGTATGAGCACGACCTTCGAGCACAGGTTCCCCCCACCCAACTATGCCTGTATCGGTTTCTAGCTTTAAAAAACACCAGCGCGGCGGTACTAAAAATGTTTCATAACTTACAATCTTCATAGCAACTACTCTATTTGGCTAAATCTGGTAAAAAGGTGATAACGCTTGGAAGGAATACCAACGCTATTTGAACCAACAACATACTAATGAGGAAAGGGACAACGGCACGAGACAGTTGGACCATTGAAGATCCGGTGATACCTTTTGCCACAAAGAGGTTTACCCCGACTGGTGGCGTTATAAGTGCGAGCTCTGTACCAACGATTAAAATAATACCGAAGTGGTATGGGCTAATACCCAATTGCACGAGAATTGGCAAAAACAATGGGGTGTAAATAAGAATCTGCGCAGCTGTCTCAATGAAAAGACCGGTGAACATAATCAATGCTACAAATATCAAAAGGATAATAGTCGGGTTATCAGTAACTTGTAGAATTGCCTCACCTATCATTTGAGGGATTTGGCTCATCGTTAAATAACGTGCAAATGCAGTTGCAAAACCTAAAATAATAATCACACAGCCGGTTGTAATAGCGGATTTCACAACAATCGGACGAATATCTTTAAGCGTAATTTCCTTATGTACATATAAGCTAACAATTAAAGTGTAGATAACCGTAATACATGCGGCTTCAGTTGCAGTAAACACACCAGAATAGATACCACCAAGAATAATTACTGGTGTCAGTAGTGCCCACTTAGCATCCCAAAATGCTGACCATACTTTCTTACTATCAAACTTTTCCGCCATACCCACGTAACCGCGTTTCTTCGCGATTAAATAAACGGTAAAAATTAGACCTAGACCAACCATACCGCCAGGAATAAAGCCCGCTAAAAACATGTCTCCGATTGAAATCTCTGCCGTTACCGCATAAATAATCATTGGAATCGATGGGGGAATCAAAATACCCAGTGAACCCGCGGATGCTGTTAACGCACCAGCAAAATGACGGTTATAGCCTTTCTCAATCATTGAAGGCACCATCATAGAACCAATGGCGGCAACAGTAGCTGGCGATGAACCGGAAATCGCCGCAAAGAACATACACGCAATTACCGTGACAATACCCAAACCACCAGTTGTACGACCGACTAGCGTTGATGCAAAACCAACGATACGACGTGAAAGACCACCAGTTTCCATAACGAAACCAGCCATAATAAACATCGGAATCGCAAGATATGTAAATGAATCCAAGCCAGAAAACGATATTTGAGCAATGAAACCGCCTGAAATATCATTCATCAAAAGTGCAGCGAGTGTCGACATACCAATACAGATAGCTATTGGCATACCAACGAACAGCAACGCTACAAAAATTAACATGGTTATACCAAACGAAAACATTACTGAACCTCCAAATCGTTTTGACTTGTCATCAATACTTCACGATTTTGAAAACGCTGATACATACGCTGAATTAAGCGAAGAGAAATCAAAAAGAAGAACACTGGCACAATCATATAAATCCAACCGATTTGCCAACCAAGAGCAGGAGTTACTTGTGATACACGCAACGCTTCAACCGTAATTTCAACGCCGTAAATACCAACATAAATCATGAACGCACACCAAGTAGCTTCAATAACTTGGTCGAGATAATACTTCGCTTTACCCTGAACAAAGTTATCGATAATTTCTACGCGAACGTGAGCACCTTTAATTACCGCCAGTGAAGAAGCTGCGTAAACCAGCGCAATAAAAACATATCGTGCCAACTCTTCTGTCCATGACAGAGAAAAGTTAAATACGAAGCGGAATAGAATTTGAAGAAGACATAAAACTATCAATGCTAGAAACAACGCAACACTGAGATATTCTTCAAATTCATCATTGAATACTTTAGACAATTTAGACATAACGATTCTCGGTATAATCTATGAGACTGAGGGGCGAGTCATCGCCCCTAGAGCATTAAGAAAGTTTATTTACTTGTTGTTGCAGTTCAGCAAAGAACACAGGATCTATTTCATCACCATGCTGTTTCACCACAGGAGCCACGGCTTCACGGATCTCTTGTTTTGCCGCATCGGTTAATTGATGGAATTTAACCCCTGCTTCAATCATCTTTTGTAACGACTCTTCATCTTGAATACGCACTGCAGCACGCATTTCTTCCTTGGCTAAATCAGCACCTTGTTGAAGGATCTGTTGGTATTCTGGTGTTAACCCATCATAAAATTTCTTACCGACAACGAATACAACCCAGCTATATACGTGTCCGGTATCTGAAGCGTAAGGCTGCACTTCAAATAAGCGTTGAGAATAAATATTAGTGAATGGGTTCTCTTGCCCATCCACTGTGCCAAGTTGTAATGATGAGAACAATTCTGAGAATGGCATTGGCGTAGGGTTAGAACCCAACGCACGAAACGCATCTAAGTGAGAACGGTTTTGCATCGTTCTTAACTTCATTCCCTCGAAGTCACTAAGCTGAGTGATTGGCTTAATACTGTTTGTCACGTGACGAAAACCAAAGTTTCCGTAACCAAGACCTACGTATCCTGCATTTTCTAGTTTGCCTAATAAGTCTTTACCCCACTCACCATCAACAACCTGATTGGCAACCTCTTCAGTTGGGAATATAAAAGGCAGTTCTAAAATGTTAAATTCTTTAACGATATTCCCCATTACCGCAGGCGCTGGTAAATTCATTTGCACCGTGTTGAGTTTAATAGACTCCAGTACTTCTTGGTCGTTACCTAGCTGGTTACTTGCATAGATTTGTACATCTAATTTGCCTTGTGTTTGTTCTTCAACAAACGCTTCAAATGATTTCATCGCCTTAAATTCAAAGTGAGACTCAGGTACACCAATACCTACTTTCATCACTTTCACTTCGTCTTCTTTTTCTCCGCAACCTGTTAAGCCAAGTACGGCCATTGAGACAATTATTGAGGTAAGAGTCTTTTTCATTTCACATTTCCTTGGGTATTTTAATTATTAGATAAAGCCCATGCGTCACGGTATTGACGGGCATTCTTTATTAGTTGTTCTAAGTCCATTCCCGGTTTGTATAGGCCGGAACCTAAACCAAAGCCATTCGCTCCAGCCTGTCTAAAATCTGCCATTTGTTTTGCGTCAGCATTTATCCCACCAACGGGTAAACACGCTACCTGAGTTGGTAGCACGGCACGGAGTGCTTTCAAGTATCTAGGCTCTACGCTATCTGCTGGAAAAAACTTCAAACCGCTTGCTCCACATTCAAGTGCAGTAAACGCCTCAGTTGCGGTCATAACACCTGGTAAAGTGACGCAACCACATTGAGCAGCACGTCGAATGACCTCTGGATTCATATTTGGAGTAACCACTAAACGAGCCCCAGTCGCTAAAACACTTTCTAGATGAGCAACATTGGTTACGGTTCCTGCCCCTACTATCGCTTGATCACCCAATTCTTTGACTAGATGGGTAATACTGATTAATGCGTTAGGACTATTAAGAGGCACTTCAATTAACCTATAACCTTCTGCAATCAAAGTTGTGGCAACAGGAATGATCTCTTCAGGTGTGATACCGCGTAAAATCGCTACTAAAGGCAACGAAGTAAATGCATCTTCATTGATAAATTGCTCAGGCAACATTTCGCATGTCCTTACTTTGTTTATAAATAGTGGTCAAGCCGCTCAAGAAGCACTCATCACCTGAAAATATCTCTGTATTTAAACCAATATGTGCAAGAGCTAATTGGTAGAGTTGACAAAGACTATTTTCACCTACTAGGTACACCAGAGCTTGAGTCTTTATATCAGCCAGTTCAGCACCAATTAGCACACCAGATAAGTAGCTCTCCACATGCGACGAGGAGATATGCTGGAACAGTTTCTGAGTCCGAACAGAAAAAAGTACTGAACTAAGTGCGCCATTTAAGCCCGCGTCAACACCACTTAAAAAAGCACTTTGGTCAACCTCTTGTTCTGGGAGCTGGCGACCTAAGATCGAGTATTGCTTCAGTACTGAAAACAACTCGCCAGTCATATAAGTTTGAAAGTGAGTAAGTGACTGATTCTCAATTAAGGCATGTTTACTATGAGTACCGGGTAAAATAGCAAAGCCTCTATTTGAACCGAGCTTGCTCGCTAAACCCATCAGTTGAATTTCTTCACCACGCATTACGTCAGGTAAATTAAGGCGATTGTTGCCGGTCGCCCCGGCAACGATCCAGCCTTTGTTGCCCCATGGCAGATCGACATCCATCAAGTGTTCACTCAACTGATGGATAGAGACGGGTAAATTGGCGTACGGAACATCCCGCCACCCTTGCTGTGAACCAACCATCCCTCCCATTAAAACAGGTAGCGATTCAACGATTCCTTGCCAAGAGCAAGTCAGCTGACGGAACGTTTCAGAAAACTGACCAGATTGGACTGCCAATAAGCCGCATGATGCACTCAACTTATCGATCACTTGCCCCTCTTCAGTCATTAAGAACGCTCTAAAGTTTGAGGTTCCCCAATCGACTGCAATCCAACTTGGTATAAGATGTAATTTTGTCATACATAATTTCCTATCTTGTATGACAAGTATAATAGGTGCTTTTTTATCCTAGGTATGTGATCAAATCCAAATATCTTTTAACGAATCAAAGAAACAAAATCTGGGTCTTCTGGCAGTACTTTTCGCATAGAAGCTAGTACCATTTCTCGCATCCGTGCACGTGCACCTTCGGCATCACGCATTCGAATCGCTTCCAAGACATCCCAATGCTCTTGTAAAGCCGGTCCACTTAAGCTGACATCTTCTTCCAGGGTATTGGAAAACGACAGTTCCATGGTCGCTGCAAGCATATCGCCCAATGCCAACAAAAATGGGTTATGAGACGCATGAATAATGGCATGATGGAACTGAATATCGCCCTGATTGAACTTATCTCGATTCATTTCTTCTCTCGCATCACGCATGATTTCAAAACCCGCTTCAATGTCAGCGAGATCCTTTCCCGTTGCGTTTAATGCTGCCAAAGCCGCAATGTTGGGCTCAAAAATCAAACGTGTCGCAATTAAGTGACGTAGAACTTTATCGCTGCTTTTTACCTGAGAAGTCCAACGTAACACATCACTGTCCAACCAATTCCAATGATCAATTGGTGCAACAGTTGAACGCTTTTTGGGCTGAATAACGATCATTCCCTTTGAGGCAAGACTTTGTAGTGCCGATCTCACTGAAGTTCGAGATTTATCAAATTGGCGGGCGATTTCATTTTCACCAGGCAGTTGCTCTTCTGAACCATAGTGACCAGATACAATGAGGTTAGCGATGTCCTCAGCTAGGGTTTTCGATACAGGTGTTGTCTTCATATATGCACATCATGTAATACAAGTTTTAAAGCAAGAATACAGTATTTCTTCTATTACTCAACATCATGTAAGGCAAATCATATTAAATTGTATCGATTGTCCCATTTGCTACGTTGAACCATTAATTTGTTTCCCTCAAATAATAATATCCGAATACCGCTACCCACATAAACTTAGCTAGCTATACTTTTCACCAGCAGCAGCAACAAACGACATCTCTACCAGTAAACTAGGGTTTGCCAACTCGACTTTGATACATGCACGACTTGGAGCACACCCCTCAGGAAACCAGTTATCCCAGATAGCATTGAGCTGTTCAAAATGCGCAAAGCTTGTTACATAAATTGTCACTGCTAGTATTCGCGTCCTATCACTTTCGATTGCAAATAGCCTCGCTTCAGCTTGTTCCAATATTTGTTCTACCTGCCCTTTTATATCTGCTGATAGGTCAGACTCAGCAACTTCCACAAAGTGAGCGATACCATTATAAATGGTAATATCAGACCAGCGCTTAGATGGGTTGATTCGATAAATTGTCATAGCTACTCCTCTATATTGGTATATTTCGACACTTACTTTAGACAACACAGAACGTTGCAACTGAATAGCTGCAACGGTTCTAGTTATTACTTAAAATATTTATTGAGCAACTTGAGGTGTGCGTGTTGACTCACCGCGCTGCGACTTGATTAATTCTAAAGCTTGAGCCTCAGACAATGATTTTTTAGGAGTCATCAAACTAACAACAATACCAGCTGCTGTTGCAAACAACATTGATGGAAATACTGCATAACCAAACATCTCGTTCATCACTGAAATGTATTGGAAGCATAGTGAACCAACTACACCGCCAACAATAGCTGCAATGGCACCTTGCCAAGTCGCTCGTGGCCATAGTCGTCCCATGACACCTGCTACTGCTTGACCTGTGATTAATAATCCAACCATACTAGTGATATAGCTAATAATGTCTTCTGCAGTCAGTGTTCCAACCAGTGCAGCGAGAATTGAGATAGACACTGCCATCTTTGACAACATAACCACTTTTTCCTCTTGTGGTGCATGACCAAAGACTAGTTTGTATACATCGTTGACCATGATATTCATCGCCGCACTTGCATCACCAGCAGCCGACGACATGGTGGCACTCAAACCAGAAATCAGTGCTACGGCACCTAACCACAGCGGTAAAACAGTCATCGCTAAATATGGGAACGCGTAGTTAACTTGATCTAAATTAGGATTATGGGCATAAGCTGTCATACCCAATATCGGTGGAATAAAGCAAAATGAAAGACTGATCAGACCTGTAATATAGAAACCAGTTTTTAGGCTTTTTTCATCGGAAGCCGAGTAGATACGTTGTCTAAATGATGGCACCGCTAGGATAGCCATAATTTCAGCACAAACTATAGAAATTGCATGAATAGGATTAAGTTTATCTAAACCTAGGAAAGAATATGCTCCCTCAGGTGCTGCTGCTTTTAATCCTTCAAAACCACCAACAGTGTTAAAGGAAGCGATTGCTAGAATAATAAATCCAACGAAAAGAATAACAGCTTGTGCAGATGCAATCCACGTTACACCACCATAGCCATCTTTCAGTACAAAAAGCGCAACAATGACACCAATGATCAGCCTTGCACTAGTCACATCAATATCTGTTAGCCAAGCTAAGTACATACCGCCACCAACAATATGTGCACCCAGCCAACCAACAGACGCGAGATACATACCAATAGTAACAAGATTCATCACCCATTTATTACCTTCGTAGTAAACACCAATCTCTTCCGACATAGTGTTTACTTCCCAAGTACGCGTATGGGCGAAGAGTTTACCGCAAATTGAAATACCAATTGCCATGCCAAGACCGTATAGAACAGCAGCCCAGCCATTAGTATAGGCAAAGCCAGTCGCCCCCATACTTGAGCCAGTGCCTACCTGAGTAGCCACCGCCGAACCAATAATTAACATTAGAGGAACGCTTCGACCTGCCAAATTAAAGTCTTCACCAGTTTTATTTTTGTTTTTACCTGCCGTTAGATGACTTATCACAAACATAAGTACGATATATGCGGCAAAACAAAACAAGAGTAGGGTTTTGTTATCCATAAGATGCTCCACTTAGAGTATAGTTTTCATTTGTGAATGCATTTTTCACATATGAAATATTTTTTCACAAGCAAAAATAGGCTAGATTTTGATCTATTTCTCAGTGAGGTAGTGGAATGTGAGTTCAGGCATACTTTTGTATGCCTGGAAAAGATTAGAGTTTTAAGCGAGAGGAAATATTAGCTGCGGTGGTTTTTAGATCAGATTTGATCTCTTCTAAACTGATGTTGGAGTGTTGCCAAGAAGACTTATATAGCTCTAGATAAGGGCTAGTGATAATGCCGGCGATCTCACCTTTATCATCATAAATTGGGCATGATAAGTTGGTTACTGCGACTATATCCTTACTGGGTTCCGCGACTATTCCGCTAGATTGTGAACGTTGAATAGCGTTTGCGTTTTCAGCAAAAAACTCATCCTTCAATCCAACATCACGAGTGATATTTTGTTGACTTTCTTCTTTAGAAAATGCCATCAAACACAAGCCGGATCCTGATGTGGGGATATCAACAATCGCCCCTATTCGGATATTCACTCCAATCAGAGTTGGTGGGTCTATCTGATGCACAACAACCAAAGCACCGTTATTGTATACAGATAGATGGCAAGGCTGTTGTGTCTTACTAGAATAGCTCGCCATCTCAGTTCGCGCAGATTCCACCAGCCTTGTGATGGCTGACTCGCTGACAATCAATTGATTGAGTTTGTGTGTCAGGTAATACAGTCCGTT
The DNA here is from genome assembly GCF_009938225.1 of Vibrio ponticus. Lineage (NCBI taxonomy): Bacteria > Pseudomonadati > Pseudomonadota > Gammaproteobacteria > Vibrionales > Vibrionaceae > Vibrio > Vibrio ponticus. The sequence continues at coordinate 1,326,802 of NZ_AP019658.1, forward strand.
AACGGAGCATATGTACTGACGTTTCTCTAAAACAGAAATGGTACGAAATACTTGAGACGTTGTTTTACCAAGCATCGCAGCAATTTCAGACTTACTCAAACCTGTACGTAATCTAGCTAAAAGTTCGATGATATCTAAACCTTTCTCTAACGCCTCAGATTTATAGACTTTTTCGTTCATAAAACTTCCCGTGATATTGATCATAAATAGCTTACAAGCTACTTGCCATCCGTGTCGAATAAAATAGTATTTTTCATATATAAAAAATACATTCAAATAGGAAAATACAGATGTTGAATATATACGAACATTTAGGCATTAGCCCCATAATAAATGCTGCTGGCACGTATACTGTTATAGGTGGATCTCGAATGAGTCCAACTACGCTGCAAAAAATGACCGAAGCCGCGAACGAACATGTAGAAATAAGAGAATTACAAAAAGTCGTCCATGCAAAAGTCGCCGAAATGACTCGCAACGAGGCTGCGTTCATATCTAATGGTGCGGCGTGTGGTTTGTACTTGTGCACAGGTGCCGCTATTGCTAAGAAACTGAACAAGCCCGCATATTACCTGGATAAACAAGAAATCGTTGATAGTGAAATCATCGTTTTTGCAGCACATAAGAATCCTTATGGCCAAGCTATCTCACAATATGGTGCGACCGTTAAAGAAATAGGGTACCCAAATATCATATTGCCGCTAACCGAGCGCGACTTGGAAATGGCAATCAATGAAAAAACCGCCGCAATTTTCTTCTTTGCTGGAGACAATGGAGGTTGGGTCGCAAAAGGAGGCTTATCCTTTGAGGCGACAGCAAAAGTTGCCAACGCACATGGCATCCCTCTTGTTGTCGACTGTGCCGCGCAAATTCCTCCGATCGATACACTTTGGAAATACACACAAAACGGAGCTGATGCCATCGTTGTTTCCGGCGGCAAAGATCTAAAAGGTCCACAAGCCAGTGGATTGATTCTAGGTAAAGAGCACCTACTTAAGCACGTTCAAGAAACAGGATTCCCAAATTATGGCTATGGTCGAATGCTCAAAACTGGACGAGAAGAAATCATTGGTTTGTATTGGGCATTAAAAGAAGCACTTGAAACCGACCATCAAGCTCGAGATGAATGGGCTGAGCAGCAAATACAAATATTATCTGCTGAGCTAGAAGAGACTTCTATTTTCAAGGTTGTTAGAACCTACCCTAACGAAGCTGGCCAACCTATGGCCAGAGCATCGGTTCAATTTCCTATTGATGTGTCATCTGAAACTGTTCTTAAGTTATTAATGGAAGGTCAGCCTAAGGTGATGTGCAACTCCGAGCATCCAAACCAAGTTTTTGTAAACCCAATGACTCTGCGTGATGAAGAGATTTATCTCGTAGCTAATAAATTCAAACAAATCGAACAACAAATTAAACGAGGTCTGTAATGGTGCGATTAATGCCGGAAAATGCGACTCAACACAAAACCGCTGGTCCTTACAGCCCGGTGTTGGAAGTGAAAGGAACAAACCTAGTCTTTCTCTCAGGACAAGCGTCGCTTGATGTGGAAGGCAATACGATCGGCGACACAATTGAAGAACAAACACACGTTACCATCGAGCATTGTATCAAACAGCTTAAAGAAGCTAACTGCACGCTAGATAACGTAGTAGAAGTAACCGTTTACTTGGCAGACCTATCTGAGTGGGATCGTTTTAACGCTGTATATCGAGATTACTTCAAAGCCCCTTACCCTGCTCGTACCGCCGTCGGTGTACAGCTACTAAATAACTTTAAAGTCGAAATCACTATGAGAGCAGTAAAACATCATGAATGAGATCAGTTGGCAAAATGATAAAGAGTTATTTGCATTAGCAAAAGAAAAGCTATTTGTTGCACTCGTTGGCGACATTCTTGACTCACTTGGGTACACACATCAGTTCTTGTCGCCTCAACTAAAGCCAATCCGTACAGATATGGTTATCTTGGGTCGAGCCATGCCAGTACTAGAAGCCGATTTCTTTGGTGATCATCAAGGTCACGCGAGCATTAGTAGTAAACCATTTGGATTAATGTTTGAAGCCTTAGATGACCTCAAAGAGGACGAAGTCTACATTTGTGCGGGTAGTTCGCATCGTTATGCTCTTTGGGGTGGTTTAATGTCAACTCGCGCAATTCAATGTGGTGCAGCAGGCGCTGTCGTACATGGATTCCATCGTGATACCAATGAAATTGAAAACCTCAATTTCCCTCTAGCCTCTTTTGGTAGCTACGCTCAAGATCAAGGAGTAAGAGGAAAAGTAATCGACTGGCGTGTGCCAATTGAAGTCGATGGCGTATTAGTACGTGACGGCGACATAATTTTTGGTGACCGAGACGGTATTGTTGTCGTACCGAAAGAGCTTGAGGAGGCTGTATTTAAAGGCGCTTTTGAAAAAGCACTAGGTGAAAACCAAGTATTGCTAGCTCTACAAAATGGGATGACAACAGTAGAAGCCTACGAAAAATTTGGCATTATGTAAGATCCAATTGATTCTCTATGCGGCGCGAAGCTAAGTCCGTGCCGCAACCTAATTATCAAAAACTAAAAGTCGCAGATGCGGCTTTTTTTGTTGCCTATTTCTTTCTAAATCGCCAAAGTAGCGGCAGATCTCTCAATGATGCATTTTCAATCATGTTTAATAAATATAACCATCTGATGTCCGAACAATCCAAAGGCGTTTCGGCATCCATTTTATGTTCGCTGCTGTTCGCCTTAATCCCAGCATACGTTCAACTGCAACCCGATATGGCACCAAGTTTAATTGCTGGCGGTGACAGTCATTGGTTGGCGGTACAACGTATCTTCTGGAGTACCTTGCTGTTTGGTGTACTGCTTTTGCTTACCAAGCGCCTACCTCTGCTTATCGAAGCGTTAAAAGAGCGCAAACTATGGGGCAGATACCTTATCTCAGCCATTTTGGTTGCACCGCAATATTGGCTGTTTGTGTGGGCACCCGCTAACGGCGAGACGTTAAACCTTGCACTGGGTTACTTCACTTTGCCGATAGTAATGGTGTTGGTAGGTCGCTTCGTCTATCACGAAAGCCTGACTCGATTGCAGAAAGTCGCTTGTCTGTTTGCACTGTTGGGTACCATTTGGGCTTACGTGCTCTCTTCTGGCGTATCTTGGGTGGTTCTGGTTGTAGCGTTAGGTTACCCGCTCTACTTTATCAACCGAAAATCGATTCCACTGGCAGCCGATGTTGGTTTGGCTGTCGACCATATTATCCTGTTGCCATTTGCGATAGCGGGTATGTTCTTCCTCTACCCTGCCGAGTACTTCTTGCATTTATCAGTAAGTACTTACTTCTACTATGTCGGTTTGGCGATAGTGGCGGTAACGCCAATGCTGCTGTATTTGTATGCTTATTCAAAACTCACCGTGTCACTCTTTGGTCTGCTGGGTTATGTTGAGCCGACGTTTATCTTTATCGTTGGTTTACTGATTGGTGACACCATTGCATTGAACGAAATGCCGACTTACCTGTTTATTATTTTCGCGCTCGTTGCTCTGGTTGCCGATGGTTATAAACGCATGAGAAGTAGCCGTGCGCTGAGCCGATAGTCACCCCACCAATGAGTAACGACTTAACGTTCTCACTCCCCTCACCTAAGGTTACTCCAGACCAAAGTGAGGGGATGCTCTCCAACTGATCTACCAACGATTCTGCCAACGTCCCCAACCGCTCAATGACATCAATGAATGCTCCACCCTAACGAACTCACGCGACAAATGTTAAATCGATCACACGTGGAATAATTTACATTACGCTATACGATTTGATCGAAATCATGTTTGATTTCAAAGGGTAGATTTCTACCACTTTAGGGTAAAAAACTACCTTTTGACCATTTACCGAATGCTGAATATTAGCGCTGAAATTTAAGTAGGACGTTATTCATGATCAGCAGTAAATGGCTTGAACTTTACCAATACCTCAATAGCCACATCGCTTCCCTTCCATCAATCGAAACCATTGAGCCAAAGCTCAACGACCGCTTGATGTTTCTCTCTGCTCAATTTGCCAAAGCGGATGAAAAACCTGATCACAACAAAACCGATTGGCTCGAGCATGAAAGCTTTACGTTGGTGCTCAGCGAGCAGTTAGAAAACCTTGAGCTTGCTACACCTCAAGTGCAGTTTCTGTTTGAAACCCTTATGGCAGCGCAGATGTGCCAACTAGCGATGGTCGTGACCAACCAATTTAAGTCGCAGCTGACTGAAGATGATTTCAAAACCAAATGTGGTTTGGTCTATCAGCAGCTTGGTGACTATGAGATGGCAAAGTCGATGCTTGAAGAAGCGATTGCCATTAACGCTCACAACCCAATGCTGCACTGCCACCTTGGCTTCAACCACCTTTTTACAGGCGAAAGTGACATCGCGGTTGAACACTTTAAACAAGCCATAGAGATCGACCCTAAGTTTGTCGGCGGTTACCAAAACCTTGCCGGTCTTTACTATCAAGAAAGCAATTTTGAACTGGCAGCCGAATACGCAGAGCAAGCTTTTGCCTGCGATAAATCGTTAGTCTCCACCTACATTACGGCTGTCAGTTCATACCTCGCATTAGGCAACAAAGAAAAAGCCGAGCAGTGGATCAACGCTGCTTTTGAACACCATGTGTCATCGATTGAACTGGTGCGTTTAGCGGGCATCTCAGCTCACCAAAACGGTCGCTTAGAAGAAGCCCTTGAAGCGCTAAACCACTACCTAATGATTAACCCGTCGAGCTATGACGTCGTCAGCATTCGTGCCCGCGTTAAAGCAGAGCTTGGGCGCTATGGCGAGCTTGAAGATGACATCAAACAGCTACTGATTTTTGAACCTCACGACGAGTGGTGCCTAGAGCAATTGTTCCTGTGTTATTTCCATGCAGAGCAATGGGCTGATGCACAGCTTGTGATGGTTGACCTTAACCGCTTAGCCGGTCACTACAAAATTACCTACCGCGAGCAGCTCAACACCATCAACAAGAAACTGAGCCTCGATGTAGTCGAAATTAAATAAAAATAAATCTGGGAGTTAATGTGAAAGATCAAGTTGAATCAGGCGTAGCCGATACGTCTCGGCGCGATTTTCTCAAGTTAGGTGGCGTTGCGGCGGCAACTGCGACCATAGGTGCCGCGGCAGGTGCTGGCTTTGTACTCGGTCGCGATCCTGACGCTAACGTGGGTTGGGGTCGTACCGAGTCAGGTCATGATATGTACTTCAACCGCGAACCGTTTCGCGTTGATGTGGCTCCAACTATGGAAGTGGCTGGCGAGCTTATTCGCCCAGAGTGGAGTGATTTCCTTTTCCACCGCACTCGCGTACTTGGCGCTGAAATGAAAAAAGGTTGGATCCCAACCAAAGACTGGCGCGATATTCCCAACGAGCGCGTGCGTGAATACTACTCACGTTACCCAGAGCGTTGGGACGACATGTACCAATCGTTTGAAGAGAAAGCGGAGCACTCGCAAAACTTTGAGCGTCACCGTTCACGCTTCGCGATTGGCTGGGCGTACTCAGCGGCTTACATGCGCGGTGTCTACAGTGACTTCCCGCCAAAACCACAAGGTCACCCAGACGAAGTGGACTTCCAGTGGGTTAAACGCACTAAGCAAGAGTTTAAATCGCCAAAACACGCTTCTGAGCTAATCAAGAAGATGGCGTTTAAATTCGGCATGAGCATCGTGGGTATCACTAAGCTAGATCCGAACTTTGTGTTTAAAAACACCATGCGCGGCATGCCAGATTGGGATGAAAGTATTCCGAAACACTGGAAGAACGTGATCATCTTCGGTACGCCAATGAACTGGGACCCAATGTACGCCGCAATCGGCTACTCAACCTCATACGATGGCTACTTCCGCGCCAAAAACGCGGCGGGTTTGATGGCAGCCTTCCTTGGTGAGCTTGGCTATGCGGCTCGTCCACAATGGCCAGGTTCAGACTATGAAATCGTTGTGCCACCACTGGCTATCCAAGCGGGTATGGGTGAAGCGGCGCGTAACGGTATTTTGCTTACGCCAGAGCTTGGTCCAAACATTCGTTTGGCTGCGGTGATCACTGAGCTTGATCTAGAAGCCGATAAACCGATCGACACCAAGGTTAAGCACTTCTGTGAAGAATGTAAGATCTGTGCCGACTCTTGCCCAAGTGGCTCAATCAGTAAAGCCGATAAGCCGGATGATATCGTGCGCGGTTATCGCAAGTTTGCCTTTAACCAAGACAGCTGCTGGACCATGTGGCGTCAAGGTCCAACTGAAACGGCAATGGGTTGTCGTGTTTGTATTGCGGTGTGTCCTTACACGCGTAAAAACAACTGGATTCACGCACTGGTGAAAGAAACCGACCCGCGCGATCCTACCGGTATGACGCGTAAAACACTGCTCGCGATGCAGCATAACTTCTTCTACTACCCAGAAGCAGAAGCCTACCACGGCGACTGGAATGGCGGTTGCTTTGCTGGCTACCACCAACCACCAGAATGGATGCGCAGCGAGAACTACCTCGCGGTAGAAAAAACTTGGGAATACGACGGTAACTGGGAGGGATTCTAATGTTTCCACAATCGACTGTACTCGACCCGCTATTTTGGATGGCATTTGGCGCGCTGCAAGTGCTGGTGTTTGCTGGCGCAAACCAATGGGCTAAACAGTTCCAACTCGGCATGAACTGGTGGAAATGGGCATTGGTTGGCGGTTGGTGGGCATCACTGGTGCTAACCGTCGCTGGCGCCTTTACCCTACTGGGTGAAAACGAAGGTATGGCAGGCTGGTACTTCCTCGGCTTCGTTGGCACAGGCTTAATCATTGGTGGTGCTATCTTGCTACGAGTGCTTATCGCACTTAAGCCAAAGACAGCAAACTAATCGGTGTTTTAGAATAAGTTAAGGAGCAAGCCACAAGGTCAGTATTCACTTGTGGCTTGTTAGTTTTATGGCTGAACGAAAACAAAAAACAAATCGAAATAAAAACCTAGAGAAGATCGCCAGCATCGCATCTATTTTGCTGCTGATTTTAGCTTGGTATTTGGGCGGTCTGCGCACCAACAACTCGCAAACGCAATTCTTCCAACACATTTCCACTGCGGGCAGTGAGCTAGTTGAAGTCTCACCTAACTTGTACCAACTTGTTAGTGCTGATGGCGACAAAGCACAAGCTAAATGGGTTAGCTTTGGCTCAGGCGTAGGTTACGGCGGCGAACTGAGCGTTGGCGCTGTGTTTACTCCATCAGGTGAAGTGGAAACAATTTCGCTGCTTTCATCCAAAGAGACCTCGTCATACTTTGACAAAGTAGTAGAAGAAAAACTGCCAGAGAACCTGTTAGGTCAGCGCGTGAAAACGTCACTGCATGTCGATGCGGTAACGGGCGCAACGCTCACCTCAGAGGCATATATTACTGCCGTAGATCAAGCTGCAGATCCAGTGCGCGAGGCACTGTATGGCTACCGTCTATCAGAGCAAGCGTCTGCATTAAGTTACTTCAAGTGGTTAGATGCAGCGGCGTTGGTGTTCTTTGCTTTAGCGGTTTGGGTTAACCGTACCCGCTCGGAGCACAAAGTGAAGTTCAATATCGCTATTCTTGGTGGTTCAACCATCTTATTTGGCTTCCACTCTGCTTCGCTTTACTCGGCTTCTATCATGGGCGGCGCGATTTATGGCTCATGGATTTCTGGTGTGGCTAACTACACGCCGTTTATCTTGCTGGCTCTGAGTATCGGCTACATTCTTTACTACAACCGCAATATCTACTGCGAAAGCTTGTGTCCATTCGGTGCAGTACAAAAATGTTTAGCCAAAGTGGGTAACGCCAAATCCTCGCCTATTCGTAACGAGCTATTTATCTGGTTCCCGCGCGTCTTACTGTTAGTCACGCTTTGCCTTGGCGCGTACTTCCGTAGCCCAGCCGCATTTGTCTATGAACCGTTTGGTATTGCCTTTGGCATGATTGGTGGCATGTACCTATTTGTGCTGACGGTGATGATCATCTTAACCTCGCTAGTAGTGCGTCGCCCTTGGTGTCAGAGCCTTTGCCCAGTTAATGCCATGACAGACTTCTTGGTGTTTAACAAGAACTGGTTCAAGCAGTCTCGTGCGAAAAAGAGCAAAGCCCGTCGCCCGATGAAACAGGATAAGGAGTAACTCATGAGAAAACACATCTCTCTTGCTTTCTACTGTTTAGCCTCGGTGGTGATTGTGCTGCAGCTTGCCACCAGCTTTGTTAGCCTAACCAGCGAACAAAGCCAGCAACAATTACTGCATAGTGTGACCAAGCCAGTAGAAAAACCAGTGGTTGTAGTAGAAAGTAAGCCACAAGTTGACTTTAAGCAGATGGCGCAAGATATGGAAAGCGAACAGTACTAACCATATCGCCTCATCAATCACTAGAAAAATAAAATCAGGAGCTTAGTGTTACCGTTAGCACTAAGCTCCTTCGTGCTATCTATGAGTTGTAAAAGTATTCCCCTTGAGCGCATGCGCTCTGAATCCGGATTAACCAATCCCTACATTTACCGCATTTCTGAGCTTTACCAAGCGCGCAGCTTGGAAGATGTTTCATGTCATCATCGGCTTAACTTCAGTGCTTTGATTTACATAACTGAAGGTGAAGGTCAGCACTATATTGATCACCAGTTGCATCGCATCAAAGCGGGCACGCTGATTTCATTGGGTAAAAACCAGATCCACGCCTTTGCCAAAACCCGCACTGTCGACGGCTTTGTGGTGCCGTTTAACTGCACCTTTCTTGCTGAGCACAAGCAAGACCCTTACTTTGATTCGATTATCGCCGCATTGGTGCACATAAACTGCACCCACGATATTGGCGAAGATATTGATGCCCTCTTTCGCGTCATGGTCAGCGAGTTTTACTCTGACTCTGAGTTTCGTGCTGAGATCATTCGCAATCTGCTGCGCACCATCTTGCTTAAATCGATTGTGCCGCTTTACAAGCAAAACGCCCAGCAAATGCAAAACCTTGGCGCCAGTGATTTTTACCGCCTGAAAAACTACATTGATGAGCACTTTAGCCAGCGCCCATCCGTCGCCGAAATGGCGCTGGTGCTAGGTAAAAGTGTGAAGCAGTTAGATAAGCTTGCTAAAGATAACGCAGGCATTAGCGTCAAAGAATTGCTCGATGAACGCGTTTTAATTGAAGCCAAGCGCCAACTGGCATTTAGCCAATACGCGATAGCGGATATCGCCGCTGATCTTGGTTTTAATGAAGCGACCAATATGACGAAGTTTTTTAAACGTCATACCGGGGTAAGCCCGAAGGATTTTAGGCAGTTGTGTCGGATGGGGTTGAGGAATCAGTAAGGGGCTTTGGATCCGGGAGTAATTTTAGTTATATCTGTATGTCCCGCTTAAAAGCCTGTCGATCTCTTGCCCCTTACTGCAAGCGGTCCAGTTACTCTTTGTCTTACCAAAGAGTAACCAGAAAGGCGCTTTTGTATCTCTGATTTTGTCCGGCCGGTTTTAGGCGTTCCCGACGCCGAAAACCTAAAAATGCTGTCCTGCATTTTTGCCTAGGGTGATGGTTATCTTTAACCAATTGAAAACATCTGCGCGAAAAATATTTAAACTCAGTTCTGCCCCAAAACGTGTTGCAATCAGTATTAGAACAAATATTAATTTTTGACGTTGGTACAACTAGTGATGAGGTCTAAATCACATGATTACCCCCTCTGGCAGGATTGTTGTCACTGTTAAAATTTAACCAGTTTGGGTGGTAATGAGTGAGTTTTGAATCGCATTCCAACAGAAAGAAAAGAAGCCATATTGAAGAAGCTACTACCTCCTTATTCAATGTCTGTAAGCCAAGTAGCAAAAGAGGAAGGTATTAGCCCAGCAACCCTGTATCATTGGCGGCAGCAACTTAGACGTTCAGGAGCCGCTGTGCCAAATAGTAATACTTCATCAGAGCAGTGGTCTGCTCAAACTAAACTCGCCATTGTCGCTGAAACCTACTCGATGACGGAGAATGAACTCAGTCAGTATTGTCGCGAGAAAGGCTTGTTCCCTGAACAAGTGCAAGATTGGCGAAGTGAGTGTATGCAAGGGTTTATGTCTGTTAAAGAGCGTGAGGCTGAAGCCAAGAAACAAGCTAAAGCTGACAAGCTTGAAATTAAAGAGCTGAAAAAAGAGTTACGCTTTAAAGAAAAAGCGTTAGCTGAAACCGCAGCACTCTTGGTTCTGCGAAAAAAGCTGAGAGCCTTTTACGGGGAAGAGCCAGAGGAAGATTAACCTCAACCGATGAAAGGCACTACTTGGTCACTCTTATCCACGACGCTCAGCAAAGTGGTTGCCGATTGGAGTACGCTTGCCATGAGGTTCAAATCGACTTGAGGACGTATCGACGCTGGTATCAGCAAGGTGAAATAAGGGCAGACAAAAGACCGACATGCACCAGACCTGCGCCTGCTAACAAACTCTCACAGCAAGAACGTGATGCGATTATCGAGGTGTGCAACCGCCCTGAATACGCGAGTTTACCACCAACTCAAATTGTTCCGACGTTGCTTGATAATGGTGAGTATATCGCTTCGGAGTCGAGCTACTATCGGGTTTTGAAAGCGGAAGGTCAACTTCATCCCCGAGGTCGTCAGCGAAGTCGACAAAGGCAGGCTAAGCCAACAAGTTATACGGCAACAGGTCCCAATCAAGTGTACACATGGGACATTACTTACTTGCCATCTAGGGTTCGCGGTCAGCACTATTATCTCTACGTGATTGAAGATATTTATAGCCGAAAAATCGTTGGTTACGATGTTTATGAATGTGAATGCGGTGAGTTAGCATCACAGTTATTACAGCGGACGCTGATGCGCGAGCAGTGCTTTAATCAGTCACTGGTACTTCACTCGGACAATGGTGCGCCAATGAAGTCACTGACGTTCAGAGCGAAAATGGATGAGCTTGGTATTACTTCATCATACAGTCGCCCGAGAGTCAGTGATGATAACCCGTATGTTGAGTCGCTGTTCCGCACAGTGAAGTACATGCCTAGCTGGCCAACAAAAGGCTTTGAACAACTCGATGCAAGTCGTAGTTGGGTTGAGGCGTTCGTGCGTTGGTACAACACCGAGCACAAGCACAGTAAGTTAAATTACGTTACGCCATCAGAGCGTCACAGTGGTAAAGATAGCGAGATTTTAAGGCGTCGTTCTGATGTATTGTCGATAGCAAGAAAACGACACCCTGCGCGTTGGTCAGGCAAAATTAGGAACTGTGAACCCGTTGGTGAGGTTCATCTAAATCCAGAAAGAGAAGCCGCTTAATAACTAAGCGAATGATGACAACAACCTTGAAAAACGCCGATTATAAAATACTCGGCAGTTGCTCTTTGTTTTCTTTTGTCTGGATGTGCATCCCACCAAGTTGCAGATCTTAATGTTCAAAAAACATTTACGTATGATTGGAAATTTGATGACCAATCTAAGACAGAATTATGGGTGAAGGCTCGTAATCACTTTGCGCAGTCTTTTGGAAATAGTAATAGTGTGATAAGAGTTCTAGATAGAGACTCTGCCATGATTCTCGGAAAGGCTGGAGTAAAGTGGACACTTAGTGGTTTTGGTAGTTGCTATAGTGAATATAATTTAAAGTTTCAAGCAAAAGATGGAAAAGCTCGTCTTCAGTATGAGTTGTTATACGGTGCTGCTCCTTATAGTGAATGTACAGGATGGCCTTGGCCGATTGTTACAGGATACGAGGAAGTTAAAACAGAGTTTAATGATTCGGCTCAAAAACTAGAAGACTATTTAAGAAGTGAAGATTCTTTTTCTGATTTTTAAGAAGCCCTTATTACATCCTTCAAAATTTCAAGGGAAAACTTACTAAACTATTAGTGCAGTGTTTCTAGTTTATTTCTGTCCAACGTTGAGCTAGCAGCCTTTTAGTTAGCTCAATGCTTAGCATCAACGAACCAGTAACTAGACGAGTATCGCATTGTACCAGTACTTGTGCAGAATTATTTAAGGATAGTCTGAGGTAAAAGGCGAGCGCTAAATAAACAGCGACTAACAATAGATTTACAACGCTAGACGCTTTCAATTCAAGCAAGTTTAGTGTTGATGGAAGAATAGATTAGACATAGAGTCAGCGTTGTTCAATTTGATGCGACTACATGGCAAATCCAATTAATGAGGAGATTTATTTGAGCCAGTTAGTTTATAAATATCGAGATTATGATCTAAGAGCCCTCGAGATTATCATTAGTAAACAATTATGGTTGGCAGAGCCAAGCACTTTAAATGATCCTTTTGATTGTCAAGTCGAGTATTCACAAGCATTTGAAGCTGCAATCTCACATCTACAACTGTCTGCTGAAGCAATTAAGTCATTTTCAAGAGCTAGTACTGATGTAGTGAAAAACCTAAGGGTTTTGAGCTTATCTAAAACCGCTGAGAACCCTTTGCTGTGGGCGCACTACGCCAATAGCCACAAAGGGGTTTGTTTAGGCTTTAACCCGCAGTATTTATCCGGTTGGCACAATCCTCAACTCCGCCCTCAAGACGTTAAGTATAGTAATGAATCCCCAATATTAGAGTTTCCACGGTACTTAATGGAATCTGATTTCAAAGATCCCAAGCATCGAAGTAACCTTGTCTTTATTCTTGAAGAATTTCTTCATCAATTAGCTCTTACTAAACCGAAAATATGGGAAGTAGAGGAAGAAATTAGAGTTGTTACGAAGCATCCAATGCAAGGTAAATCAATAAGCTTTTTACCAATTGCATTAGAAGAAGTCGTTTTTGGATTAAATATGAGTCCTCAGGCTCAGTTGACAATTCGAGGGCTGTTTACTGAGAGTCAGTGGCATCATGTTAATTTTTTCAAAATGACTAAGTCAGCAGGTAGCTTTGTGATAAAAAAAGAACTCATCTAAACTACCGTAACTAGTTGCTTAACTTGTAGTGGGTAATTGATTATTGTCAGCCGGTTATAGGTTTTCAATATCTAAATTAATTCGTTAAGTACTAGTTTAGTAAAGCCCCTGACTTACTTTTGTCCAAAAACGCTTTAGCCAAAATAAACACTACCCTAGGCAAAAATGCAGGACAGCATTTTTAGGTTTTCGGCGTCGGGAACGCCTAAAACCGGCTGGACAACGCGCGCAACACAAAAGCGCCTTTCTGATTACTCTTTGGTAAGACAAAGAGTAATTGGACCGCTTACACCAAGCTCAAAAGGATCACTCCAGTTTTAAGCGGGACATACCCACCCACCAACTCAATAAATTAACAACCCAATGAATTTAAAAAAGATTCCCGCCTGCGCGGGAATGACAAAGTTTGAATCGAAAGCTCCAGCGAGATTCCCACCAACTCAAAAATAACAACACTACCGATTAGACCAATAGACACCATCTCCCCGATCACCTAAAATACCCTCTCGCGGCTGCACATGAATTTCAGTCAACTTAAGAGAAACCCAATGATTGTAGAAAATGTGCTTCCTGAACATTACGCAGAAATGCTTAACGTTTGGGAAAATTCAGTCCGAGCAACTCATGACTTCATAACAGAAGAAGATATTGAGTTTTTTAAACCCATTATCATTGAGCAAGCTTTTCCTGCTGTCACGTTAAGATGTGTGAAAAACGAAAGTGGCTCTATCCTAGGTTTTGTGGGAACTCACGATGCTAAGGTTGAGATGCTATTTGTCTTAGATGAGGCTAGAGGAAAAGGTATTGGTAAAGTGCTACTGCAATATGCAATAGAGCAGTTGGGCGCAACCAAAGTCGATGTAAATGAACAGAATCCACAAGCGGTAGGCTTCTACGAGCGAATGGGATTCAAAGTTACTTCGCGCTCACCCCTAGATGATATGGGAAAACCATTTCCAATTCTGCATATGACGCTTTAACGCTCGGTTGGTCGTAACCAAATTTGCTAGAAGAAACGCCCAAAGCTAATAACTTTGGGCGTTTCCGTATACGGTAAATACTTCGAAATAAGGCTCCGAGCTAATCCAACTTACATCGACTTCAATCGAGAGCCAAAGTGTTGATACACATAATCGTTATCAAAACCATCTACATTCTGGCTCGAGAAAATTAGTGGTGTCACGCCCTGTTTTAGCGCTTCTTTCTGAGAGTCGACCACCAGCATATTCATGATCATCATGCCTGCGATGCTCGAGAATGCGCCAGTCACTTTACCATTCACATTACACAATCCATCACCAGGAGGAACCTGGTTGTCGATAACGATATCGGCAATATCCATCAATTTCAGCCCTGAACTATGGCGGCTTGGGTACTTTGATGACTGTTCAACTGACGTAATCGCGATAACCGAATGACCTTTCGATTTGGCAATCTGGGCAAATTCAATTGGCAACGCATTACGTCCAGAGTTGGAAATCACCATAACCACATCATTTGGCGAAATATTCTGATCATTCCAAATCACTTCTGCCAGACCCGGCAATTTTTCCATTGCTGAACCTCTTAAAGCACCGTCGTTAGTGAGCAGTACTGAGTCCAAAATAGCATTAATATTGCCAAGACCACCTGCACGAATAAATCCCTCTAGACCAATCATATGCGAGTGACCTGTTCCTAGAACTTGGATCATGTTGTCTTTAACAATGGCTTGGGTAAACAACTCGGTTGCCTCAGCAAGAGCCTTTTGATTAGCTTCCACAAGAGAGGTCAGTTTTGGCAGTAAGCAATTAAAATATTCGGACATTTCTGGGTCTCCTGTACTGTGCCGACCTAATAAACATATCAGCTCTAATGGTCACTTCTGATACTATTCCAACGACTTATGATACTTTTATTGATTTGAGCCAATTGTGTGCCATCATGCATCTAACTGATAAGTGAGCCGAAGAGCCATTAGAATGAAAGCAACCGTACAGAAAATACCGCAAAGGCATGGCTGGTCATGGCGCTATAAGATGTTCGAAGAAGTCGTCAAACCAGAAGACTGGCATGTTCATCAAGAATTTGAGCTGGTTTTACATAGAAACTTTAACGGCAAATCTAGGGTCGCCCATTTTGAAGGGCAGATCGAGCACAACGAACTGCTTTTACTTGGTCCTGGTCTTGCTCATAGTTTTGAATCAATAGATTCCGATGAGCAAAACCCTTGTGAAGCTCATGTTATCTGGTTTCGAGAAGAGTGGATTGCCAAACTCATGTACAGCTGCGTCGAGCTTAGGCAGCTAGCGCCTATTGTCAGAGATGCCAACAAAGGGATAAGGTTCTCGACGCAAACCGCAGAAAGGGTTTTCCAACACCTCAATGATTTTAATGCTCTTACCCCGATTGGGCAGCTTGCAGTATTAATTCAGATTCTAGGGGAACTGTGTGCCGATCAATCACGTTCGACTTTGCTCCCTTACGCCTCAGCAGAAAAAAAGGAAATCTCCAATAGCGATTTCAGCAAGATTGCTCAAGTCTGTAAGTACATCGACAATCATTACTCATCAGATATCACGTTAAAGAAACTTGCGGATTATATGTATGTAAGTGAAAACACGGTTCACCGTTGGTTTATTCAACACTTCAACGAAAGCTATATCTCTTATTTGACCAAGCTCAGATTGAATCATGCGTCTCAATTGCTCACAACGACCTCACAACCGATAAGCTTAATTGCCGAGAATGTCGGCTACACCAATCGTTCCAACTTCAACCGCTTGTTCAAAAAGTACAAAGGCATCTCACCTTCACAATATCGGCAGCGATTTAAGTCGCGATAGCGGCAGTTTAGTCCTTGAACTATTTAGATCTAATTCTTAAAACAACGACGTCATATCTATTAGAATCTGTTAAGATTCAATGAATTGATAGCCATGCAGCGTTGGTAACATAACTATGAAAAATGAGATAAGTTTCAGAGCTTACACCCCTAGCGATAAAGATGCTTGCCTGCAAGTTTTTGATAGCAACTGCCCTGCTTACTTTGCCACTAACGAGCGAGAAGATTACGCAAGTTTCTTAGAGAGCAATCCTACCGGCTATGAAGTGTGCTTATTAAATAACAACATCATCGGAGCTTATGGATTAAGTGGCTCATCGCTTGAGTTTTACTCTCTCAATTGGATCTTAATCTCGCCGAATGCACAAGGTGTTGGTGTGGGTGATCAATTTATGAATAGAGCCATAAGCAAAGCAAAACAGCTTAACGTGGCAAAAATCAAGATCGCTGCTAGCCATTTGTCTGCACCATTTTTTGCCAAATATGGCGCAATAGAAATCAGCACTATTCCCGATGGATGGGGATTAGGGATGCATAGAATCGATATGGAACTGAATCTGTTGCACCACCTTTTCGCTTAAGTAACTCAGGGTCAGAGCAGTTGGGCGCAACCAAAGTCGATGTAAATGAACAGAATCCACAAGCGGTAGGGTTCTACGAGCGAATGGGATTCAAAGTGACTTCGCGCTCACCCCTTGATGATATGGGAAAACCATTTCCAATTCTGCATATGACGCTTTAACGCTCGGTTTGTCGTCACCAAATTTGCTAGAAGAAACGCCCAAAGCTAATAACTTTGGGCGTTTCCGTATCCAATGAAAGCTAGTTCAAGACTTGATATCGCCCTGATTCCATCAGGTTACTGACAATATGAGAGAAAGAGTCCGGCGAGTCATATTCTGGGTAGAGTCTAAACATCGCAATCACTCGCTCTATCTCCTCAAATTCATCCAACTGCGCCAGCAGTTCGGCGCGCCCTTTCTTAGAAGAGAGCTGAGCACTACAGCTTATTGATGACTTAACCCCGCTTTGATGCTGCAATCTGATCGCTGCTGGCTGGTGACATTGGCAGGAATTGTTTTTGTTAATCAGACCACAACGCTGATCCATAAACTGCTGTAATAGCTTTTTGCCACGCGAAAGCCGAGCGCGATACGCATCCGGAGTGATGTCTAAAATCAATGCGCCTTCTTGGCTGGTGACACCGTAAGACTCACTTAGAATAAAAATAAGTCGCGACTCTTTATCTAAACAACTCAGCATTGCCTGCAAACAACTGAGGCGTGTTTCCTCTAGCAGTGCACTTCTTTCAGGATCTGACGCCTCTAAAGTCGGGGCTTGCTCGGTCATATTGGCGATCAGTTCACCGAACGATTCAAAGGTGAGTTCACTCTTTACCTTACTTTGCTTGCTAATCAGGTGGTTGCAAGCAATACGATATACCCAAGTCGTAAACGCGCTCTCTTCTCGAAAACTACTTAGGTGAGTAATCACCTTAATTAAGATCTCATGCGTTTGATCTTCCGCATCTTCAGGGTGCCCTAACATGCGAAAAGCTAAACCATAAATATTATCCTTAATGTGCTTAACAAGCTGATCAAGGGCGGCCAGATTGCCGTTTTTTGCCTCTTTAACGTAACGCTCTAAATCTGAATTCATTCAATGCTCGAGTTTGTTCTTCTCAGGTATCTCATTGAAAGTGTGACATAAAAAGAGTGGCTAATATGAGAGGCGCGTAGCGAATGCATCGCTCTGATTTTTAACTGACCAAATGCTGTACGGAGTTATTTTAAGAATCGACAAAAAAGTGCTTTTTTGCTGTCACAGTTTTTGAGCTGAAACGTCTAAAGGTAAACGAGTGAATCACTCATTACTTAAAACAAGTTAGGACAAAAACAAAAATGAATAGACGTAAATTTATTAAGCATGGATTAGTCGGTGTGGGCGCAACTATTGTCACTTCCAACGTGATCGCGAACGAACTAATTCCGCAGCCTGCCAAACCAAGCATTAAGTTTCCATCCGTTGGCAACCAAATGACAGCAACCATCGTTTCCAGTGAGGTACCTTGTACGATTGGTATGACACCGGGCGATGAGTTTAAGTTAGGCTTTCGTCAATGTGGTGATTTCTGTGGTTTCTTTTATAGCAGCATTCACAAATCGATAATGGAAATGCAGTTCGACAAAACCGCTTCAGTTTCTGATATGCGAGTATTCGAATGCCCGAATCCAAACAAAAAAGTGAAAATTGAACTGCGAATCGATCAAGTCGCTTAGTGCTTCGTATTAATCAAGTAATTAAAGATTGGCTGACTAGTCAGCCAATCTTTAGCTCAGCGAGAAAGGCAGGTAGATAAACAACGCCTTAATGCGTTTCCCCCTATAGTCTCAAAGTGACAATCTCTTTAAAGTTTGCTAGGCAGTAATGAGAAAAGTTCATTACTCGCTTTTTCTAGAGACTGCTGTGCAAACTCAGGGCTGATCGTCATACCTTCAGCATAAACAAATTGAATATCATCAATACCGATAAAATTTAAAACAGTAGTGATGTAGCTTGTTACATGGTCTCTATCCGTATTCTGGTGTATGCCGCCTCTAGAGGTAACCACAATGGCTTTCTTATTGTTAATTAAACCTTTAGGTCCCTCACTGGTATGAACATACGTATGCCCAGCTCGCGCAATAAAATCAAACCAGCTTTTTAGTTGGCTTGGAATGGTAAAGCAATACATCGGAGCAGCGATTATCAAGGTATCTGACCATTTAATTTCATCAATTAATTGATCAGAAAGTGAAACCGCTGCTTTTTGATGAGGTAATGAATGGTCTTGACCTGCCAATGCTGCTGCAATATCACCATTAACTTGTGGAATAGGCGTTTCAACTAAGTCACGTTCAATGATATTTGTGTCATCACTAAGTTGCTCTGTAAACCGATCGATCAGTTTTGTTGTTACAGAGTGGGAGCCAAGAACGCTTGATTTTAAAACTAAGAATTTTTCCATTTTAAACCTATAGAAAATCAATTACCTAAGGATAGATTATGAATCACAGAACTCAACACTTAGAAACAATCAAACATTGAGGATGCAAATAGTAAAATACTTGATAAAGGCGCATCAAGAAATATTCATTACCTTTTATTTATAGCCTCAGGTAAGACAATAAGTAATTGGATCGCCGGCACCAAGCCTAGAGAAACCCTCACCGCTTTAATCAGGAGATACAAATCATAAAAAGTGAGCTCCCTACCTGCGCTAAAATAGCAACGGTATGGATTAGATCGATATAAAAAACAACGAATTGTGTTAACTTAAGCCATCACGCTATTCAAAGGATGAATTGAGTTGAAAAGATGGACGATGGCGCTGATCAGTATCTTATTACTGGTTGGCTGTGAATCAAGCGCAGAGTTAAGCCCCAAGGTTGCCACTTACCACGCAGGCTTTGATAACACTTCAGAATTAGCGGCATTTTTCCAACCGCCGACCAATATGCCTGCGCAGTATTCTGGCTTTTACCCGCTTGGCACAGGGCACGATGCGCTGCTAACACGCCTTGCGATGATCGAGTCCGCTTCAAGCTCTCTTGACCTTCAGTACTACATTTTCCGAGATGATGAGACCAGTCAATTGCTGATCTGGCGCGTATTTGAAGCAGCCGAGCGAGGGGTAAAAGTCAGGCTACTGCTTGATGATATGCAAAGCCGTAAAGACAGCACCATCGCCTATTTGAACAATCATCCCAATATTGAAATTCGTCTGTTTAACCCGCATCAGCACCGTTATTTGCGGATGTTGTCATGGGTGACCGAAGGTGATCGCCTCAATCGTCGCATGCACAACAAATCCCTCACAGCTGATGGCGTGGTCTCGGTAGTGGGCGGGCGTAATATTGGTAATGAGTATTTTTCATTCCGCTCTGATGTCGAGTTCGGGGATTTCGATTTACTGCTCTACGGTCCGGTCGTAGAGCAAACTCAAGTTCAGTTCGATCATTACTGGAACAGTGAGTTCGCCGTCCCTATCGCCTGGCTGCACAAAATTGATGGCGCGCTAAGCCAGCAAGACATCGAGCAATGGCGTAAAACATCAAGAGTTGAGCATGAGTTCACCAGTGACGAGTACAGTTTTGAGACGCTACCGCTGTATCAAAACATTATGCATAGGCAAGTTGACCTCAATTGGGGTGAAGCAGTTTTACTGTACGATTTACCCGAGAAAATCGACAACGGACAAAGCCAACTTATTGATGGTCTTGCGCAGTTACTTACCAACGTAAACCACTCGGCAATTATTGTTTCACCGTACTTTGTGCCAACAGAAGCCGGCACGAAAGCGCTAATCAAAGCAGCCAAAAGTGGCAAAAAAATCACCATCCTTACCAACTCTCTTGCGTCTAACGATGTGTTTGCGGTGCACGGTTGGTATGCCAAATACCGCGAAGAGTTAGTCAGAGGCGGTATCGGGCTGTGGGAGATGAAAGCCAACGCTAAAATCGAGCACAAATGGAGTGTCACGGGTAGCAGTCGATCAAGTCTGCACGCTAAAGTGATGTTACTTGATAAACAGAAGATGTTTGTTGGCTCTATGAATATGGACCCGCGCTCGGCTGAGCTTAATACTGAAATGGCGGTGGTGTTTGACCACCCTGAGTATGTGCAAACGGCTCAACAAGGGTTGTTGGAACTACTAAAAATGAGCGCGTATAAATTAGAGCTACAAGACGATGAGCTAGTATGGCGAGACTATCAAACCCAACAGATACTCGATAGCGAACCCGATGCGGGGTGGCTACTGCGCAGCGGTGCTTGGTTAAGTGGGCTGTTGCCTATCGAGAGTTTTCTTTAGGTTGATAGTAATACGATAGCCCCACTCTATTCTGGGTTACCGTCATGACTTTTGCTTATCTCACTATCTGAGTTTGTGTATCATAACACCAACGGTATATGGACATCTCAACATGAACATCGCTCAGATAGACTTAAATTTACTTTTTATCTTAAAACACTTACTCGAAGAAAAGCATGTTTCCAATACAGCGATGGCACTAAATATGAGCCAGTCTGGGGTAAGTCGTGCATTGCAGAAGATGCGGATTTTCTTTGATGATGAACTTCTTGTTCGAAAGAAATATGGCTATGAACTCACGCCGAAAGCAGAGTCGGTAAAGTACGATATTAATAATGTCATCGCGAGCCTAGAAAAATTAGCCCACAAGCAATCTTTTGATCCGAGCAATGTGAACAGTACAGTGAAGATTTATGGCTTACTGCCACAGATCAACACTCTCATGCCGAAAGTCATCGCAAAAATTCGCCAGCAAGCCCCTAACTTAGTAGTGAGCTTAGACTCAGTACCTAAACGTCATTTTGAAGCTCTGGTTGCTGGAGATGTACACTTTGCTCTTTCGTCTCATCAACCCCCAAGTTCAGAGCAAAACATTTATCGAATGGTGGTGGCGAAACGCACATTTCGACTGCTGATGAATCGAGAACATCCGCTCGCCACTCAAGAGCTCACACCGGAGAAATTGGCTGACTACCATTTCGGTCAAGTCTCTCTTCAAGGGGAAAAAAGGCTCTCTTTTGAACATAAGTATCAGGAACTTGGCTTGGCAAATAAAAAACGTCGTCTTTCTGCTCCTGTAGAGCTGAGTAACTTTAGTTCAGCACCGAGTATTGCGGCTGAAACCGACATTATTTTTCACCTGCCGACCCCGTTCGCTGAATCGGCATGCCAAGATCCACGCTTAGTCACTCGAGAAGTGCCAGCAGAACTTCAATTAGACTTTCAGGAAGTCTATTTGTATTGGCACAAACGATTTCACGATGACCCTATGTGCGAATGGGTAAGAGATATCTTCAAAGAGCTTTATGTCGGGGAAGACACCCTAGCTTAATGCCCAAATGAGATAGGGGCATCACCACTATGCACAATCTGGATAGTCATATTCCGACTTCAAGATAGCGAATATCTTGTCTGCAAAGCCAGAACTCTGTTTAAATGCGAATAATTATTAAATGCAATTTAATTTAAACAGAGCCAATATGAACTATCCTTTTTCGTTTGCACGTTCCCCTCTTTCGAAGGCTATTGCTTCTGCTTGTATTGCTATTCCAATGATCACTGTTGCCGATGACGCAACCAGCAAGGATGGCACTAATGCAGCAATGGAAACCATGGTCGTTACCGCCGCAGGTTACGAACAGGTTATGACTGAAGCTCCCGCTACCATCAGTGTGATAACACGAGACCAATTAGAAAATCGCTCATACAGAGATTTGACTGATGCTCTGAAAGATGTGCCTGGCATCACTGTCACCGGTGGCGCTGATGGTCAAGATATATCAATTCGTGGCATGCCTGCTGCCTACACTGCTATTCTCGTGGATGGTAGAAAACAATCCGGTCGCGAAACGCAAACCAACGGAAGCACATTTACTGAACAAGATTGGTTACCACCGCTAAACGCAATTGAGCGAATTGAAGTCGTCCGCGGTCCGATGTCTACTCTGTATGGTTCAGACGCACTAGGTGGTGTAATCAACATTATCACACGTAAAGACTACCAAGAATGGCAAGGTAGTGTCCGTGGTGAAACCACTCTTCAAGAGAACTCGTCGGCTGGAAACAGCTACCAAGGTCAAGTTTATCTTGCCGGACCAATCATCGATGGTCTGCTAAGTGCGTCTCTAACGGGTTTATATCAAGAGCGCAAAGAAGATGAAATTGAAGGCGGTTATGCAGGTAAGAACCTCGAAAGCTACCGAGCTTCTCTCTATCTAACGCCAACAACCGAAGATACCTTTGGCGTAGAGCTAACTTCTCATGATCAAGAGCGAACGACAACCGAAGGTAAATCTTCAACCAGTGACTCTGAAAGACAGTATGACCGCCAATCCATTGGGGTGAACCATACTGGTCACTACAACTGGGGAACAACATCATCGTTTGCCAGCACAGAAACTGTCAAAAACATTGGTGCCGAAAAAGAGATTGAGAACAATCTACTCAACACCCAATGGAGCATTGATCTTGAGAACCACTACCTATCTGTAGGTGCTTCTTACGAGCATAAAAAACTCACCGATGACAATCTCGAACTGAGCGCAACCAACAGCCAATGGGCGCTATTTGTCGAAGATGAATGGTATCTAACCGATTCATTCGCACTAACACTTGGTGTGCGTTACGATGAAAATGAAATTTTTAACGGTCAACTAAGCCCTAGAATCTACGGAGTTTGGTCTATCGATAGTAATTGGACGCTAAAAGGTGGTGTATCTACTGGATATCGAGCACCAAGCTTAACGGAAATGGACCAAGACTGGATTCAAGAAAGCTGTAAAGGTCAGTGTTCGATTTTCGGTAACCCAGATTTAAAACCAGAAACATCAGTCAGCAGTGAAATGGGACTCTACTTTGTTGGTGACAATAGCTTGGCAGCTAACGTGACCCTGTTCCATAGTGACTTTAAAGACAAAATTGAGAACGAATTTGTCGACCCAAGCTGTACAGATCGCCGCAAGTGCGACCGTACCTATGTCAACATTGATGACGCAACTAGCTATGGCGCCGAAAGCTCTATTTCCAAAGATATCACCGACGCTGTCACACTAGGTGCTTCTTATACCTACACACATAGTGAAAAACATACCAATGATGACGATAACGGACTACCGCTAGTTCAAGCGCCAGAGCACCTCGTTGCAGTCAATGGTAACTGGGCGATACGCGACGATGTTAACTCATGGATGCGTATTAACTATCAAAGTGAAGAGAGCGACAATATTACCAGCACGAGCACTCGTACACTTGCTCCAGCAATTACCTTTGTTGATCTTGGAGCAAACTGGCAAATTAACGACAACCTAAAAGTGATGGCAGCAGTATACAACCTATTAGATAAGCAAACGACATTAGAAGAGTTTGGCTACGTCGAAGATGGACGACGTTACTGGTTAGCTGCTGAAGCGTCATTTTAATTGAATATAAAAAATCATGAATAATCAAATCAAGTTCTTGCTAATACCAGCATTGATGGCACCACTCACTTGTGCTGCCAATAATTTCAACGTTGAAAAAGACATACTGTTTAAAACGATAGGTGATCGTGAGCTCTCGCTTGACCTTTACACACCATCAATGGCACAAGATCACCCTTACCCTCTATTGGTATGGGTTCACGGCGGAGCATGGAAAAGAGGCAGCAAAAATGAACTGCCGAGCAAAAACCCACTCCTGTTAAAATCGGTACTTGATGAAGGTTATGCCTTGGCAGCGGTCGATTATCGTCTTAGTGGCGAAGCGACTTTTCCTGCACCAATTCAAGATATTAACGATGCATTGAACTATCTACATGACAATGCAAACAGCTTAAACATTAATGGTGATGAGCTAGTCATGATGGGGCGCTCCGCAGGCGGTCATCTTGCGGGCTTTATCGGTGCGACGAACGCAGCATATAGTGATGTGAACTTCTATCAGCAACCTAAGTACAAAGTTGCTGCGGTAGTAAGCTTTTTTGGTCCAACAGACTTAGTGGCACTCGGCAACAAAGCGGGTAAACCCGTTAGCGAAAAATCTTCGGTCTCACGTTTTCTCGGTAATAGCCCTGCAAACATTCCGGAGCTAGCCAAACAAGCCTCAACGACAACTTATATCAATGAGCAAACGCCACCCTATATTCAGTTTCATGGCACTTTAGATAAACGTGTACCGCTATCTCAAAGCGAGAGCTTAAAGCAGAAACTGGATCAGTTTGGTGTCGCAAACCAATTGTTTATTGAGTCTGGCGTTGGTCACAGCGCACCTATTTTTGATAGTGAAAAATACGTTCCAAATGTCATAAGCTTTTTGCGCCAACATTACCAGAATTAAGCTTATACATCGGTAAAACGTAGCGCTGAATAAAAGACCAGTTCTGAGTCAATGACTTTGAGCTGGTCTTAGCTGATGACTTATTTAATCACTATCGAATTCTCGAACTATTTCGCCAATCTAGTATTTAGATTTCACACCCTTCCCTCGAGAGCCTCTCTCGAGATTTGCTACACTCAATTGATACGTTTTAGTCTCGCGCTATCAATGAGTTAATTTATGGATCCATTAACACAAGGTGTACTGGGCGCTTCTTTAAGCCAATCGGTCAGCAACAAGAATCATCTGTTGGTTGCTGGCGCTTTGGGTATGCTTTCTGGAATGGCGCCAGACTTAGATGTGTTGATCCAATCATCGAATGACCCGCTACTGTTTTTAGAATACCACCGCCAATTTACCCACTCACTGCTGTTTATCCCATTCGGTAGCTTACTCTGTGGATTGGTTTTGCACCCTCTCATCACCAAACGGCAGGGGTTTTCATTTAAACAAAGCTGGCTCTACTGCGCGCTCGGTTACTCGACTCATGCCCTGCTCGACGCGTGCACGACTTATGGCACACAGCTTTTATGGCCCCTATCCACTGAGCGATTTGCGTGGAACACCATCTCAGTGATTGATCCACTCTTCACCTTGCCACTGCTGATCTTACTGTTTTTCGCCACATTAAAACGCGCGCCTTGGTTGGCACGAATTGCTTTTGCTTGGGCATTGCTTTATCCCTCTCTAGGGATGATTCAGCGAGATCGCGCAGAAACAGCTGGATGGCACTTAGCCCAGCAGCGGCAACACACACCTACTCGGCTTGAAGCCAAACCTAGCTTTGGCAATATTCTGTTGTGGAAAGTGGTTTACGAAACCGAGCATCGCTACTTTGTTGATGCGGTCAGAGTGGGTACATCCGTCAAAACTTATCCAGGCGAATCCATCACTAAACTTAAAATAAGCAGAGATTTACCTTGGCTCACGCCTGATTCGCAACAAGCGAAAGATATCGAGCGTTTTCGCCGTTTTTCTGATGATTATTTGGCTCAAGACCCAAATGATGCAATGCGGATTATCGACGTGCGCTATTCAATGATACCCAACCAAATCAATGCGCTTTGGAGTATAGAAATCTCCCCCTCTGCACACGCTGACGAGCATGCAGAATATATGACACATCGAGATAATAGTGCGAGTAACCGACAGATCTTTTACGAAATGCTATTTGATTTTTAAATCACAGTTCAACCTGAACCATCACTTCTATCGTGCGTTTTAACGCCTTCAGCAACACTCAAACTGGTGATATTTGTAACATACGGTAACGTGCTAGAAGCGCTTCTCCCCCATAATATTGCTCTAACCTAGTGAATTTATTAGAGACAATCACTTATTGGAGCGTCCGTTCTCATTTTGTTGTCAAAGCGATACAAAACTATTAATAGACGATTTTATTACAGCAGAAATATACTGCGCTTCCTGTTTTTACCTTAGGAATACTGTGTGGATACCGATTCAAGTCGATTGTGTAACTCCTTAATAACTCTGTGTTACCAAAGGAGGGACCAACAATGATTGAACCTCTAATTACTCTTCTGTTTGGCATTCTATTTATCTTGGCAATTATTGCTGCAAATGGCTATTTCGTTGCCCAAGAGTTTGCCTATATGGCGGTCGATAGAACCAGACTCGCCACTTTCGCCGCCTCCGGCGATCCCGCCGCTAAACGCGCCCTTTCCGTCACGAAACGCACCAGCTTTATGCTGTCAGGTGCGCAGCTTGGCATTACTGTTACTGGTCTTGTGCTGGGCTTTGTCGCTGAGCCTTTGGTCGGTCGTTCACTTGGTGTGTTGTTGCAAAACTTTGGCATGGAACTAGAAACGGGCATCGCAGTCGGTACGGTGGCAACGTTAGTCATCGCCATGGTGGTACAAATGATCCTGGGTGAGCTATACCCAAAAAACCTCGCCATTGCCAACGCAGAGCCGATGTCTCGCATGCTATCTCGCTCAACGCTGATTTACATGTCGGTGTTTGGTTGGATCATCAGTTTCTTCGACAAATCTGCTAACCTGCTATTGCGTGCCGTACGCATCGAGCCGGTGCATGATTTAGACGTCAGTGCCTCAGAAGAAGATCTGCACCATATCATCGCCAACTCCCGCAACAGCGGCGATTTACCCGTGGAACTCTCGTTCATGATGGACCGCATCCTCGACTTCCCTGAGCGCGATGTCGAGCACGCAATGGTGCCTCGTTCACAAGTGGATTGGGTTGAACCAGAGACAACACTTACCGAGCTTTTATCGCTGATGGCACAGGCTCATACCCGCTACCCAGTGATTAATGACGATGATGCGCCAGTGGGTGTTGTGCACCTTGCTGATGTCCTGAATAAAATCGAAACTGGGCATGCTGATGCGACCGTTGCATCTGTTATGCGCCCAGCGACTGTCCTACCAACGCTGATGAGACTGCCTGACGCCCTAGACCAACTCGTGACATCAACTAACCAATTGGCTTGTGTGATCGATGAATACGGCGGTTTCGCTGGGGTGTTGACCATCGAAGATTTAGCGATGGAAATCGTTGGTGAAATCACTGACGAACACGATATGGACAATAGCAATGCCGTCGTCGCGGAAAGTGACAAAGTCTGGTTAATGACCGGCGATGTCCACCTTGACGAAGTGAAGCGTGCGATTGGTTACGATCTGCCAAGACGTGATGTAGAAACCATTGCCGGGATGCTGATTGCCGAAAAAGGCGCACTGCCTGTTAATGGAGAAATGATTACCGTCGCGCTGCCAATCGATCCTTCCGAACTCGCATCTGGCGAACCACTATTACGTCACTTAGAGGTAAGCGTGCTGCGTATCGAAAGACATGTGCCAACGGAAGTGCGTGTAAAACTGGTAGAGAAATCAATCTTGGAGAAGAAAAAATGAACGACCCATTGATTGTTTCTGTTATCACTTTCGCGCTGATTGTTTTAAGTGGTTTCTTCGTCATCATCGAGTTCGCTTTATTGGGTGCTCGTCGACATCG
The DNA here is from genome assembly GCF_009938225.1 of Vibrio ponticus. NCBI lineage: Bacteria > Pseudomonadati > Pseudomonadota > Gammaproteobacteria > Vibrionales > Vibrionaceae > Vibrio > Vibrio ponticus. Next base: position 1,354,444 of record NZ_AP019658.1, read on the forward strand.
CCTTGAAGAAATGGCGGTTGAAAGCCGCTCTGCACGCGCGGCACTACGAGGCATGAACGACCTAACGCTAATGCTGGCAGGTGCACAGCTCGGTATTACTTTCTGTACCTTTGCATTAGGCGCGGTCACCAAACCTGCTGTTGATCAATGGGTCGGTCCGGTCTTTATTGCGCTTGGCATGCCAGAATGGCTAGCAGATGGCGCAGCTTTTGGCTTTGCTCTGTTTGTCGTGACCTTCCTTCACTTAGTTGTCGGCGAAATGGCGCCGAAATCATGGTCGATTGCGCATCCTGAGAAATCCGCGCTAGCTATCGGTATTGTCGCGAGAGCCTATGTTTGGCCGCTGCGTCCTCTGCTTAACTGGATTAACAGCATCGCTAACCGTTTGGTGAAAGCCTCGGGTGTTGAACCAGTGGAAAGCGCGGCTGTTGGCGGGCAAGATATTGACACCATTCGCCAGTTGGTGGAGCATTCTGGCAACGTTGGTACCCTACAACCAAAAATTCAAAAGCAGCTTTCTGGTCTTATCGATCTTAGCTCGATTCAGATTGAATCTTTGGTTACTGAAGGTCAGGTGATGGCGCATGTCGACAAGAATGCCACCGTGGCAGACGTGCGTGCAGCCGCGATGGAATCGGGGCACTTGCGTATTCTCGTGTTTGGTAACAGAGGGCTAAAACCTCTAGTTGTCCATGTGCGCGATACGTTACTCGAGCCTGCAGATAGACCAGCCCGAGAAGTGGCACGTAATGCTTATGTACTCGACTCGAAAACACCGGTCTACGAAGCACTCGCCCGCATGCGCGAAGCCAGTGTCCAGTTAGCGGTCGTGAGTAAAGATGAAAAAATGGTCGGTGTGGTAACACTTGCCGACATTTTAAAGCGCGTTCTACCGACAACTTCAGTAAACTAAGTTGATAAACTTATCAACCGCACTACTCATCCCCAGGTAACTTAAAGTGCTTGGGAATGTAAGTTAACAACGCTGCCATCGGGCGGCGTTTTTTATCGCCAGACGAAGAGAAACACCATGATTGCTGTTATTTTTGAAGTTCAAGTTGCTGAGGGCAAAACCTCACAATACCTCGACATTGCCAGTGAAATTAGACCGCTTCTCGCTGAGATTGATGGATTTATCTCGATAGAGCGCTTTCAGAGTTTAACTGACCAAACTAAGGTGCTATCGCTGTCATTCTGGCGTGACGAAGCTGCAATTGAAGCGTGGCGTAATTTAGAAGCGCATCGTTTTGCTCAAGCTCAAGGTCGCGGCGGTATATTTGAAAACTACCGTTTACGAGTCGCTGGGGTGATTCGTGACTATGGCATGAGCGAGCGAGAACAAGCGCCACAAGATAGCCGACAAGCACACGCTTAAGGCACTAATATGCCTCGCAAACTCTAAAATAAAGCGGGGAAGTCATTGCGTTTGTTAGCCCTGTATCAGTAAGGTGAAGAGTTCTACAAATCCGAAGTCGCTTATTACAAAATGTCGCTGCACATACCTCCAAAGCCACTCACGCCAAAGGGATAATTATGTATATCAAGCAAGCATCACAACTGACTGGTGCCACTCAAAGAGCAATTCGGCTCTATGAATCTCTCGGATTACTTGAAGTTGCGCGTTCAGGAAAGTACCGCATCTATAGCCAAGCTAATATCAATCTCATCAAGATCATTAAGGAAGCGCAAGCACTCGGCATCCATCTCTCTGATATGGTGGAGATGAAAAACAGCCAAGACGATTTTGACTGGCAGTTGGTGCATGACTTCTTGATTGATAAACATCAGCAAGTCGAAAAACAGATTATCGAACTCAAACAACAGCAACGACGAATCGAAGCGTGCAGAGCGTCCATCGATAATTGCTTAAAAGGGGTTGACTCTTACCCGTAGGTGAGAGTTTACACTGCATTTTTCAACGATATGGAAATGCAGAAAATGAAAAAAGTTCTCGTGATTAATGCCAACCCTAAATCAGACAGTTTGTGTAAAGCGCTTGCCGAGCGCTACGCATTAGCGGCATCCAACCAGCATCAAGTTGAGCTGATTCACCTCGACAATCTAGACTTTGCGATTAGCCTCGACCAAGGGTATGACACCAAAACAGCGCTCGAGCCAGACTTACTTCACTTTCAGCAGCAAGTTGAATGGGCAAATCACGTGGTCATTGTCAGCCCGGTTTGGTGGGGTACATTACCAGCCAAGTTTAAAGGGTTAATTGATCGAACTTTTTTACCCGGCTTTGCGTTTAAATATGTCAGCGGTAAAGCCATCCCCAAGAAGCTCCTAGAAGGGCGCACCTCACAGCTGATATTTACCCTCGACACTCCGCCCTTTTGGTATAAGTATATTAAAGGCAACGCAATCTATCGTGAGTTGAAACGTTCTATTTTAGACTTCTCTGGTATTAAGAATCAGTCTGCCACCTACTTTGGACCGGTGATCAGTTCAGATGATAAGACTCGCCAGGCATGGCTAGAAAAAACAGAGCAATTGGTGAATAACTGCTAGCACTTGTACAACAAAGGGCACATTGTGCCCTTTGCTTAGACTTGCTCGCTTGGTGTCGATTTAGCAATACTTCTTAATGAATTCTTGCTGTACTGCTTCAAGGGGGAAGTCATCATTTAAAAGATAATTGAGTGCAATCCCATCAATTTCTGCGACAAACATGCGGCTAATGACTGCTGGTTGCGGATGACCAAGGTAGTCAAACACCTCTTCTGCTCCCGCACGCAATGCGTCCATCCGCTCATCAATCAAATCAATCAGTAGTGCTCGCGTGGTAGGTTGCACCATGACATTGAAGTTAAACTGGTAAATCGCTCTGTGTTCCGGCACTGCCATACCGGCAAAAATCGCTTCTATCAGCGTTTTTAGTCTCTGTTTAGGATCTTCTACCGCGAGGAAGCTATCATCCGTTTCATCGATGATTTTAGTGATGTATTTAAATACTTCTCTAAGCAGTTCATTTTTATTTTTAAAGTGGTGGAAAACCAATCCTTTAGAGACTTCAGCCTCCTCACAAATCGCCGATACCGGTGTCTTTTCAAAGCCGTTTTTAGCAAACAACTGAAGCGCAACTTCGATGATTTGGTCTTTTTTGTCCATGTTTTCACTCACTTCTCAAACAAACTGACCACATGGTCAGTGGTGCGCAGTTTAATGATCTTTGCACTAAACTGTCAAACAGTATTCAGCAAATGAAACTCAAAACAATATGCCAAGGAAAACCAAGATAGCCTTCTTATTTTCCAAGTGTAAAGTAAATTGACCAGTCGCTGCGTTTCTTTTTTGCGCTAAGTCGTTGTTCGTGATGTGATCTAGATCTACTATCTTTGTAAGTAAATGTAACTAAGCAATTCTGCATCAAATTAAAACGTCCAAGCAATGGGCATACAATCGAGTTGGGTTATAACAATGAGTGAAAATACCGCCCCTTCCCATTTTCTCCGCAATCTTACTATTATGGTGATCTTCGCGGCGATCCTTGCAACCGCTGGCTATTTCTATGTACAGCACCAAAAAAATTACCCAAGTACTGATGATGCCTACGTACACGCCAATGTGATTTATATTGCGCCCCAAGTGAGTGGCAAAGTACTTAACGTCAATGTTTCTAACTATCAAGAAGTTAGCCAAGGTGACTTGCTCTACCAAATTGACCCAGCGCCTTTCCAAGCAAAGCTTGATGAAGCGCAAGCCGCATACGAAGTTGCAATCCAGAGTAATGCCGCCACTGATGATGCAATTCTTGCTGCCAGTGCCAATGTAAAAAGCACACTCGCCCTACTTGCCGATGCGCAATCCACTTACCGCCGCATCGATAACCTGGTTAAAAAACAACTGCTCCCAGCTCAACAACTGGATGACGCCAAAGCCAAACTCTCCAGCGCTGAAGAAAACGTGATTGCCGCACGCGCGAATATGTCGCAGTTGATTAAAGCACAAGGTGCACAAGGTGAAGCTGCGCCTGAAGTGAAACGCGCTGCTGCAGCCCTTAGCCAAGCCAGCCTTTCTCTCTCATACACCAACATCTTCGCACCTAGAGACGGTCACTTGGGTAAACTCAGTGCTCACGCAGGCAGCGTTGTTTCTCCAGGACAAGCGCTGGTTCCACTGGTTGAAAGCAATACCTTCTGGGTACAAGCCAACTTTAAAGAAACTCAGTTAGAGCGAATCACCACTGACATGCCAGTCAGCATCGAGTTAGATCTTTACCCAAATGCTGAGTACCACGGCACAGTGAAAGCGATCTCGCCAGCAAGTGGCTCGTCGTTCTCTCTATTACCACCGGAGAATGCCACCGGTAACTGGGTTAAAATTCCACAACGTTTCCCTATTTTGATCCACTTAACGGATGAGTCAGAACACCCAGCCTTCCCGCTTCGCGTTGGTGCAAGTGCAACTGTAACCGTAGATACAGTGACTCACTCTAGCTCAGCTTCAGCGTCACCTAGCCAACAAGAGCAATAATATATGGCGGAAATAGCACACATGGCGACCTCAGGAGATGAGGAAGCCAATGTTATGAGTGAGGGGACACGGAAGTTAGTCACACTCGCGGTTATGCTGTCCGCCATTATGGTGCTACTTGATATGACCATTGCCAATGTCGCCCTTCCTCACATGATGGGCGCGTTGGGGGTAACATCTGATCAAGTCACTTGGGTACTCACCTCCTACTCAATGGCAGAAGCAATCTTTATTCCTTTGGCGAGCTTTCTTGCACTGAAATTTGGTATCCGCCGATTGCTGCTGCTCTCCGTTAGCGGGTTTGTCATTACCTCGGCACTGTGTGGGCAAGCCGATACCATTGCTGAAATGGTGACTTTCCGCATCATGCAAGGTGCATTTGGTGCATCGGTGATTCCGCTTTCACAATCAATTATGGTGCAGATTTATCCAAAAAATCAGCGCGGTAAAGCGATGGCATTGTTCAGCGTTGGCGTACTACTTGGACCGATTCTTGGTCCTACACTCGGTGGCATTATCACCGAGAACATGGACTGGCGTTGGATCTTCTACGTTAACTTACCGATCGGTGCCATCTGTTTAGCGCTGCTGTATTTCTTCGTCAAACTTGATGGACGTGGTGAGAGTAAAATTGACTGGCCACTGGTGATTGCGATGACCATCGGTATCGGTTTGCTGCAAATGGTACTCGATAGAGGTAATGAAGAGTCTTGGTTCCAATCCAATGAAATCCTACTTGCGGCGATCATCAGTGGTATCGCGATCATCTTTTTTGTTGGGCGCTCAATTATGACCAAGGGCGACATTGCCCCTATCTGGTTATTGCGCGACCGCAACTTAGCTATGTCGTGTATCGTTATGGCCGGCTTCTCGATGGGGATGTTTGGCATCACGCAATTGCAACCAATGATGCTGGAGCAGCTGCTCAATTATCCGGTAGAAACCACCGGCTTTATGATGGCACCACGCGGGCTGACTTCGGCGATTGTTCTATTGGCGCTGGCGCGTTATATGGACCGCATCGATGCTCGCGTGCTGATCGTGATTGGTCTTTCGCTCAATGCCGCGGGTACCTATTTGATGACCCAATATTCAATGGACATCAATATCTACTGGATTTTACTGCCAAGTATTGTCCAAGGTGCGGGCATGGGCTTAGTGTTTGCGCCACTCAGCCAACTGGCTTACGCCACACTGGCACCAAAAGACACCATTGGTGGTGCGGTGGTGTTTAACTTGTGTCGAACCATCGGTGGCTCTTTTGGTATTTCGATAGTAAATACTTACTTTTCTCGCATTCAGCAGAAAGAGTGGAATGAGTTAGGCGGCGCACTTTCGCCAACTAATCCGGCCCTACAGCAAGCAGCACACGCCCAAGGCACGACGATTACCGATCCAACCTTTTTGGCGCAAATCCAAAACTTGTTGCATCAGCAATCTACCCTAACGGCGTTTGTTTATACCTTTGGCTTCTTGCTGTTCTCGTATTTGTGTTTGATTCCTCTGTTGGCGCTATTCAAACCGAAACCGAAAATGAATGACTAATAGACCGTACCTAGTCAACTATTCTTGGTAGACCGAGCAAAATAGCCACACAACGTGGCTATTTTTGTACGCCATCGTTGGAGTCCCCTCTCTCCTGAATGCAAAAGTTTCTATTGCATCACACACTTTTGACCCAAACCTTGTGTAGTCAGCACACATAAATGGTACTGTACCGAACAGTATTAATTTAAGGTCTAGGTTTATGCGAGCTTCCACTCAAGAAAAACGAACTCGAATCATCGAAGTTGCCACTAAACTGTTTATCGAACAAGGCTATAAAGACACCGCACTGGATCAAGTCGTGGCTATTTGTGGTGGGTCTAAGCAAACCCTTTATCGCTACTTTACCAACAAAGAAGGCTTGTTTGTTGAGGTGCTAAAGCACAATACCAAAACCACCTTAGAGTCTGCGTTTCAGCTATCCGATAAGCAGCATCAATCTGTACAACAAACGCTTGAAGAGTTCGCTATGGAATACCTCAAGGGTATCTGCTCAAACCCAATTTTGGGTCTGTACCGCATCATTTCCGCTGACTTTAACAAGCATGAATCGGTACCACATCAGTTCTGGTTTAATGGTCCGGTCAGCATTCGCCAATATTTGATTGAGTATCTCAAGTCAGACTTGGTATCTAGCCAACTTGCATTCAGCGACGTTGAGCTTGCCTGTGACCAATTATTAGGGCTCATTAAGCTCGATTATCAAAACATGGCGTTAATTGGGTTAGACCTGCCAGATGACACGACGCTTGAACAACATTGTCAGCAAGCCGTATCTGCATTTTTATCGCTGTATCGCCAATAAGCTATCGATTTATTCGAGACATAATAAAGGGGGAGCGTAAATTACACTCCCCCTTTTTAAACATTGCCCGTTGTTATCGGCTCTTTGCTACTAAGCCATCGCTGCGGCTTGCTTGGCTCGTTTAGCAACGATCTTTTTACCTATCAGTAGCACCGGCGCTAAGGCAACAATTGAGAAAATAAACACAATTAGTGAGTTGTTTAGTGCCAACGTTGTCGCTTGCTCTTTAACGACCATGCTCATCTGGCTCATACCCAATGACGACGACGGGATATGACCGTTGGTTAAAATCGCGCTACTCAATGCTTGCTCATAATTGGCAAAACCATTACTCGTACCGGCAAAAGTACGACCAATTTCACCGGATGCCTGCGCGCTATGATTTTGGATAACCCGCGAGAAAAACGCACCACCGATGACCCCACCAAAGGTTCTGAATAAATAGAAATTGCTGATTCCTTCAAGTCGCTGTTGCGGTTTGAAGTGCAGCAAAACGGCAATGGTCACTGAGACATTAAGCAGACCGATACCAAAGCCACGCAGCAACATTGGGATGAGCAAAGCATCCGTTCCGGCGTAGCTTGGTAGCTGACTGAAATCGTACACCGAGAGCAGAATCATCAGCACACCAAAAGGGACAAACGCATCAGCCAATGGTCGTTTGAAATAGAACACAACCACACTCAGTAGCATGCCAACTAACATGGTCATGAACGAAGGCACCTGCCAATAACCCGCATTGAGACTGTTGTACGCCAGCGCCATCTTGAGAAAATTATTGAATAACGCCGTACTCGCCATCACCGCAAAACCGGCTAAAAAGGCGTTGTACATAAATACGTTGGTTTTAAGGTCATCATGTAACTGCATCGAAGCGGTATTAAGTGAGCGCGTTCTCACCAAAATAAATATCACCGCCAACCCCAGCGCCGAAGCCACCACGACCCAATTCGCAAACCATTGCGAATCTAGCCAGTTATAATGCGAACCACGCATGAGCAGAAATACACTTAATGCCGCGGTCACCGCCAGCACAAGATAAACGGAGAATGATGATTTCAATTTTTCCGCTATCGTCACCTCACCTAACGGAAAGCATGCCGTGACAACCAATGCCGAAAAGAGTAACCAAGCAGAGACCACACAAAATAGCGACCAATGGTAATACTCGACGAACTGCGCCATTAACCATGGGTAGACGCCCATTGGAAGCAGGGTTGAAAACAATAAGGTGAAAGCAATGATCGCTGGTAAAAGCTGGTGTTCAAATCGCTCAAGTAGATAGAGGTTCACCACCACCAGCAATGCACTCATGGCGAAACCATTGCATAGCCATAGAAAGGCAAACAACCCTTCGCTTACCCCATGCCAATAGAAGATCGCACTGACGGCTAGACTAACCGACAAGGCGATACTTAAAACGTATTGACTACCGATGCGACGCGCCAAGATGGGAGTAAACATATACCCCAATATTTGGGCGATCATAAAACCGACTTTCACTCGCTCGACTTCATCCAAAGACAGACCAACAGACGCCGCCATATTAGAAGAAAGTTCGGTGAACATTGCTGAGTTGATGCCATAAGCGGCAATGACCACGGTTGCCACAAACAGCAAGGGTAAACGTGCTTTCATGATGATTAACCTTGCTGGGTAGTATCGATAGAAACCTGTGCAGATAACCCTGGGTAGACGCGCTGCTTCAACTCAGCAGGGATATCTAAAGCAATTTTTACTGGCACGCGCTGAACCACTTTGACGAAGTTACCAGTCGCGTTCTGTGGTGGCAGCAAGCTAAATTGTGCCCCCGTTGCTGGTGTAATAGAGCTAACATGACCACTAATTACGGTATCAGGATACATATCAAGTACCACATCAACGCGCTGACCCGCCGCCACATGCTCTAGTTGCGTCTCTTTGTAGTTCGCTTCGACCCAAACATAGTCTGGCACCATGACAATTAAGCCCATACCCGGTTGCACAAACTTACCCACTTGCACTTGTCTGTCGGCAACAAAACCATCAAAAGGGGCTTTAACTACGGTGCGCTCAAGTGCGATATCAACCAACTTGAGTTTAGCTTCTGCTTGTTTGTGTTGTGCCAGCAGTTGTTGATGCTCTGTGCGTAGCGCATCCAGTTGCTTTTTCTCCGCAGCCAGCGCTAATTTAGCCGTCTCTAAGTTACTATTGGCTTCAATCGCGCGAGTCTTTTGCGCCTCAAACTGATTACGACTTACTGACTGCTTCGCCACTAGGTTAGACAAGCGTTTATATTCTGAGTTTTGATGCTGAGCATTGGCTTGCGCGCTGGTGATCTTCTGCTTGGCTTGCTCAATTTTAACCAACTGCATATCGGTTTTGGTTTGGTTCGCTTCCAGCGCAGCATTCGCCACTTCAAGTGCCGATTTCGCGATCTCTTGATTGGCAATGAAATCCTCATCATCAATAGCAAACAGAGCGTCACCCTTTTTCACCCATTGGTTATCTTCAACAAAAATCTTGCTCACCTGACCACCGACTTCTGGTGAAATCGCCGTTACGTCTGAGTGAATGTAGGCGTTGTCAGTGGTAACCACATTCGGAGAGTAAAACTGCGTAGCAACCGCTGCCGCAGAGCCAATGATTAATGCCAAAGCAATGAGCTTTTTGTTCATGTTCGAAATCCTACTAAACTGGAATGCACAAACTGTACTGTACGGTACAGTATTAGTAAAGGGCAATTTGATCTTTTTCTCTTCATTGATCCTTGATGTTGGCTAACTCTCTTTATGCAAAAGGATCAATAACCAAAGGTGTAAATTTAATACTCACATCTAGCTAGAGATAAACTTATCGATCGGGGAGCATAATGAGTTAAACAGCACTATATTTTATCCAGTAAAGCTTAACTCCTAGGCTTTTATACCAGTAAGGATTTGATATGCCTCTACATAAGAAATCCACCCTTTCAGGGTCAGTTCTAGACGATGTTTACTCAGCAAAAGACCTCTCTGTCGTTATGCCCAAGTACCGTATTCCTGATAATGAACAAGCGGCAACGCACGCCTACCAAGTGGTACACGATGAGCTGATGCTTGATGGGAACTCGAGACAAAACTTAGCCACATTTTGTCAAACATGGGTTGAAGATGAAGTGCATACGCTGATGAACGAATGCATTGATAAAAACATGATTGATAAGGATGAATATCCGCAAACCGCTGAACTTGAATCACGCTGTGTCCATATGCTCGCTGATCTTTGGCATGCCCCTGATGCCGCGAACCCGATGGGTTGCTCTACCACCGGTTCCAGTGAAGCCGCCATGCTGGGTGGGATGGCGCTAAAATGGGCTTGGCGAGAAAAAATGAAAGCGCAAGGCAAACCAACGGATAAACCCAACTTGGTCTGTGGTCCGGTGCAAGTCTGCTGGCATAAGTTTGCCCGTTATTGGGATATCGAACTAAGAGAAATCCCGATGGAAGGCTCACGCCTTATCATGACGCCTGAAGAAGTCATTAAGCGCTGTGATGAAAATACCATCGGTGTTGTTCCTACCTTAGGGGTAACATTCACTTGTCAATATGAACCGGTAAAAGCGGTACACGAAGCACTCGATCGCCTACAAGAGGAAACAGGTCTCGACATTCCTATTCACGTCGATGGTGCCAGTGGTGGTTTTCTTGCGCCATTTTGCCAACCAGAGCTGGAATGGGATTTCCGTCTACCACGGGTAAAATCTATCAATGCTTCTGGTCACAAATTTGGTCTCGCCCCGCTCGGTGTGGGCTGGGTGGTATGGCGTGATGCTGAGGCGCTTCACCCTGATCTGATTTTCAACGTCAATTACTTAGGCGGCAACATGCCAACCTTCGCGCTGAACTTCTCGCGCCCTGGTGGTCAAATCGTCGCGCAATATTATAACTTCCTTCGTCTTGGACGTGAGGGCTACACCAAAATCCATAATGCCTGCTACGAGACGGCGCAATATCTTGCCAATGAAATTGAGCAGATGGGACCATTTGAGATCATCTATGATGGTCGCGGTGGGATTCCCGCCCTTAGCTGGACGTTAAAAGCGGGAGAAAATCCGGGCTTTAACCTCTATGACTTATCCGACCGTATTCGCTCACGTGGCTGGCAAATTGCCGCTTACGCGATGCCAGCCAATCGGGAAGATCTTGTCATTATGCGGATTCTGGTTCGTCATGGTTTTAGCCGCGATCTCGGCGATCTGCTGATCCAAGATCTCAAACATTGCGTCGAATTCTTCAAACAACATCCTGTCATCAACGGCAGCGATGCAGATGAATCCAGCAATTTCAATCACGGTTAATCTCTAACCAATGGTCAGGCTAGAGTCACGCTCTGCCTGACCATTCAAAATAAGGTGGGAATATGGAATTTCTATTTCATTATTTAGCCGCAAACCCGTTTGTGTTTCTCTTCCTTTCATTAGCGATTGGCTATCCATTAGGTAGTCTTAGTCTAAAAGGGGTCAGCTTAGGCACAACAGCCGGTACCTTGGTGGTTGGGGTGTTACTCGCCCTCGCTTCATACTCAATTTATGGTCTTAAGATCGCCGAGCCTGGGCTCGTCTCTGACATCTTCCTAATGATGTTTATGTATGCGATTGGGATGAAAGTGGGACCGCAGTTCTTCTCGGGACTTGCTCGAGGCGGGATTGATTTTGTGGTGATTGGTTTAATCGTCGTATTCAGTAACTTCGCTATCGTGATGCTTGGGGCAAAAATGCTCGGTCTTGAGCCAGGATATGCTGCTGGCATCATCTCTGGAAGTTACACCGTCACGGCAGTGATGGGAGTAGCCCAATCGGCGATTGATTCTGGCGCATTTAAAATACCAGCAGGCATGACCGCCGATCATATCAGCGCGAATATCGCCGCTGGCTACGCGATTAGCTATGTCCTTTCTACTGTGCTTATCATCCTCTTGATCAAATACTTACCTGCCATGTTTGGCATTGATCCAGTCAAAGCAGGTAAAGATGCAGAGGCTGAGTTTTCGACCGGTGGCGATAACGAAAAGCTACCAAGTACTTTTGGCTTCTCCGATTCAGGCATACTGCCAATCGATGTTCGCGCTTATCAAGTTACCCATGAAGAATTGGTGGGACAAACCGTCAATGATCTGTTCCAACAGTTCCCAGATGCAGCCATCCTCAAAGTCGTGCGTGGAGATCAAGTCATTGATGCCGCCGATAATCCGACTCTACAAATGGGCGACATCATCGGCATTCGTGGTGAATATCGAGTACTTATCGCCGAAGGTGAAACGGATATCGGTAACGAAGTCGATGAACCGCGTGCACGTAATGTCGATATCGAAGTAGCTGACATTCACCTTGGTAAATCCATTCATGCTGGCAAAGCGTTGTCAGAGCTGCATGGGGATGTGGGTTTTGGTGTCTACTTCAAAGCGCTATTCAGACAAGGGCATCAACTGCCATTATTGCCACAAACCCAAGTAGAAGTGGGCGATGTTATCCGAGTCGCGGGTTCAAAATGGTGTGTTGACCAAACCGCCAAAAAACTCAATGGCGTGGCGATTGTGGAAAGTACGGTCACCGAGACGTTCTACCTCGCACTGGCACTCTTGATTGGCTATGTCTGTGGTCACTTCAGTGTCAGCATCATGGGTATCCCTTTTGCACTCGGCACTTCAGCTGGCTGTATGCTAACAGGGATCATCTTCTCCTTCCTTCGTACACGCAACCCTACCTTTGGTGGACCAATGAGCGAAGGGGCAAGAAGCTTTTTGCAAGATATCGGTTTGAACCTATTTGTTGCCGTGCTTGCAGCGAATGTCGGTCCGAAAATTTTGGAGTCGTTTCAAGGCACCATTGTTATCAAAATCGCGCTATTGGGCGTTACGGCAGCGTTAGTTCCTCCACTGCTTGCTTGGCTCTACGGTTTGTACATTAGAAAGATGAACCCAGCGATTCTTGCCGGCGCCTGTGCCGGGGGGCGAAACAGCACACCAGCAATGAAGGGAGCGCAAGACGCAACCCAAAGCGATATGCCAGCCATCGGCTATCCCGTACCATACGCCTTAACCTCAGTGATCGTGTTGATTCTGGGTTATATCGCGATGGTTATCGGCTAATTGTAAGAGCAAGAAACGAAAAAGGCTCGGTATTCGACAATAAATCGGATACCGAGCCTTTTCTTTTTTAGTGCGGAACGGGTTATTTCATCATCTCAAGAATGATCGCGACTGAGTTGTCTGCTGTCGCTTTTTTCATTTCTTCATAAGTCAAAGCTGCAGAGCCGTCAGCTTTATCAGAAATAGTGCGGATAACGACATAAGGAATATCAAATTGATCAGCGACTTGTGCCAGTGCAGCCCCTTCCATCTCAACCGCTTTGGCATTGAATTCTTTGTACAGGTAAGCCACTTTTGCTTTGTCTGCAATAAACTGGTCGCCAGAAACAATCGTACCTGTGGTGACGAGATCTTTACCCAACACAGTTTGCGCTGATTTAAGCGCATGCTTTACCAATGCATCAGACGGTAAGAATTCACGACTATCAAAGCCATCCAACAAGCCCATTGGCGCGCCAAACACAGTCAGGTCAACGTCGTGCTGCACGAGTGCTGTCGAAATTACTACATCCATTGGATCGAGCTCTGGTGCACTCGCCCCCGCGATACCAGTGAAAACAATTGAATCCACACCAAACTCTGTGGCTAATAAGGTGGTCGTTAGCGCGGCATTCACCTTACCGACACCTGATTTAGTCACAACGACAGGCTTTCCGTTGAGTTGACCGATATGGAACAAGTGTTTACCAATCGTCTTCTGTTCAACATTGGTGAGTTTAGGCAGTAGACCTTCAATTTCCACATCCATCGCGCCAACAATAGCGGTACGCTCTGAAGCAGCGGTCACGTTAAAAGAAAGAAGGGTCAGAAAAAGGGCAAAAAAGCGAAACATAAAGTAATCTCCTCGATAGGGCGCGAATCATACTTTACAAATCGCTCAATAACAAACGATTGCGCAATCGTTTGCTTTAAAATAATCACCCAGTGAGAATTGGTGAATATCGCAGCGGAAATCGCTCATCTCTCACCCTTGTTCATTCTCTCGTTACTTTCAAATCTCAGCCAAGAATCTACGCTTTAAAGAAAGTCATCGTTTAGGTGGCATCAAAAACAAAGGAAGTAGAGTGATGAGCAAACCCGTGATCGCAGATAACAAGCCTATCAAGGTTGAACTAACACAAGGTCAGGAGTATTACTTCTGCACCTGTGGACTCTCCAGCAACCAACCTTATTGTGATGGCTCCCATTCTAGTACCGACTTCAAACCCAAAAGCTTTGTTGCCGAAGAGAGTGGCGATGCTTATCTTTGTCGTTGTAAACATTCCAATGACCTCCCCTTTTGTGATGGTAGCCATAAACAATTTAGCGCCGAGCAAGTGGGACAAGAAGGACCGGGCGTACAAATCCAGTCCGCAGAAAAAGCCCCCTCTGCCACCGCTACCGTCGAAGAACCCACCGTGGAGTTTATTCACCAATTAGCCCGAGAAGGACTAAGCAAAATGGGACATCATGGTCCTATGACATCGATGGGTGTACCTCGCCATCTACTGCCACATTGGGATGATATTCAGGTGATGGTGGCGCAAATGGCGACGAAACCGCTACAAGAAGATGTACCTGTCAGTAGCGAGCTAGTCATTGGTCCAAATGCGAAAAAGCCGCTCAAGCTTGCGATACCGTTACTGGTTTCAGATATGAGCTTTGGCTCGCTGTCCCAAGAAGCCAAGGTGTCATTAGCCACTGGCGCTGAATTAGCTGGGACAGGCATCTGTTCGGGTGAAGGCGGCATGCTGCCTGAAGAGCAAGCCGCTAACTCTCGTTACTTTTATGAGCTCGCCAGCGCCAAGTTTGGCTACAGCGAAGATAAGTTAAAGCGGGTGCAGGCGTTCCATTTTAAAGGTGGGCAAGGTGCTAAAACTGGCACCGGCGGGCACTTACCAGGCGCAAAGAACATCGGCAAGATTGCCGAAGTGCGCGGCATTGAAGCCGGTACCGCGGCGATCTCCCCTCCGACATTTGCCGACCTACATAGCGTGGCAGACTTCAAACGGTTTGCAGATCGTGTTCGTGAAGTCACGGGAGGCATCCCGATTGGTTTCAAACTCAGTGCCAATCACATCGAGCAAGATATCCAATTCGCTCTCGATGCAAGTGCGGATTACATTATCTTAGATGGTCGTGGCGGCGGTACAGGTGCTGCACCTGCTATGTTTCGCGACCATATCAGTGTGCCGACCATTCCAGCCTTAGCCAGAGCGAGAGCCTATCTGGATAAAGTGGGCGCGAGTGGCAATGTCACACTGATCATCACAGGTGGCTTGCGCGTCCCAATGGACTTTGTCAAAGCACTGGCACTGGGTGCAGACGGTATTGCCATTTCCAACAGCGCGATGCAATCGATAGGCTGCGTGGCAGCAAGAATGTGTAATACCAATAACTGCCCCGCAGGCATTGCGACTCAAAAAGCCGACTTACGCCAGAGACTGAATGTGGAAAAAGCCTCACACCAATTGAAAAATTTCTTTGAAGCGTCAACAGAATTAATGAAAGTGATGGCGCGTGCTTGCGGGCACAGTAATCTCAGTGATTTTAACCACGATGATCTCGCCACTTGGAATCGAGAAATGGCGCAACTGTCAGGTATTCGTTATTCAGGAATAATACCTTTAGGCAACTAATCTTGTTCCATGTTTTTGTTTAGGGAAGTGGCGAGTATGCGCTTCCCTTTTGATTAACAATACGAATGGGTCAAAGGGTTGTTTGTACCGCTTAAAACGATGAAGGCTATTTTGACTAGAAGATATTGAATGTTTTTTACGATATACGGAGATGACACACCATTTAAACATTGCTTAACAACCAAGCGCCCAAATTCGAAACTGTATTTAAACATAAAAATCCCCCAACAATCGGTTGTCCAACTGTTGGAGGTCAGTTTTAAATGGTATTTTTTTTATTTATCAGAATATGCCAGTGGTAATGACCAATTAAACAACATTGATGCAAGCCTAATTATAAGTGTCACAACCACACACATAGAGAAAGATGTCATGTTGTCTACACCAACATTCAGAGCCATGGCATATGTCATACCACCAATTAGGCAGGACGTCGCGTATATTTCTTTTTTAAGTACGCTAGCCACTTCACCTGTTAGCGAATCTCTAAGGATTCCCCCTCCGCATCCTGTAATTACTCCCATGGTCGTTGCTACTACATATGAATCTTGAAACTGCATTGCCTTATCAAATCCAATTCCAACGAACACGGCTAGACCAACTGCGTCACAAATGACCAATAGCCAGTTTGGTATGGTCTTCTTGTTTCGAACAAGAATGAGTGAAGCAATGCATGTAATTAAGATTGTCCAAAGGTATGTGTTGTCATTCATCCAAAATACAGGGGTAGCACCAAGTGCAACGTCACGAATCGTTCCGCCTCCAATTGCAGTTAGACCACCAAGGACAACAGCGCCAAACGCGTCCATTCTGAAGCGTGAAGCAACCAACACACCAGATATCGCAAAAATTGCAGTGCCGAATATATCGAAGAAGTAAATTAATGACATATAAAGAATGTACCAAAGAAAAGCCCTCTTTCGAGAGCTTCTTTATCAATTAGAATTTAGACAGCTTCGCTGGCTACTAACGGCTTTTCAGCTTTCGACTTAGGGAACATCATCTGAGCCAAGATAGGACAAACCACCAGAATCACAAGAACGTAGTAGAACGCACTAACAAAGCTGCCAGTCATATCTACTAAGTATCCAACTATCTGTGTGTTTACCGTAGCCAAAATGTACGACGCAAGCCAGAACGTAGACATAGCAAACATGATTGTGTTTGTTGATGGGTTCTTAAGAAGTTCACGAGGTAGAGAGAAGATGAAACTGAACCAAGAAGACAGCATCATACCCGCACCAAACGCACCAGCGACAATAATGTACTCATTTGAGCCAAAGAACATCATGTAAGTTGTAACCGCCATTATTACTGAGGTGACAGCAAACAGCTTCTTGTATTGAACGCCTTTGCCTTTCAGCCAAATAGATAGTGCCGCACCAACAACAATACCAATCTGGTTAATTGAAGGGGCAAGGTAAGCAATACTGTCTGCAGGAAGATTTGCATACTCTGCATAGTAAGTCGGCAGGTATGTGAATGGCACTAGGAGCATTAGCAAGCCTCCAACATACTGAATGATCATGCTCCAAACTACACGAGACTTAACAACGGTCTTAATCTCTGCACGCTTCTCTTCTGGCGTCGGCTCTTGACCTTTTTCTTGTTTAAAATCCTTGAAGAAGACGACCCAAGCAACAGCAAATGCAAGCGTGATCCAACCGTAAGACGCTAAAAGTGTTTTCCAGCCACCAGCAAATTCGATTAGAGGCGCTGCAAACATAAGAACAATCGCAGAACCGATAACGTTAGGAATACCATTGATACTGTTAAGCTTCGCTCCCGTTTTTGCATCAAAATAGTGGGCCACCACAGGTACCATTGATACTAGGCACATCGCGCCACCCAAACCATTTAGAAATCTGATTAGAACAAGCGTGTAAAAGTTATCAGTAAATGGGACGAGCACTGCTGTACCAACTAAAAGTAATGCAAGAAGGTAGGATCTTTTGATCCCAAGCTTGTAGGTAACAACGGCAATGCCAAGCGCACCAAGAATTTTCGCCCAAAGAATTGCGTTGGTCATCATAGCTGACTCGGAAACACCCACACCATAGTCCTGCATGATTTGCGCACCAACCGCGCCAGTGGTACTCCAGCTCGCACCAAACACGAGATAAACTGCGAACATTAAAAATTCGACAATGTATTTTTCTGATTTCATAGATTGACCTTATTTTATCTTGCCACCCCTGCTGCTAGAGGCGGTGGCTATAGTTGCTTATTTAGCAGGAAGGTTGTGCTCAACTAACTTCACAAACATTGATGCACCAAGTGGAATGATGCTGTCATTAAAGTCGTAAGATGGGTTGTGTAGAGACGCCCCCTCGTTGCCAACGAAGAAGTAGCAACCTTCAATCTCTTGAAGCATCCAAGAGAAGTCTTCGCTGCCAGATAGTGGTCGGCAATCAGCGTTAACCTTGTCTTCTCCAATTAGGTTCGCCGCTATCTTAGCAACAAGTTTGGCCTGTTCTGGATTGTTAACCGTCGCAGGACAACTACCGTCACGAACGAGAAGAGTTGCTTTAGCACCGTGCGCTTGGGCTGTCATTTCAACAATCTCTTTTAGTCGCTTAAGCGTAAGTTGGCGAATGCCTTCATCAAATGCACGAACGCAGCCTTTTAAGGTCGCCGTTTTAGGCATGATGTTGTAAGTACCAGAACCTGCATGCACGTCGGCAAAAGAGAGAACTACCGACTCTAACGGTGATACGTTACGAGATACGATAGTGTGCGCAGCCATGATGATGTGGCTCATAACCAACGGACAGTCAATCATGCTTTCTGGCATTGCCGCATGACCACCCTTGCCTACAATCTCAATATCGAATCGGTCACAGCTTGCCTCAATTGCCCCTTCACGAAGCCAAATGTGACCTTCCGGTACGTGCGGCATGTTGTGCTGTCCATAAATAACATCACAAGGGAATCGTTCGAATAGACCGTCGTCGATCATAGTCTTTGAACCAGTAAGCTCTTCCTCTGCTGTTTGGAAAATGAAGTGAACCGTTCCGCTAAATTCTCGATCTTGCGATAAGTACCATGCCGCAGCTAAAAGCGTTGCCATATGACCGTCATGACCGCAAGCATGCATAACACCGCTATTTTTTGATGCATGTTCGAAATCATTAAGCTCTTCCATTGCTAAAGCATCCATATCAGCGCGAAGACCAACAGCCTTTTCTGATGGATATTTTCCCTTAAGTACACCAACTAAGCCCGTGCCACCAATGCCAGTATGCACCTCGTCGAATCCGAAACTCTCAAGCATTTTAGCGATCTTCTTTGCCGTTTCATGTTCTTTGTAGCTAATCTCTGGATACATGTGGAACTCACGTCGCCACTCTGCAAACATGGATTTGTTGATCTCTATTTCTTTTATCATTGTGGGTACTCTTTGCTATTGGAATTATTAGGAATTTCTTAAAAGGAGCGCTACTCTGCGCTCCATTTTGATTTACTATCGGGCTGACTTCGTTAGGTACGCCGTCATTTCTTCTGCCGGAACCATGCCGCCACCAGTAGCCCATACAAGGTGTGTTGCGTTCTCTAGCATCTCCGCTGTAAAACCCATTCGCTCTTGGTAACCTTTATCCTTTGATACGTGAACAGGACCAACCATGCCAGATAGTGCTGAAGGCTCTAATTGCACATTCTCTAGCTCTGAAAGGTCGCCCAAGTGCTTGTACATGTTCTCGTCCGTAATTGTGTAGAAGCCATCAAGCAGACGCTCCATTGCACGACCAACAAAACCAGAAGCACGACCAACCGCTAGACCGTCTGCTGCCGTGATGTTATCGATGCCAAGATCTTGAACAGAGATATCGTCATGCAGACCTGTATAAACGCCAAGCAGCATGCAAGGAGAGTGCGTGGGTTCTGCAAAAATACAACGGACATTGTCACCAAATGCGAGCTTGAGACCGAATGCAACTCCGCCCGGACCACCACCTACACCGCACGGCAGGTAAACGAACAATGGATTGTTGCTATCAACTTTGATACCCATATCTTCAAACTGCTTCTTAAGTCGCTCACCAGCAACTGAGTAACCTAGAAAAAGGTTTCTTGAATTCTCATCATCGATGAAGAAACACTTTGGGTCACCTTTCGCATCTTCGCGACCTTTCTCAACAGCAACGCCGTAATCTTGCTCGTACTCCACAACTGTTACACCTAAAGAACGAAGCTTGTTCTTCTTCCACGTTCTCGCGTCAGCTGACATGTGAACACTTACCTGAAAGCCAAGCTTTGCACTGATGATACCAATGGACATACCTAAGTTACCCGTAGAGCCCACTGCGATACTGTGTTCGCTAAAGAACGCCTTAAGCTCATTCGAGTAAAGCTTTTCGTAATTGTCTTCCACTGAAAGCAGCCCAGCATTAATCGCTAGCTCTTCAGCGTGTTTAAGAACCTCATAAATGCCACCTCGCGCCTTGATAGAGCCAGAGATTGGAAGATGGCTGTCTTTCTTCATTAGCATCTTGCCAGAGATTTTTACCCCGTAGTGACCGCATAAATGCTTCTGCATTGCAGGAATTGCTTGAACCTCAGATTCAATAATGCCATTGGTTGCCTCCAGTTCAGGGAATGCTTTACACAAGTATGGCGCGAAGCGCTTAAGTCGTTCACTTGCGTCCTGAACGTCATTTTCATCAAGTCCCACGTAAGGAAGACCAACCTCAAGAGTTGTTGCATTTGGATTAAACCAAACTAGTTCTTCTAAGTTCATGAGGTTGTGTAGAAGTGGGAAGCTAGAAGTAAGCTCGGCTAGTTTCTCTGGGTTCATTTCTATCTCTTTATTTTGTGATTAAGGAGCAAAGTTGTATATCAAGTAGTGGAGCAACTTTTAATATTGCTATGGGGTATAATTTTCGGGTTATCCGACAGAACGGTCAAACGATCAAAATTCACAACTAAGTTGAGCTAGATTGAAACAAGAAGGGGATGACTTCACATTTTTTGTCTTTATTGGGTATTTTCGTTAAAACTTGAGCATTTTGCGTGTTTCTGGCTGTTGCTGATAGTATTCTAGCTCACCACTAAGTTGGCACTTTCACCATGTATCTACCATGTACACAAATAACAGTAACCGAACTAAAGATTGGGCATTGAGCAGCCACCAACTATCAAAACTTCATACTTTTGAGGCTGCCGCACGTCACCAATCATTCTCACTGGCTGCTGAGGAACTTTCTCTAACTCCTAGCGCAGTTAGCCACCGGATCAATATTCTTGAAGAAGAACTTGGATTTAAGCTTTTCCATCGATATCACCGAAAGATAAAGATCACCAGTGAAGGAGAGCGTGTTTATTCTTCATTGTATTCTTCACTGCAAGCAATAAACCAAGAGATTAGTGAAATCAAAAGCAGCGAACTTTCCGGTCAGCTATCTATATACTCCAGGCCATCCATTGCTCAGTGCTGGCTAGTTCCTAAGCTGACTGATTTCTACAAGAAATATCCGCTGATAGACCTAAACATCCTTACGGGCAATGAATACATTAACTTCAACAATTACAACGTTGATGTTGCTATCTACTATGATGACAAGACCCCTGAAGGCATCCATCACGAAAAACTAATGAGCGAATCAATTGTCGCTGTGTGTAGCCCTCAATATGCGGAAGATCACCAGCTCATAGGCTGCGTTGACGCTCTTGCTAACTGCACTTTGCTATACGACAAGCAGGCTTGGGATTACAAGTCAGAATTTAGTGAATGGTCGTTTTGGGCAGAGTCGTTTGGTATCGATTGGTTGGATGATTGTCGCAAAGTTGGCTTTGACCGTTCAGACCTATCGATTATTTCAGCAATAAATCATGGTGGCGTGGCCATTGGACGTAGTCGATTGATAGATAAGCATATTGAAAGCGGGGTTCTGGTTAAGCCCTTCCCAAACCTAGAACTTAATTGTAAGCACGACTATTACGCTATCACCCCTTACATGAGCCAAAGTCCAAGAGTTAAAGTCTTTGTTGAGTGGCTTATAGAGAAAGCACAAGAGGACAACATCAACCTTTGATGCCAATAACAGATCTATCTTTGGCTAATAATGCTTATTCAAACAATAGTTTCCTGAACAATCCTCAAAGACGGTCAAAATCCGATAACTTCTCAAATAGATAGGATTGAAACCGGTCGGACAACACCTACGCATAAAAAGCGCCTTTCTGGTTACTCTTTGGCAAGGCAAAGAGTAACTGGACCGCTTACGAATAAGCTCATGGGATGTGCATGAGTAATAAGCGGGACATACTCCATCGCGACTACTTAACAACTATTAAAAGCGAGATTCCCGCATGCGCGAGAATGACAATGTTTTAGTTCAGCAGACACTAAAAAACAAAGCTCCCTCTTTAACTCAACGTCACCTCGACTTCCCCATAGCTTCGGATCTTCTCAAGCCACTGATTAACCAACTCATCCTCAGGAAGTTCGGCTTCTACGCTGTATTCACGACCAATCTCGGTCGCTTTGCCTTTACCAAAATTATGATACGGCAGCACTTCCACCTTCTGAATATTTGCCATCGACTCACCAAGGTGCGCGATTGCAGCAAAGTGTTGATCGGAGAGGTTATAACCTGGGATGATCGGGCAGCGCAAAATCACCTGCGCGCCAATCTCATTTAACAACTTAAGGTTGGCATCAACCAGCTTACGCGTCATACCGGTAAGTTGTTTATGTAGCGTGTCGCCTGTCGCCTTATAGTCAAACAAAAACAGATCCACATACGGGGCAATGTCGCGGTAATGATCTGCTTTAGACGCACCGTTGGTTTCAATGCAAACATGAATACCATGCTGCTTGCACTTTTTCGCCAGCGCTAAACAGAAATCAAACTGCTTTAACGCCTCGCCACCAGAAAGCGTAATGCCGCCGCCTGATTTATCAAAGTAGACTTTGTCTTTAATCACTTCGGCAAATACTTCATCGACCGACATTTCTCTGCCGTAAATTTTTAGCGCGTCCTGCATACAGGCATCAACGCACAACCCACACGCTTGGCAAACGCCAAAGTCGACTAAATGCAGCCCTTGTTCGGTAAAACTGTGCACACCGTTAGGGCAGACTTGCTCACAGCTGCGGCAACCAATGCATTTTTGCGCATTAAAGGCCAACTGCTTTTTACCACTCAGTGATTCAGGGTTATGGCACCACAAACACTTCATTTGACAGCCTTTCATAAACACAGCAGTGCGCACACCCGGGCCATCATTGACACTGAACTTTTGAATATCAAATACAATACCCATAGGTTGGGTGGCAGTGGTCGCCGTGGTTTGATTGGTAGCAGAATTGGTTGGCATAGCGAGCCTCAATAAAATCAAAGCGGGAAAAAAGAGGGTGACCTAAAACAGCCTAGTCACCCTAATGCTAGTGTTATTGGTTAGAGAGTTAGTCGTTAAGCGTGCGGTTTAAGATTTCTAGCTGCACGTCTTTATCGAGGTTAACGAACTTGGCACTAAAACCACCGACACGAACGACTAAGTTCGGGTATTTCTCTGGGTTGTGGTAGGCATCTTCTAGCTCCCCTTTACCGACAACACTGACCATGATCTGTGGACCGCCTTGCTCAAAGTAGCCATCAAGCAGCGCTTCAACAATCATGCGCTTGTTTTGGTACATGTTTTTGCTGAACTTCATGTTTTGCACTGAGCCTGCATGAACTTCAGCTTTGAGCTTCACTAATGAGTTCAGCATCGCAGTTGGACCATTCTTATCGGCACCACTTTGCGGGTTATTGGCATTACTCATATAAACGCCGCGATGACGACCATCAGCAGAAGCACTGGTTGCACGTCCCCATTCGGTGTTCACTTGGTTATTGATGATCACCACTAGGTAACTGTCCATGCCGACTTTGGCTGCCGAGTCTTTAATGCCATTACAGATGTATTCGTGCATCTCGACGGCAATGTCATCCACATACGCATCGTCGTTACCAAACTTCGGCGCATTGATTAAGTCATACTTCATGCGGTCATAGCCGTCGAAGTTAACCTTAAGCGCTTGAATCAATTCGGTATAGCTGTATTTGTTATCTTCAAAGATAACTTTCTTGATCGCCGCCAACGAGTCATACGCATTGGTGTTACCGTAAGTTTCATTAGTGCCGCCAAGCTTATACACACCGCCATCTAGTAGCGCTTTGCTGCGACCGATACAGTCATCAGTCAAGATACTGGTGAACAAGAAACCGACTTCTTGGTTCATCACCTTATACGAGAATGATTGCGCATTTGAGGTCAGTTCGATGTAGTAATCGAGCAAATCTTTGTAGTTTTGCATTACATCATCAAAGCAAGTGATTTGCTCTGGCTGTAGCAGGGCTGTGCCACCGCTTTTATCCTGTCCATCCCAGAAATCGGTACCGCCAGTCAGGGCGATATTGAGAATCTTTAGAATATTGATACAGGTATTTGGCGTGCCGACACTTTTGCCTGACAAGACAAACTCACCACAGCCAAACGGTACATAATGCTCAGCATCACTTTGCGAGATCTGCATCGAGTTCATTACCGCAGGCACGTTAACGTCATCGTTGTACAAAATTGGGTAAGTTAACCCTTCACCAATTGCATCGAGCGCATCTTGGTAAACCGCTTGATTCATGCCTTTGTAGATACGTAAGGTAAATTGCGGTTCAGTATCTTTATTCTCACGCACCGCTTGAATGGCAAGTTTGCAGTAAACATCGGCATTGTCTGGGTTACGACGACCTAAGCCACCGACCACAACACGACCGTTAACCGTGGTTTTACGCGCTTCAATTAAACGATAGTGAGAGCGAATGTAGTTGATCGCTTGGCGTTCAGTAATGCGCCCAGCCTCAAGATCGCCCACCAGCAAATCACCAAGGTAATCATCCATACGACCGAAGTTCACCACCCCAGAACACAAGCTGTAAAGCCATGAAAGCTGAATACCTTGTAGGAAGGTTTGTGGCTTGTCGGTGCGAATCGCGTTTAGCGCATCAATCAAATCATTCATCTGATGCTTGCGCGTTAGATCGCCAGTACGCTCTAACTCTTGTGCGCAAAGCTTGATATGAAAATCAATCACGCGCTCGACAATGTCGAAACAGCCTAAAAACGCCGTATGCAGTGAAATTGCCTTTTCATCACCGACCTGTTTTGCTGCCGCCAATTGGTCTTTGATACGCGCACGCATGCCGTTGATGCCATTGTCGATCAAGGTGTTGTAATCAAGGTACATACCGCTCAAACGTGCAGTCGCAATCGCTGGGTAATTAACGTCAACAAACTTACCTAGCGTGGTTTCAGTAATGGTTTGACGGAAGTAGATAGAGCGAGTGTCGCGATCTTGCCAGTAGCTAAGTAGCTCATCGACACGGGCATGATCGTGCTCTTCGAGCTCACTTTTAAACGCTTCCAGTTTGTCGAAATTACAGTAGTGACCGACACCACCTACCGAGGTCACGCTACCAAAACCGATTGGCAAAGCATCTAAACGTCCCACCACGCAGTCTTCTGCTTCTAGTTGTCTAAATAGAACTGGGTAAAGCTCTGACAAACAGGCAACTTCACGTTGATAAACGTTACTTTCATTATGATGGGCACGAGTGTACGCCTCCATGATATTTAGCTGCACACTAGCAGGCTTCTCACATGGGATTTTCTTGTTTACATCAACTTGGCTTGGGTTGTTCTCAATTTTGGATGACATGGTAGGGCTCCTCGTTATCTTTATGAGCTAACCATAAATCCACACTTAAAATATGTAAATACAAATAACATGGCATTTCTAAAAATGATGATCTTGATCATGCGTTACAAAAACGAACCAATCGCTTTGTTTTCTTGCCCTAATTTCTGCTAACATCCTCAGCATTAATGGCTCATTCAATAAAAACATAACCTGTATATGTGTTAACAGGTCTGTTTTTTACTACCAAGAGCCGACTATTTGTAAAGTGATAAGTTGTGTTATGAAGTACGTTGAAGTTTATCAGGCGATAAAAACAGACATCGTCAGTGGTCTATACCCTGCTTGGTCTCAGCTCGATGGCGAGCACGCGCTATCTAGTCAGTTTGGTGTCAGTCGCCCGACTCTTAGAAAGGCGATCGACAAACTTAAGCAGGAGTCATTTGTCCATTCTAGACAGGGTTCTGGCATATTTGTAAACCCACCAGAGTTCTATCAAGACAACAACTTAACCAGTATTTCTGAGCGTATAAACAAAGACACCGACCTGAAAAACATTGTGTTGCAGTTCGCTTCCGTCAAAGCAGACCAAGCCTTGGCAGACAAGTTTCGCATTGAGGTTGGCGCAAAGCTGCATCACTTTAAGCGTATGCGTATTATCAACGGTGAGCCGGCGATTTTAGAAGAAACCTGGATGCCAAAAAGCTTGTTCCCAGATTTTAGCGAAAACCATTGTGAGCAGTCGGTTCTGACCTATATCGAACAACAAGCAGGGCATAATATCAGCCACGACGCGAAAACCATTTCAGGCAAAATCCTTAACGAGCAAGAAGCGTTTTTACTTCGCGTTGAGCCAAACCACCTCTGCCTATCGATAAAACACAATGTCTATTTGCTCCATTCGGTATTGGCGCAATACACAATAGAAACCCTAGTTTCCAATGACTTAACCACCGTTTCTATCCGATAATCAAAACCTTAGCGCAGCTATGCGAGATGTATAGCTGTGCTTTTTTATCAACGTACCCATTCTCGTTTCTCACCTCTCAATTCTTCTCTTTTCTCTCGTTTCTCACCTCTCAGTTCTTATTTCCCTCTAATCTCTCTCGCTTCTCAACTCTCAGTTCTCTCTACTCTTCAGCAACTTGACAGTACAAGTAGAAACGTGAACTTGCTCAACTTCGAACCGCTGAACATTCGTTAGCCACTTCACACTTCCCTACAAATAAGCCTTAACTCGGTCAATATACTGATTTAGATCAATCTTAACTAACAAATGCATCACTAAGATTCACTTAAATTTGTAAATACATAAATTCAAACCCTACACAAAGAGATCCACACTATGATGAATGAGATCCTCAATACGCAGCTAATCAAACTCGATTTGACTGCTACCGACAAAGAATCGGTATTTAATGAGCTAGCGCAAGTGCTTGTCGACGCGGGAAAAGTATCTGACCACCAGCAATTTGTTAAAGATGTATGGGCTCGTGAAGAAACCGGTAACACAGGTTTTGAAGATGGCATTGCTCTGCCACACGCGAAAAGTGCAGCGGTACTGTCACCTGCCATCGCGGTCGGCATCAGCAAACACGGCATCGAATACGGCGCGGAAGACGGTCAACCATCGAATCTGTTCTTTATGATTGCTTCGCCGAAACAAGCCAGCAACTTCCATGTTGAAGTACTAGCTAAGCTTTCTTCTAAAATCGTTGAACCCACTTTTCTAGAAAACCTGCGCAATGCACAAACCAACGAAGAAGCACTAGCACTACTGACCGCAGAAGAGAAAGTCGAGCCCGTGCAAGCGTCAGCAAGCAAAGGCTTTATTATCGGTGTTACTGGCTGTCCGGTTGGGGTAGCGCATACCTACCTTGCTGCTGAAGGCATTGAAAATGCCGCAGCTGAAATGGGCTATGAGTGCAAAGTGGAAACCAACGGCTCAGTGGGCGTGAAAAACGTGCCAACGGCTGAAGAAATAGAACGTGCTGATGCGATTGTGGTGGCGTGTGACAAACAAGTCGACCTTAACCGCTTTAAAGGCAAACGCGTGGTGATCACCGGGGTTAAAAAAGCGATCAAGGAATCGAGATCTTTAATTGAACAAGCACTGGAAGCGCCTTTGTATGAAGGTGACGGTAAAACAAACTCTGCGCAAGCGACAACCAGCCCAGGTGGCAGTGGTAAAGATCTCTACAAATACCTAATGAATGGTGTATCACACATGATCCCGTTCGTTGTGGTGGGCGGTATCTTGATCGCGCTATCACTAGCGATTGGCGGTGAACCAACACCGGGTGGTCTGGCGATACCTCAAGGCAGCTTCTGGAATAAAATCCTCGATGTCGGTGTGGTTGGTTTCACCTTGATGATCCCAATTCTGGCAGGTTACATCGCTTACGCAATTGCCGACCGTCCAGGTCTTGCTCCGGGCATGATTGGCGGCTGGATTGCCAACAACGGTTCTTTCTACAATGCGGATGCAGGTACTGGCTTTATTGGTGCGATTATCGCGGGTCTGTTAGTCGGTTACTTCGTTAAGTGGATTGTTAGCTTTAACTACTCGAAGATGATTCAGCCGCTAGTGCCGATTATGATTGCGCCAATCGCGGGCTCACTGTTTATTGCTGCTGTCTTTATCTTTGTTATCGGCGCACCTATCGCTGACATCATGGAAACCATGAACAACGTACTTGCAAACCTGTCTACCGGTAACGTGATTCTTATCGGTTTGGTGATTGGTTTGATGCAAGGTTTCGACATGGGTGGTCCATTTGGTAAGGTGGCGTTCCTATTCAGTGTGGGTCTTATTGCTGAAGGTCAAACCCAATTTATGGGCGCGCAAGCCGCTGCAATTCCTGTAGCACCACTAGGCATGGCACTTGCTGCATTTGTCGGTAGCCGCATGAAGCTATTTGAAGGCGAAGAAGTCGAAAACGCCAAAGCGGCGACGGCAATGGGCATGGTCGGTATCTCTGAAGGTGCAATTCCATTTGCCGCACGTGACCCATTTACCGTTATCCCTGCGAACATGATCGGCTCTGCTGTCGCGTGTGTGCTTGGCTTTATGTTCGGTCTAACTTGTAGTGTTGCGCACGGTGGTCCTATCGTGGTTCTACTGGGTGCGTTCAACAAACCATTACTGGCACTACTTGCTATGGCAATTGGTGTAGTAACCACTGCCGCGGTTGCTATCGCTCTTAAAAAGGTGCGTTACAACAAGGCAAAAAAAGAGCAAGCGGTTCAACTAGCCACTAACTAGTCCCAAATCGCTAAGCTCAACGCAGAATCTGCGAATGAAAGATCAAAGTCAGCTCCCCCGCTGGCTTTTTTCTTGAATAGCGCAAAGCAAACTCAAAACTCTATCTTCAACCAAATCTAAAAAGTCTTTCCTAAAATCTACTACTTATCATCTAAGTTCAATCGACTATCCTAAATACAGCCCATTTATAGGAGAACGGCGATGTCTATTTACTACTCGGTCCTTGAAGTAACCCCAACCAAGCAAGATTGGGTTCCTGCCTATGTTGAAAACTCAAACCGTTTGGTTGAAAAGCATGGTGGTAAATATATCGCTCGAACCAGTGTTCATGAGCGCCTCGAAGGTGATAGAGAAAATCCAGCACTGCGCATTATCATCCAATGGCCATCTCGCCAAGCTGCGCTTGATTTCATGCAAGATCCTGAATATGCCCCGCACCTTGCTGGACGTAGTGCAGGCTCAATCAGCCACCATGCTCTAATCGAAGGTGTTGACGCGCTGGCGTAACGACCGTTTTTAATCTCTATAGGAATTTGATTATGCAGAAAGTTATCCTGATCACTGGTGCAACAGACGGCATCGGTTTTGTTACCGCGACAATGCTGGTCGAGCAAGGTCATCACGTCATTGTGCACGGTCGTAACCCTGCCAAAATTGAACAGGCAGTCGCTAAGCTCTCCGCGCTTTCTGCTGATGCGCAAGTTGAATCGATAGCCGCGGATCTCTCAGATCTAAAATCAGTTAGCGACATGATTGCCGAGGTTTGTGAACGCTTTGGTAAAATTGATGTGCTTATCAACAATGCTGGCGTTTACAGCACGCCACACACGATAACCAAAGAAGGTTTAGACGTGCGCTTTGTGGTCAATACCCTCGCGCCTTACTACCTAACCAAAGAGTTACTGCCTCTACTTGGTGAGACTGGTCGTGTGGTTAACTTATCTTCTGCGGCGCAAGCGCCTGTTAACCTTGCTGCACTTGATGGTGAAAAAACGTTAGGTGATGGTGATGCTTACGCGCAAAGTAAGCTTGCTCTAACCATGTGGTCTCGTGCGCTCGGTTTAGCCAATCAAAGCAGGGGTCCAATGATTGTTTCGGTAAACCCGAAATCCTTCTTGGGCAGCAAAATGGTTAAAGATGCTTATGGTATCGCTGGCGGAGATCTACGCCTTGGCGCAGACATCTTAGTGAGAGCCGCGCTCTCTGACGAGTTTGCCGATGCACATGGTAAATACTACGACAATGACATTGAAAGCTTCGCCACCCCTCATCCTCAAGCATTAGATCAAGACAAAGTAAAACAAGTGATAGCTTCTATAGAAAATCTAATATTACGTTTATCATAAGGTCAATTGTTCGACACACAATTTAGCTTAAATGGCAGGTCATACCGATGCTTTTTGTTCCATTTGGGCTAACTTGTGTGATATCCATTCAAGCCCTTCAAAATAAAAACACTCAAAAACAACCAAATGGACACAAAGGCAAAAACGCAAACATACAATTTCGCCACAATCACACTCAATTATTCAACCTAACACATTGCCATCAGTTGACCTAGCTCACAACTTACAAACTATAACTAAACTTTATGCTTAGTAACACTTGATTCCATTTAGTTATATTTGTGAGAATTGCCCTAAAAAAATTCATTAACAATCACATCAGCAAGCATAGGTTTCTTTATGGATGGCTCAAATTCTTTGCATTTTCCACGGTACACCCCCTTTAAAGTTCATCATCATTAACAAAAGCTGATAAAAATGGGTCTAAGAACGACTTTTTTTTCAGTGGCTGCCTTGTTAGCTGTTGTCACTAGCTATGTGTTTTATTCACCTTTCCCAGTTCCTGAATGTAAACAATATTCGGGAGAGTTGCGCACGGGTGAAGAAATTACCACGTTCAATTTTTTGTTTGGTCGTAAAACTGTCAACCTGAAAACAACGTTTAATCAGCCATTACAACAGTTAGGAATGCCAAGCTCGATAAATTATCAATTTCAAATCCTAGCGGTGACAGAAGATGTCGACCTCTGGCGATATCAATTGAAAGAATCCACCAGTGGCTTACTTCAAGAGCTAGAAATCAAACCAATAGGTAACCTTTTCTCCATTCACTGGGTCAATGACCGAACCCACAACATAACTTACAAATGCACGGAATTAGATGATGCAAAACTTTAAAAAAGTAGCGATCGCGGTAAGTGTATCTTTAGCGGTAACTAGCTGCTCAAGTACCGGAGATTATGGCGGCATTAGCACCACAACCATGATCGGCTGTGCTGGCGGGATGATCGTTGGTGGTCTTGCAGGCAAAGCAATTGGCGGGAAGGAAGGCACATGGATCGGTGCAGGTGTCGGCGCACTAGTTGGATGTTCGGTTGGATATTACTGGGCACAACGCGAAGCAAAACTAGCTGAAGCGGCTGCTAAACAAAATGTCGAAGTAGAATTTGAACGCATCGGCTCCCCTGATGACGACGAAGTCGATAGTATGGTTGTTGTTCAGTCAAAAGCCATAATTGAGGCAGAATCAACTGGTAAAACCGAGCAAATAGAACAAGTAGTGGGCGACTCTGAAGTAGTGGGGCTTTCCGCCACTGTTAAAGGCGATATATTCCGCTCGGGGCAAACCAGCATATCTAGTGCAAAACACAAACGCTTCTTTAGCGAGTATGCAGAAACCGTAAAAACTAGCGGCAGTGCTGTATTGATCGTTGGTCACACTGACAATACAGGCTCGGCAAAAGTGAATGCTGATGTATCACTTAAACGTGCAAGCAGCGTAGCTCGTGAATTGATTCGCAATGGTATTCCTAGAGAAAACATTTATATCTACGGAGCTGGTGAATCTCAACCGATTGCTTCAAATAACTCAGCAAAGGGTCGAGCAGAAAACCGTCGGATTGAAGTTGTTACACTGGATAATAAACCAGAGTACGTTACGAACTATGTGCGATACAAAGCGACTGAGCCTAGCTATGCAAAGTTGAGAACCACTGACAACATAGCTAAACGCAGTAAAACTGTCAGTCAGCAAGTGGCAAAAGGTCAAGCGACTTCAACTCAGAGTACCGCAGCAGTCCATGATGTAATCGATAAAAACAACCGTCGTAGCAGTAATAACCGCTCTTTCGTTGATTTTGGTGGTGAGGCATATCGCGGTACAGACGACAACTTGTTTGTCCACATCGGTGCACGTGAAACCAATAGCTTCTCTATCATTGGTCAAGCAGTGGCAAATACACTTGATGAGTCATCATGTATCTTTGATGAACCAAGCGTTACAACCCCCGTATTCAAAATCAGCGACAATGACCGTCATACAACCGATTACCTACCGGGTATGAACCGTACAGCTTGGGGTGGAAAAGTTAACAGCCATCTCGTCGCGTTGGCACCTCTAGCAGTCGACCGTAGCACTTTAGAAGCAACTGAAAGTCCATCAGTTTATGTCTATGAAGGTTACAGTTCCAACAGTAAGGTAAAACCTCAGAAAACTCATAAAGCTGTTGATGTGAATATCTACAACGGCTCTGAAGGTGTTATCTATCGCGCATTTATACAAGATCAAAACTATCCAATTAAGTGTATTGATATCGCTGTAGACAAAAAACACAAACAAGGTGTTTTTAGCGCGTTTGCAGGAAAAATCTACTATCAGGGCCCTAAAGGCTTAATGATTGCTGACTATAAACCAGGAAAAATATAATCATGAGTGAACTAACAACTTGGCTACTACTCAACCGCATGCTTGTGGCTGGTATCAGCTCAATTCTTGTTGCTGTCGTCGTTTACCTAAGTAACCGAGATCTGTGCAACTTATATCTAAAAGCTATCTACTATCGTCTACCATTAATCGGCAAAAACGCACGTTTGTCAAAACGCCTAGGGCTAGACGACCAACGCTGGTTTAACTCAGAACGCGAAGTATGCAACAGCTTCCTTCCATTTTTTGATCAATACAACGCTGACGAGTACCACTACGAGCAATCAAGCCGCTACCTAAACAAAGTAGGTGATACAGGTATTGCTCCAATGAAGTGGTACACCTGGCTTGGTTTGTCGGTTATGGTGTTGATTGAAGCAGCTGGTTTTGCATACGTACTAGCAGGCTTCACTATTCAAGATGGTAGTGAGTCTATCCAGATTCAAGCAGCTGTCGGTATTGCGTTATTAATTAGTGTACTACTGGTTGGCTTCACTCATGCGATGGGTGGTGAGCTGTACCGTAACCAACAAATCGGAAAAGTCCGTCTTCACTGGAATCATGATCCACAAAAACCTGGGGTGATTGCTCCTGACTTAAACGTAGGTTTGAAATCTAAAACTAACGCACTTGACGATAACCAGCCAAGCTGGCGCCAAATGGCAAACCGTTTGTCAAAAGCGAATGCTGGCTTTACTAAGTCTTGGACCATGAGTATCGTCACTATTGTATTCATCTCCATCGTTGCTGTTGGCGCAACTTACGTGCGTGGTCAAGTGCTAGAAAAATTAGCAATTGAAGAGATTAGTGGTCATGAGCAAGAAGCAAATAGCCCATTTCAAGTGAATGACCCATTTGCAGAAAGCGCCCCTGCAGAGCTGACAGCGTACAACGATGAAGCAGAAGATAAGGCGTTTAAGGATGCAATTAACGCTCACAAAAAAGGTGGCTGGATGACGTTCATCATGCTAGCTGTCATTTTTGCCGCAATGCAAGCTTACAGTATATACCTTGGCTTTAAGAGTACCTTCTCAGGTAAAGAGTCATCCGCTGCTTACGATGCCACTTACAAATTCTCTAACGTGAATGCATATATTGAATACTATGCGGCACAACAAGCAAATGTAGAACGTGTAGCGCAAAGCGTACTCTCGCACCTTCAAAGTAAAATTGCGATCAATGCACAAAGAAGCGCGGGCGAACAACACGTTATCTATGCAGCTAACAATCCTTCAAGCCGTAATTTCTTGAACTACTACAAACTACGTGCCCTAAAGAGTGCTGAAACACCAGAATTGATTAAAACTCAATACCATGACTACCAGCCAACTCAACAAGTTGCACCACAAGTCGCACCACAGCCATTAGCGTCAGAACCTGCATATCAGCCAGTTCCTGAAACTGCACCTCAACCGACAATGGCGGCGGCAACAGCATCAGTACTTAGCGACGTTGAAATTATCCACAAGGTAAAAAACAACGATCTCGATGGCTTAACCGACGAACAAATCGTTACTGCATTGAAAGCGATCAGCAATGAGCCTAAGCCGGAAACCGCTGAAGAACGTCTTGCTCGCCTTCAACAACAAGCGATGTCGCAATAAAGGACTAACATGAAAAAAGTAACCTTAGCTGTTTGTGCGGCACTGGCACTAGTAAGTCAAATTGCCAACGCTGCAACACTACGTAACGATGTACCAAGCTGTACGAGTGAAGTTCCTGCGGAATATTACCAACTGCCGAACGAGCGTGAGCTTGTCATTTTGGTCGATAAAACGATGGCTCACTCATTAGCCCAAGATATCAAATCAGAGCTATACCAAAGCGTAAAACGATTTATCCAACCAGGCGATAAAGTACAACTGGTTGAGTTTTCATCGTTCGCACAAGACAGCTTCACTAAAGTTGCCTTTAACGGTCAGCTAGATACTCAACTTAGTGACGACAGTCGCAGTGAAATCAAAAAGTCTGTTCTGAAATCATTAGATAAATGTCTAGTGAAACAACACAACTTTATGTTGAGCAAGGTTGGAATTGCCTTAAAAACGGCATTTGAACCACAAGATAAACCAACCAA
This sequence comes from Vibrio ponticus, assembly GCF_009938225.1. Lineage (NCBI taxonomy): Bacteria > Pseudomonadati > Pseudomonadota > Gammaproteobacteria > Vibrionales > Vibrionaceae > Vibrio > Vibrio ponticus. Next base: position 1,388,725 of record NZ_AP019658.1, read on the forward strand.
CACTGAGTTAATTGGTACATTAACGGATATCAGCAACCAAGTACTGGCTCAATCAACTGCAAAACGTAAAGTCGTACTGTTGGTCAGTGACATGCTAGAAAACTCTGACATCACTTCGTTTTATAAAAGTAACCAGACTCGCGTGATCAACCCGCAACAAGAACTTGAGCGCGTGGCGGCTTCACAAATGTTTGCCAACTTTAATCAAGCCGATGTTTATGTCATTGGTACAGGTGTTATTCCAGGTAACCAGCAGTACATTTCTGCTCAGAAGATGAACAAGCTAGAGCAGTTCTGGAAAGGGTATTTTAAACAAAGCAACTCAACATTGCTTGGCTTCGGTAAGCCAATGTTGCTTGGAGACATTCGCTAACTTCACTTTTACTGGGGCAAAATGATTTGCCCCTTTTTTATATAAATAGGAACCTAACATGAAACATTGCCAAAGCACGATATTTCATGGCGACATATACTGCGCTGACTGTGGCGAAGTACTCACCGACATACCAGAAAAGCACAGCGTTGAAGATATCTACCCAAATATTTTCGACGACGTTCGAAAGTATTACAAGGATGTAGAAGCGAAAACGGGTCGAGTGCTTGAATCAAGGCTATACAAACGCTTTTCGAAAACATCTTCACAAAACCTTGAATACTCATACTGGTGGGTCAAGCTAGAAACCAATCAAGGCGAAATCATTGAGACCTCAATTTCAGCAGAGCACAAATACACTGCTTCAGTTGGGCGTGGTGATATCCTAACTCTCTACTACCCAACTACAATGAGTCTGCTCTATAAGCAAAGTCGCGAATCAAAAAGTTTCGTGAAAAATAATCAATCTGCTCCGTGTGTGGTGGTTCATGACAATGAGGGTCAGCGTTATACGGTAGAAAATCTTTACCCAGCCCCTAGTAAAAAGTCTCCTTGGCTTTGGATTGTTGCAGGCATACTAACCGCCCTTCCTTTATTCAGCGCCCCTGGTTCTAGCGCGAATTCAGCATGGATCGTTACCGTAGCTGTCGCCTTAGTTGCTCTGTTCTTGGAGATAAAACGAAACAAAAAGAAATTTGAGATTGCCACAGCAAAGCATGAAGCACTAAATGCTTCATTTAAAAAACTGCTTGATGTTACCAAGTACCAATTGGGGTACAACAACATTGAACGGCATAAACAGCCATCGGATGTGATTTGTATTCAATGTAATGCTCGCCTACCAGAAAATACTGCATACTGCGTGTGTTGTGGAAACCAAAGTGCAGTAAAACCATCACCAGCACTTACTTCACATCAACTATCCGGGTCAGACTTTGGTTATATTGGTTCAGTCGATCCAATGCTTGAACCTAACAACTCAGACCCAAATATTACCCAACACGCTGTCACGCAAACAAGTTCCGAACCAACATCTATCTCTGTCAGCGATATTCAGCAACGTTTGGACGAAATCTACTCTTACTACTCACAAAATACTTATACCCATTACTATGTGCTGCATTCTGCTCGCCAAGGTAAAGTATCTAATGAATTCATTCTAGCTCGAGTGAAATCGCTGTCACTCAACGCAGATGTATCCGACATTACACGTCGCACTACGACTACCACAGAAACCAAACATTATCGCGGTGGTAACTACCAATACTCAACGTATGACACCGAGCACTCGAGTTATCGTAACCGCTCATCCACACTTAAAGGTAAAGTGTTACTTGAGTATGTTTCTGGGCAAACCGTTACTTTCACACTTTCTGAAGATATTTTAGGGGATGTTGATGTAGGTGATTGGCTTGCTATTGCCGACAGCTACCTAGAATTTGAAGATCAAAACTATTATTGTTTTGAGTACGCTTACAACATAACCAAAGACAAAGAATATTCCGACAAGTCATTCGTCAACTATTCCGATGTACGCGGAAGCAACGCTTGGTGGGGATGGAATTTACTATTTTTCATCGGTTTTATTGCTGGAGCCTTCAGTGACTCAGACGCCTTAATATCCATGTCTGCCATTGGTTTCACGTTGTTCAACGTTTATGCGATCTGCAAACTATGTATTTCGTCGCGTAAAAACAAACGCCAACGCAAAGCACTTCTTAAACCACTACAAGCCAAAGTAGCTGGATTCAAAGAATCCTTACGTCAATTGAAGAAACAACTAAACGTACTTGGATAATCCTATATAGCCAGCGTTCTAGCATCGCTGGCTTACTCTATTTCCAGTCACATTCCCTCTTGTTACTCCTCTTTGTTAACAACCGGACCACTTGGTAATTATCAATAAAAACTAAAAAGTCATTCCATTTTAATGTCAATTATCAACGCTAACTTCAATTGATAGACTTCTTCCATCGAAACAGCCAAGCAAGATTGGCAACTAGCAAGTTCTCGCTGAGATGACTCTATTCTCATCCAGCACCATAAGCGGAGAAACACCATGAACTATGAGGGCAAAGTATATCGACCATGGATTGAAGCACGCAGCATCTTGATTCAAGTCACGCTCGGATGCAGCATCAACACCTGCACCTTCTGCAGTATGTTCGATGATAAACGCTTTAAAGTGCGCGATATTGAAGATGTATTTAAAGATATCGAAGAGGCACGCCAAATCTACCCCCATGTAGAGTCGATTTTCCTTATCGACGGCAATGTCATGGCGGCGCGTACTGATTATCTGCTCAAAGTACTCGATAAGCTGCGCTCGATCTTCCCTGAGAACAAGCGAATCTCGCTCTACAGTGGCTTAAACGACTTCCGCCGTAAAACCCCTGCGGAGCTAAAAGAGTTGGTTGATGCCGGCTTAAACATGGCTTACTCAGGACTGGAATCTGGCGATCGTTTGATCTTAGAACAGATCAAAAAACGCATGTCACCAGAGCAAGCGATTGAAGGGATGGCGATGGCAAAAGAAGCGGGCATTGAGATGTTGCTGTCGTTCATCTTTGGCTTAGGTGGGCGTGATCGCTCAGAAGAACACATTATCGCGACCACCGATATCTTAAACATTATGCAGCCTGAACATATTGCCCCAATGGCGCTAGCCGTTCAGCCTGGTACCGAAATGGAGCGCGATGTTCAAGCGGGGCGCTTTATCATGCCAAGCCAAATGCAGGTGCTTGAAGAAGAGAAATACCTGCTGGAAAACCTCAATATCGATACCTTCTATTGGGGCGACCATGGCAATAACTTGATTCAACATAAAGGCTACTTGCTTGATTCACGCGATTGGTTCCTTGCCAATGTTAACGGGGCAATCAAAAACAACCCGATGGCAAAAGAGAACGTGATTCAGACCTTCTCTTGGTAGTCATGCTGCTAAAACAATCCCTTCATTTGAAGGGATTGTTTTAATTCTACTTATTCTCCCAATAAGGTGGGTTGCCATAAAAGTCGGCAAAGTAGTCGATAAATGCGCGTACTTTGGGCGCCATTAATCGCGAGCTTGGATAAACAGCCCAAATAGCCGCATTCGAAGTCAGTGGGTAGTCTTGCAGTATTTGCACCAGTTTCCCACTCGCAAGCTCTCTGTAGACGCTCCACTTGGAGTTGATTGAGATGCCTAGTCCATCAGTGGTCGCATCACGCATCGCGTCGCCATTATCAACACGGATACTGCCTTTCGCTTTGATGGCGACTACCCCCTGCGGAGTTTCAAATGACCAATGATCCATCCCCATAAGCAGTACGCAATTATGCTCGGTTAACTCACTTGGGTGCTGCGGCGTGCCATACTTTGCGAGATACTCTGGTGATGCGCAAACAATGCGTGGGTCGCCTGCAATCTTCTTCGCTACTAAACTTGAGTCTTTCAGCTCCGAGATACGAATCGCTACATCAAACCCACCTTCAACCAGATCCAATACCGAATCAGAAAAGCGCAAATCAACACTTAACTCAGGGTAAGCTTGAAGGAAGTTTTTTAATGCTGGCATCAAATGCATACGCCCAAAAGAGGCAGGCGTTGTCACGCGCAACGTGCCACTTGGTGAAGCTTGACCAACACCAATAGCACCTTTTGCAGCGTCGACACTGGCGAGAACATCTTCAGCGTGTGGAAGAAAAGCTTCCCCTTCTTGAGTCAGCGAGACTTTACGCGTGGTACGATGCACTAAACGCACACCCAAGCCTTCTTCCAATTTATTAATGTGGGCACTTGCCACCGCCGGTGATAAACCCAGCTCTTGCCCCGCCATACTAATGTTGTGAGTTGAAGCCAAGCGCACAAATAACTTCAAGTGCTCAATATTCATAACAGTCCTTATTACGTCCTAACTGCACATATATGCTTTGCTTAGCATAAGCTAATTCTTACCTTTTAACGAAGCTCTTCCACCACCAAATCGATAAAGCGGCGCACTTTAGTCGACATATGTTTGCGGCTTGGGTAGACCAAGCACATCTCAATGCGATGGACAGGCAAGTCGGTAAATAATTCCACTAACTCACCGCTATTGATCCCATCCATCACCAGCGCCTCTGGCAGTCGGCAGATACCTTGCCCGAGCAAACAAAGACTGAGCTCCATTTCTGGACTATTGGTGGTCAGCACGCCCGTTACATCGACTTTGAGTAAACTGCCGTCACTATCAATATAGCTCCATACATACGGCTGCTTATGGTTGCTATAACAAAGCAGCTTATGTCGCGTCAGTTCTGAGGGATGTTTCGGCGTGCCAAATTGTTTCAAGTATTGTGGTGAAGCAACTGTTCGAGTGCACGAGCGCTGCACCAAGCGGCTGATCAAACTCGAATCCTCCGCGCTGGCAGAGGAACGTAATACCACATCATAACCGTCCCCAATCAGATCGACACGGTGATCGCTGGCAAATACTTCCACTTTCACTTTTGGGTAAAGTTGCATGTATTTCGCCAGCACTGGGCTTAACTGACTGGCACCAAAGTTAACCGGACAACTGATCTTTAATGTGCCTTTAGGCTCTTCTTGCTTACCGCTGATGGCTTGTTCTAACTCTTGAGCGCTCTCAATCAACTGCTTAGTTTGTTGAAAATAGTGCTCGCCTTCTGGGGTTAAGCTCAATGTTCGCGTGGTACGGTGCAGTAAGCGAACACCAAGTCGCTCTTCTAGTTTATTGATTTCTTTACTGATGAAAGAAGTAGAGTGCCCTGTGGCATTGGCGGCATTAGTAAAGCTGCCCTGCTCGACGACCGTGGTAAAAATTACCATACCATCAAGTAAATTAGTTGCTGAAACGACCATAGCGCACCTTATTAAGAGTCATATGGAAATAATAATTACACATTTACCCTATTAATCAAAATATGGAATCAAACTAAACTACATCCATCAACCGAATTGAGGAAAGAACGATGAAAGTATTAGCATTTGGCGCAAGCAACAACAAACAATCTATCAACCAACAATTGGCTCACTATGCTGCAAAGCAAGTACCAAACGCAGAAATCACTATGTTGGATATCCACCAGCTAGAAATGCCAATTTTTAGTGATGAACGTGAAAAAGAACTGGGTCAACCAGAACAAGCGAAACAGTTCTTTAAAGCGATTGGCGATGCTGACTTAATCGTGATTTCATTTGCTGAGCACAATGGCTCTTACACCGCGGCTTACAAAAACGTATTCGATTGGACGTCACGTATCGATATGAAAGTGTTCCAAGGCAAGCCAGTGATCATGCTAGCGACTTCACCAGGTCCTGGCGGTGCGAGCAGCGTACTAGCGGCAGCATCTGGCTCAGCGCCTTATTTCGCAGCAGACGTTAAAGCAAGCATCTCGCTACCAAGCTTTTACGACAACTTCGATATGGAAGCGGGTCAAGTAACTTCTGAAGAGTTTAATCGCCAGCTATTAGACGCAATCGAAACACTGTAATTTTAGTCAAGTAACCTCAAGGTCCTTGATTCAGCGAGCCACCCTGCTGTTAGTACAGTCGGGTGGCTGCTTGCATTTCTGTCATCTCAATCTTGCTCACATTTCTCCGCCTAAAAAACTCCGAATGCGGACTGGTTCTGTACAATTTATCTACACTATTTTTAAGGTAACGTCAGAATTAGCCGAAGCGCATCACCTTGGCTTGATCAAGCTTAGCCACAGGAGTATTAAAACGCTTTGCATGTTGTGGGAGCCGAACTTGGAACACATCAATCAGTTACTCGACGCCATGTCCCCATTACTGGATCAATATGGCTACCTCGCATTAATCGTTAGCATCTTTCTCGAAGGCGTAGGCGTCCCCATGCCCGGTCAATCGTTGATGATTGCCGCTTCAATTCTCGCATCACGTGGCGTAATGAACCTTTCAATGGTCATGGGCGCCTCTTGGCTTGCTTGCTTTATTGGTAACACCTGCGGCTACCTGATCGGCTACTACTTTGAAACTTGGTTGGATAAAAAAGGCTATATATCTGGCGACAAATTTAAAAAGCTGCAAGGCGCGATTCAAAAATATGGTCCTGCTTGCTTGGTAATCAGCCGCTTTATCGAGGGTATGAAACAATTTATGCCACTTGCCTGCGGCATCGCTAAGATGCCAAAACGAGAATTCCTACTCGGTAACGCGCTCGCGTCGACGATCTGGGTTGCAGTATTTAGCCTACTCACCAATTTTGCCTTTGCGCATCTACATCAACTCGCCACTTTCTATACCAATAATCAGCTATTAGTGTGGCTTGTAGTCGGTACGCTACTTCTTTCTGTTATTACATTCGTGCTGCGTCGTCGCAAGCAAAAACTGTCAAAGAAATAATCAGAAAGCAGAGAAAGCAGCAGTCGATAGACGTTCTGGGGGTACAGGAGCGGGCGACTAACCACTACTGCTTTCTCTGATCTCTTTATGATGCTATTGTCCTTTACTATAAGGAAAAGAAATAGTGAGCAATTTTTCCAACTCCATTCCTCATTTCGCTTAATCAGCGTGAATATCAGCAAATTTCTGCGCAATTAGCGCAATATGAGGAACTGACATCGTGAATCATTGCTTGATTTAAAGAGATCGCCCTATGTCAGACTTAAACTTACTCCGTTATTACACTCGCCTCACTCCTCTGGGTTTTGATCAAGAAATCAAAATTGCATTAGCGGATGTTGCCAACACCTTATTTACCAGCACCCGTCATGCGCGAAACTTACTCGGCGATATGCACAAAATGGGTTGGCTCAGTTGGGAGCCAAAAGTCGGCAGAAACCAGCGATCTATATTGCGGCTTAACATTGAGTTAAGAGAGCTAAAACTCCAGCTTGCCACTAAACGGGTCGAACAAGGGAAATACGAAAAAGCGCTCTCGATCTTAGATAATGATGAACATGCGTTTGGCTTACTACTTCAATCCACTTCTGGTGCGTCGATCCGTGAAGGACGTCTGCACATTCAGCTCACTTACAAACGCCCATTCGAGCGACTCGTCCCTCACCAACTACACCGTTCCAGTGAGCGCTATTTAATACGCCAAATCTACTGTTGTTTGGTCAGTAGTGATTTTGATGGACAACTGCAACCTCAACTTGCTCACCACTGGCAATACGACGAGCAACAACTGCAATGGACGTTTTATCTGAGACCGGGACTGACCTTTCATAATGGTGCCCCGATTAATGCACAGAGTATTGCTGAGCTGTTTAATCGCCTGGTTGAGCTTGACCATTACCACCCCGATTTAGATCATCTCGCCACAGTCACTGCCCCCATGGATAACAAGGTTGTGTTTCAGCTTTCTGCACCCGATAAAGGCTTTGCAGGTTTACTATCGGGGATCAAATTCTCTATTCAGCCGCTATCACAACTCAAAGATAATCATCAAGAAGCCATCGTCGGCAGCGGTGTATTTGAGGTGATTGAACACTCCAGTACCAAACTCTGTTTGCAAGCATTCGAGCGCTACTACGCGTGCCGCGCGTTGACTGATCTTGTGACTATTTGGCAACTTGATGAGCATGATTTGAAGCAAAAACAGATTGAAACCAATCAATCAAAGAATCAGCATAGCCATCCTTGCCACTACTACTTGACCTCCGAAGCCGATGCAAACTCAGAAGCCATTCAACAGACTCGTATTGAAGATGGCTGTATGTTCTTGCTGTTTAACCAACGCAGTAATGCGCCTCTAAACCAAGCCCAGCAGTGTTTTCTATCGAGTGTCATTACACCCGAGGCGACTTACCAAGCCTTAGTCAATAAAGGGAGGAACTTCGGTACTGAACATGCTTATAACCTGCTGCCGCAGTGGCACAAAGTGGTTCGCCCAATCGCAGACACTGCAGAGCTACCAAAAGAGTTAAGCATTGCCGTTTACGACTACAACTCATTAGTCAATTGCGCTTATGCGATTGCTGAACAGTTGGAAAAGCTTGGCGTAACGGTCAAAGTCAATGTCTACTCATTCAGAGAATTAAATCATTTGTCAGAATCGCACCAGCTAAATGAAACCCTAGTGGTCAACAATATCAACCTTGATGACAATCGCCACTCTTCCGCGTTTTCTAGCTTATTCCATAATCCAATATTACAAGCAAGCATTGGCTACAAAGCCCAACGATGGCTGTCAGAGTCGCTGAAACACGTCCGCGCTGAGACTGAACTACATGACTACTTAAATGCTTTAGAACCCATTGCAGCATCATTGATCAATCAGTATTTGCTCTTGCCAATTTTCCATCATCGACAAACTTTACGCTTCCATGGCGTACTCAAAGACGTTGCATTAACTAACTGGGGTTGGCCAGATATTCGCAACGTATGGTCAGCGGACTAATTTATAAACTATCTACTCTTTTCATGAGCCCTTCTGGGCTCATATCCAGCAAGGTAACCGATCGTTGTCGAGCTTGCTCACATCAATATTTTCTTCGAACCCCATTACATTTTATAAAACTAAGTAGCCACACAATTTTCGCCAAACTGCGACACAACTCAAACGATTAGACCTCTAATCATAAATGTTTCATCACAGACTAAATTATGCTGACTAAACTTAGCTACAGGCGATATTTATTAGCCTTTCAAACTAAAACAATAGCGTAAATAAGGGTTTATTTATCCATCCAAGCAACATCATATCGTTATGGTTAGCTTTCTCAATAGTTTGAACTCTAATAAATCTTTAGGTAACCTTATAGGGTACTATTTAGAAAGGATATCGAAATGAAACTGAAACTAGCGACGCTAGTAATGGCTGGACTGGCCGCTACTCAAGCTTCAGCAGACGAGTGTGGCAAAGTCACTATTGCAGAAATGAACTGGAATTCAGCAAGCTTAATCGCCAACCTTGACCAATTTATTCTTAGTGAAGGTTACGGCTGTGAAGCAGAAATTGTCCCAGGGGATACCATGCCGACCGGCACATCAATGATTGAAAAAGGTCAGCCTGATATCGCACCAGAAATGTGGACCAATAGTATGAAAGAAGCACTCGACCGCGGTGTGGCAGAGAAACGTCTACGCTATGCGGGTAAAGCACTAGTTAATGGTGGTGAAGAAGGTTTTTGGGTACCGAAATACATGGTCGATAAGTATCCAGAACTGGCGACCATTGAAGGCGTTAAGAAGCATGTCGAGCTTTTCCCACACCCAGAAGACTCTTCGACCAGTGCATTTTATAGCTGTCCTGCAGGTTGGAACTGTCAAATCAGTGCAGGTAACCTTTTCAAAGCTATGGACCTAAGCGAAGCGGGTTTTACCATTGTTGACCCAGGTTCTAGTGCGGGTTTATCCGGCTCAATTGCTAAAGCATTTGCACGTGAAGAAGCATGGTTTGGCTACTACTGGGCACCAACCGCGATCTTAGGTAAATACGAGATGGTAAAAGTTGATTTTGGCTCTGGAATCGACAAAGACGAGTTCCTCAATTGTATTACCCAAGAAGATTGTGACTCGCCAAAAGCAACCATGTACCCACCTTCGCCTGTCAGCACAGTCGTGACTGAAGCTTTTGCTAATCGCGTTCCTGCGGTTCAAGATTATTTAAATACGCGCGGCTTTACTAACGAGCAAATGAACCAATTACTTGCTTGGATGGAAGACAATCAAGCCAGTGGTGAAGATGCGATGTTCCACTTCCTAGAAACCTCACCTGACACCTGGAAACAGTGGCTGCCAAAAGACGTTGCAGACAAAGTAGCCAACGCACTTTAACCCTTCCAACAAAAACAATTGCAGACTAACTCACATCTGTAGTTCTGGAGCGGCAGGAGCCGCTCCAGTATTGATAAGGAATTTTACATGTCTGATACAAGCTGGCTCAGCGAATTTCCAGAAATGGAACGCGCCGATCTAAGAGCCATCCGCAAAACCTTAGATGGCGCCTATCGTGATTTTTCACGTGAATATGGCGACCTGATTGAATCGATCTTTGATCCTCTGCTGTCATTCCTTGTATGGTTTGAAAAGCTGTTACTCTCCACTCCGTGGATCATCGTACTCGCCGCCTGTTGTGGCTTAGTTTATGCAGCTAGCCGTTCTTGGAAACTGGTCGTAGGTTGTGCTGCATCTCTATTACTGATTGGTTACTTTGGCATGTGGGAAGACACCATGCGCACACTCAGCATCATCACAGTGTGTACCATGCTCGCCATTGTACTCGGTATCCCTATTGGTATTGCTATGGCTCGCTCTAACCGAGTTCAATCCGTGGTTACACCAATGCTTGATATCATGCAAACCATGCCTGCATTCGTTTACCTTATCCCTGTCGTCATGCTGCTGGGTATTGGTAAGATCCCAGGATTGATCGCCGTCGTTATCTACGCGATTCCACCTGTTATCCGCCTCACCAATTTAGGCATACGTTTAGTCGACAAAGAAGTGTTAGAAGCAGCAACAGCATTTGGTGCCAGCAATAAACAACGCTTATTTGGCGTCCAATTACCGTTAGCGATGCCAACAATTATGGCGGGAATCAACCAAACTATCATGATGGCACTTTCTATGGTGGTGATTGCTTCGATGATCGGTGTGAAAGGCTTAGGTCAGCCGGTACTAAAATCCATCACCAACCAATACTTCACCCTTGGTCTACTCAACGGTTTTGCTATTGTTGCGCTAGCTATCCTATTTGACCGCGCGTCACAAGCTTACGCAAAACGAACTCAAGCTCACTTAGGAGACCTAAAACATGACTAAACCACTGATTGAGATCACCGGTCTATACAAGGTGTTTGGTCAGGCTCCTCACTCGGTGATGGAGCAGGTCAAACGCGGTGATAGTAAAGATAAAGTGCTCGCAGAAACTGGGCATACTGTGGGCTTAAAAGACATTAACCTCAATATCAAACAGGGTGAAATCTTTGTCATCATGGGGCTATCTGGCTCCGGTAAGTCAACGCTGATCCGCCATTTTAACCGCTTGATCGACCCAACTGAGGGTAAGATCATGGTCGAAGGCATTAACGTGATGCAGCTTTCGAGTAAGGAGCTCGAAGAGTTTCGTCGCCATAAAATGTCGATGGTATTCCAGCGCTTTGGGCTGTTACCACATCGTACCGTCATGGATAACGTCGCTTATGGGCTAGAAATTCAAGGGATTGACAAAGGTGAGCGTTACAAACGCGCACAAAACTGGCTTGATACGGTGGGATTAAAAGGCTACGAAAAACAATACCCAGCGCAGCTTTCCGGTGGTCAACAGCAACGTGTCGGTTTGGCACGTGCATTAGCAACCGATGCTGAGATCCTACTAATGGATGAAGCCTTTTCGGCACTCGATCCATTGATCCGCAGTGAGATGCAAGATCAGCTGATTGAACTGCAAGAAAAGCTGCACAAGACCATTATCTTTATCACCCACGATCTGGATGAAGCCCTACGCATCGGTGATCGCATTGCGATTTTGAAAGATGGCGTGTTAGTGCAGCAAGGTACACCGGACGAAATCTTACTCTCCCCGGCTGACGACTACGTTGAAGCCTTCGTTAAAGATGTAAACCGCGCTCGCGCGCTTACCGTCGAAACGGTGATGCAGCCACCAGCACTGCGCATTACCGCATCGACCATTGAAGAAGCACTGCAACAAATGAAGCGCTCGAAACACGACTATGGTTACCACGTTACCGAAGAAGGCTATCAAGGCTTAGTGACACAAGAGAGCCTGATTGATGCAGTAGAAGATGACACTTGTGACGATTGGCATGAAGAAATCTATGAATCAGTGCCCGTTGTATCGCCAGATACAGCCATTGAGGAAGTGCTTACCGAAACCATCTCTTCGGATTATTCACTACCGGTTGTCGATGATGAGGGTAACTTACAAGGTGAGCTTGAGCGTACCGCTGTAGCAGAAATCTTCTCTGAGCCAAGCAGTGAAGGCGAAGAAAACCATTCGGAAGAACCTAAAAAGCCAACAGACCCAACGTTGGATAAAGCCAGCTAATTCAGCCGGTGTGGTTTACTTTTTTATCAATGCCTCAAGCTTGCTTGAGGCATTGGCTTGTTATCTTGGTAAGTGGCTTAAAAATGCCTCCGTCAGCGCTTGAAAGAGCTCATCAACACTTGGTCTTTCAGTGATATGGTCAAACAAACTCGTGTGTACCGCGGCTTCAATATGGGCTGGATTGTGGCAGATTTGATTACAGGTAATCACGGGTTCGACAATCTTATTCACGTCAGCATCGATAATAATACAAGCCTGAGACAGCACTACTCGTCCGCCACCTTTCTTCAGTAGCACGCGCTGCGCCGTACCGACAATTTTCTGCCCCGCAATATTGAGGTTATAGTCACCATCACAGTAAGAATTTGCTGTGGCATGCACGTCAACTTGCACACCCAATGTTTTGAAAAACTCAATCAGTACATCGCACAGCTGCAAATAGGCCGCTTTAATGTCGTACTGCTGTTCTTCCGGCAGATAGTAGATGTGTGACAAATTAATGATTCCCGGCAATTGAGGGACCGGAGCTCCGCCGGTTTTACGTGCGGATAACTGCCATCCGGCACTCGCCAGCGCATCGATCAGGTCATCACTCTGGGGCCATTTCTTGCCAGCAGGCAAAACCAGCGTTTGTTGCTTGGATTGCCAAAGCAGAAGCACTTGCTCCAACTGATTGCTCTTCACTTGCTCGATTAACTGATGTTCTTTGTCAAACAGCGCGTCGACTTCTATCGCTGAATGGCGGATGATCTTATTCTTAATCGCCATCATAGCCCCCTATCTTATAAATCCACTCAATGGGCACCCTATTTTCTATGTGCTCATCCGCGTTGACCTCATGCTATCAGAGAGAAATTAGATCTGCTTACTAATATCTGTCAAATCCTGGTATACAGCCACATCGCTTAGCACTAAACTTATGAAAGAAAAGTAATTTGATTGATGATTAATTGTTAATAAGGAGCCGTGTTTGTCTGCGAGTTTCAAAGCCAACTATGATGCGATTGCCTCGCAATGGTTAGCCGTTCGCACTCACCTCGCAAGCATTGACCAAGCAATGTTTGAGCGGTTTGTTGCTCTGCTACCGAGCGAAGCCAAGTTATTAGACTTAGGATGTGGCAGTGGCGAACCCATTAGCAAACTGCTCTCTAAATATGGCTTTAACATCACTGGCGTCGATCGCTCGCATAAGTTACTTAAACACGCGCAAAGCATTCTTCCTCAGCATCAATGGCTTCAAGCTGAGTTGGAAGAGTTTAAGCCAAGTGAGCATTACCATGGCGTGGTGATTTGGGATTCAATGTTTCACCTACCGCGTGAACAACATCTATCATTGCTCAAAAAAGCTTATCACTGCTTAAACTCGGGTGGCGCTGCCATTATTTCTAGCGGCGGAAGCGAAAAAAGTATTCCCGCTTTTGTCGATACTATGTTTGAGCAACCATTTTACTATGATGCTTTTCCTATCGAAGAGCTATTGCAACACTGCCAAAATATTGGGTTTGAAATCGTTCACTATGAACTGGTCAATAAACCCGATGGCAAACGAGATAAAGGACGCCTTGGCGTCATACTGCATAAACCACTCTAAGTTGTTTTTTGGGAGAACAGGATGTCATCAAAGAGCATTAAGAACATTATTTTCGATTTAGGCAACGTGATCGTTCGCTGGTCACCGACAGAAATTGTCCGCCTTACCTTTGGCGACTCACCAAGGGTCAACACACTCACCAAGCAAATATTCCAATCACAAATTTGGCAAGCAGCCAATCGTGGCGAGTTAAGCGAGCAAGAAGTGCAAACGGCGCTGAAAAAAGAGTTTGGACTCTCTTCTCTGCAAGCGGAAAAACTTAGCTACTACGTTAAACAGACGCAGCTGGTGCTGTTCGGTTCAGTTGAACTGGTAAAACAGGTTAAAGACGCCGGTTACAACGTCTATGCGCTTTCCGACAACGTGCATGAGATCGTTGATTATCTGAAACAGCAATATGATTTCTGGTCACTATTTGACGGAGTCGTAATCTCTGCAGATGTCGGCTGCCTAAAACCGAACCCTGAAATCTATCACGCTCTACTTGAGCAATATCAGCTTGACGCCGCAGAGTGCCTATTTATTGATGATATGCCTTACAACGTTGAGGGGGCACAAGCCGTCGGTATGTCAGCGCTGCAATTTGAGCATGCTGAACAGTGCTTACAAGACTTAAAACGACTCGGCGTGCTAAACGAAGACGAATAGCCAAGACGAATAGCTAAGAAAAATAGCAGTTAGTTCCGAGCAGGTTCGTAGCGACATCGTGATGTTGATAAAATAATGCTTTACCTCAACCTAGGTTGAGGTTTTACAGTGACAACCAATGCTTAATCAACCTCACGGACGAACACATGAAAACATTGGTTTTATTTTCTAGCGCCGATCACCAAGGCAATACGGCTAAGGTGCTCGAGCGCGTTGCTTCACTGGCAACACTCGAGATTATTAATATAGATAAATTAACCATCACTCCCTACAACTACCCGAACCAATATCCAGCCGATGATTTCTATGGATTGGTAGAGAGAATGTTAGCCGCTGACAACCTGATGTTTGCTTCTCCCAACTATTGGCACGCACCCACCGCGCCAATGAAAGCACTGATGGATCGGATTACTGAATTGACTGATGTTGAAAAATTGAAGCCAAAAGGACGCGCATTGGCAGGAAAAAATGGTTTGGTATTAACCAGCTCATCTGGTCGTGACATATGCCCTATTTTTGACCAAATTTTCGCGATGTTCTTCCGTTACTTTGATATCCACTATAGCGGGAAACTCAACGCGGATTGTCGAGATGGTATTGAACTCGATCAACATGAGTTAGAGCGTTTCATCGCTCAACTTAAAACCGGCAATCTTTCTGGCTAATCATTCAAACAGACTCGTACTAGGAACCACAACAAACATGCACCAACCAATTGAATACTATCTAGAACAATTAGAGATCCCTACTGAGCTAGAAGGTCTTGAACGCATCAATCACATGATCAAGAAACACCTCAGTTTGTTTGCCTTTAGCAGTACGAATGTCGTGCTCGATCGCGAATTACCATTGGATATTGAATCGATTGTCGAACGACTCGTCGAACGAAAACAAGGTGGTTATTGTTTTGAGCACAACAAACTGATGCAGCTAGCACTTGAACAGCTGGGCTATCAGGTACGCCCTATTTTAGCTCGCGTGTTACTGAGTGGTAACGAGTTCAACCGCCGCTCGCACCGCTTGACCATACTCACTTGGCAAGGACAAGAATATATTGTCGATGTAGGCTTTGGTATTGGCACACCACAAGAGGCCATCCCGTTAGAGAACCGTGAGTATCACTGGCAAGAGTCACATGTGCGTTTACAAGCCATTGAAGGGCAAGATTACCGCTTGGAAAAACTCGAGAACGACACTGTGCTCACTATGTATCGTTTTGATCTGAGTGAAACAACCGAAGATGACTGTGATGCCAGCCATTTCTATACCCATAAGTTCCCACAGAGTAACTTTGTAAACAGCCTAGTGATCTCCAAAATTCACGCCAATAAAAGACAACTCGTTAGACGTTTAGAAGTGTTTGAATATGATGATTTGGGCAATGAAACTTCATCGACCATCACATCAGCTGAACAGATGCACCAAGTCATCAGCCAACAGTTAGGACTCAACGTTAGCCAGCAAGAAGCAAAGGCGGTATTTGAGCATCAGTTACAGCGTGCGCAATAAGGCGGGATGCGGGATGCGGGATGCGGGATGCGGGATGCGGGATGCGGGATGCGGGATGCGGGATGCGGGATGCGGGATGCGGGATGCGGGATGCGGGATGCGGGATGCGGGATGATTGTAAATACGCTCTAGTTTTCTGCAAATCAATTTATACCAACCCTCGCAGCGCTATCACGTAAGTTCTCGATTAATTGGCAATCTATCGCTGCGCTGGGTACCCTGGCTCAATAAGTTCAATCAAAGATTTATGGAGACCTTATGCCTGAGCTAAAACCTGCACCGACTTTGTCTGACTATCAAGATTATGTCGCGCAACTTGAAGTAGAACGCCACTTTGCTGATCAGCCAGTGCTAGAGAAATGCCTCCTACTTGGCGAAGAGGTCGGCGAACTCTTTAAAGCAATACGTAAAGCCCAAGGCATCGCCATCGACCCTCACTCCAAAGTAGGGGAAGTTGGTGATGAACTTGCCGATATTTTTATCTATCTCTGCTCAATCGCCAACCGCTATGAGATCGATTTAGAGCAAGCTTTTCTCGCCAAAGAAGAGAAAAACAAACTACGCAACTGGCAAAAAAGTTAGCTGGATAGGATCTCATTATGAGGCAAACAATAAAATTCACCGTACTGAGTAACATCGTGGTTGTTTCACTGATTGCACTGCTTGAGGCAACCACAGGGTTTCTTGGCATCCACTTTCTCTCCGATTACGCGTTTTACGCCGCGATGATCTTATGGGGAATAAGTGGACTGCTTTATCTCTACCCGCCAGAAAGTGGCATATCATCCAACGACAAAGCAGAAGTCGTTACGTCATCAATGGTGGATAGCAATCAAGCCAATGCCATTGATGATATTCGCCAACATGAAAACACCCTGTTGTTCATCAAGTTTTTTGTCGCGGGTTGCCTACCAATGGTAATCTGCGTGCTTGCCAACTATCTCACTTAATCATGCCATGAATTTAGCCCTGTTCGACTTTGACGGTACCATCACCCACCAAGATGCTTTTACTAAGTTTCTCTTTTTCGCGACGCCAAAGACGCGCACCCTAGCAGGCTTGATTGTTACGTCACCTGTCATTGGTCTGTATAAACTCGGCTGGTTACCTGCACGTTTTACTCGCCCTATCCTCGCCAAAGTCGCTTTTAGTCACCGTTCGGTAGAAGAAGTGGATGCGTTTGGCGCTCGATTTGCGAGCGAATATTTACCAACTGTGATGAGAAGCGAAGCTTTGCAGGCGCTAGAATGGCACAAGCAGCAAGGTGACAAAATTGTGCTGGTTTCAGCCTCTCTCAGCCCTTACTTAGATATTTGGTGCCAGCAGCAAGGAATTGAAGTAGTTTGCAGCCGCTTACTCAAGAAAAATGGACGTTATACAGGCGGTTACTTAGATGGTGACTGCAGTCTAGACAATAAAGTTCGCTTAGTTAAAAAGCACCTCGATAGCCAGCAAATTTGCCTCAAGCAATTTGACAAAATATACGCCTATGGCGATACCTATGAAGATATTCCGATGCTAGAGCTTGCTGATGAAAAGTTCTTCAACTGGCAAAAGGTCGCCGATACGCAGCAGATACGAGAGCGGTTAGCTAAGTAGACAACTGCCGCGGTCAACCAACCAATAAGAGGCGCTATGAACAACCTATTTTCCCATATTCCACCATTTCTCGATCACGAACAATTCAGTGATATTGTCAAAACGGAGCAGGTTCGCATTGAGCGTATCGTCTCTTATGGTCAAAGCTCTCCAGAACAAGGATGGTATGACCAAAAGGAAAATGAGTGGGTGATGGTGCTGACTGGCTTCGGTATTGTTGAATATGACAATGGCGAAACCTTCGAGCTAAAACAAGGTAACTACCTCACAATTCCTGCGCAGCAAAAACATCGCGTTAAAGCCACGTCTGAAAAAGAGCCGACGGTTTGGCTCGCGGTATTTTACCCCTAACAGCAAATATTCAATTATTAGATCTAACCCAACCATATCAAACAGAGATATTATGCTGGCCAATAAACGCTCCTTCGGTAGGAGCACGTTAGCACTGTCTCATTTGAAATATAGGGTATGTTGTGAAGTTCTCCCAATTAAGTGCTTTTAAAGCGATTGTTGAATGTCAAACCATGACGTCCGCGGCCAACAGACTGCATTTAAGCCAGCCAGCCGTAAGCCGTCTGTTATCGAATCTCGAAGAACAAATTGGTTTTAAGTTATTTACTCGTCAAGGCAACCGCCTAATTTTAAGCAGTGATGGGCAAGCATTTTACATTGAGGTGGAAAAAGTCTTTGATTCATTATTGGGGTTAGAGCAAGCGGCCAAGCTAATAAAAACCAATCAGTTCGGCTCAATCAACATCGCCGCAATGCCACTCCTCTCCAACGCCTATCTACCCAAAGTTCTCGGCAGATTCCTACAGCAAACCCCTAAGCTCAAAGTAGGCTTAAAAACCTACCGCTCCGAAGATGTATTACGCCATGCGCAAAGCCAAGCGATTGATATCGGTTTTTCATTCGTGGGTCAGGGCTTCTCCGGTGTTAACTATCAACATATTGAATGCGAGTGTGTGTGCCTTCTGCCCGCCTCTTCCCCTCTCGCACAGCTGGCAGTGATTGATATTCACGATATTGCGAATCAAGTGATCATTCGCCATGAAAAAGATAGCCCACAAAATCGTATCGATACTCTGCTTAGGCGTTATGACTTAGGTATTAATGAACAAATTGAAGTTTCACTTGCCAGCACTGCTTCTGCGCTGGTGGAACAAGGTGTCGGCATCGCGCTTACCGATCCATTCACTGCGGTGTTAGACAGTGCAAATCCTCTTCTCGTCATGCGTCCTTTGGCATTTAGCTTGCCCTTCGAATTCGACATTCTTTACCCAGCGCTTAAACCGATAAATCGTCATGCCGAACGTTTTATCGAACAGTTTTTATTGCTGGCTGATGAACTGGGAATTGAGCTAAAAGTCGGCCAGCTGCTCAAAGCAAATCACTAGACATTTGTTGAAAATCACACTTTTCGACAGAGTGACTGCAAAAATAAGAATGGTTATTTTCCTTACATATCCTATGGTTAAACTCATGACATAGTTTAACCATAACTTTTTTGCATAGCTGACAAAAGCTTTGGCATTGGTCGTAGAGATCGTGCTGACCTTAATCTGTGCTCGAGAAATTTAACACTATTAAGGAAAAATTTATGTCTACTCGAGTTTCTGTGATTGGTTCAGGTAACGCTGGTTTAACGGCTGCATATCACTTCTCTTTGCATGGCGCGGACGTGTGTCTTTACGGCTCAAAAGGGTTTGATCATCCATTGGCGGATATCGAACAACGTGGCGGTATTGAAGCATTAGCAAGTTTTAACGATGTTTCTCTCGAGTACGCGGGTTTTCAGCCTATCGACAAACTAAGTCGTGATATCGCAGAAACCGTTGCTTATGCGGATCTTATCGTTTTGCCGGTGCCCGCTTTTGCTCAAGAACAACTATTCCTCGACATGCTGCCACACTTGCGTGATGGGCAAATTATCATGTTGATGCCGGGTAACTATGGCTCTCTCGTGCTCAATAACATCAAATTTGAACAGGGCTACGAAAACCTCGATATTACCTTCGTTGACGCTATCTCTATTCCTTGGGCAACACGCATTGTTGGTCCTGCTCAACTGGCGATTCTTGGAATGAAAACACATCTACCCGTCGCAGCGCTACCCGCTAACCGCACTCAGCAAGCAATTGATGCCCTACAACCTGTGATGCCACTTCCACTCAAACCTCTGAGCAATGTTATTGAGGCAGGTCTCGAAAACATTAACTTTGGCGGGCACCCTCTGCTGACAACTCTTAATATGGGTTTACTAGAAAACTTTGATGGTCAATTTAACTACTACAAGGACTGCTGTTCAGTTTCAACCGCCAAAGCTGCGGCTGTGATGGAAAATGAGCGGATTGCGGTTGGCTCTGCTTTTGGTTTGGCACTAAAGCCAGAACTCATCGCGATGAATGAACTGTATGACATGGAGTGCACCAGCGTTTATGAAGTCAACCGTACTTCAGAAACTCATGGAAAACTCAATAGTGCACCAAATTCAGCCAGCAACCGCTATATCACTGAAGATGCGGCCTATCTTCTGGTGCCATGCTATGAACTGGCTAAGCTCGCACAGGTTGAAACGCCGATGATCACTAGCTGCCTGCATATCGATAATGCCTACAACGATACTAACTACTTTGAGAATGGTCGAACACTGAAAAAAATGGGGCTTAGTAACTTAAGCATTGAAGAAATCATGGATTGTGTTGCATAACTGGCGTAGCTGCTTAGCAAGGCGTTAAGCCTGCTATAGGATGAAATAATGAACAAAATAAAATTTCCTTCCGCTTATACGATTTTGATGCTTCTTACCGTTCTAATGGCTGGTCTTACTTGGGTTATCCCTGCAGGCCAATACCAAATGGTAATGAATGAAACTTTGGGCAAAATGGTTCCTCTGGTTGGCTCTTACCAAACCATTGAAACCAACCCTCAAGGTCTGTTTGACATTATCATGGCGCCGATCCAAGGCTTCTATGATCCGTTAAGCTATGCGGCTCGAGCGGTCGATGTTGCCCTATTCGTTCTGGTGATTGGTGGTTTCCTTGCTGTAGTGACAGACACGGGCGCTATTGATGCTGGCATCGGCGGTACGATGAAGCGCCTTGCTGGTCGCGAAAAGTGGATGATTCCAATTCTAATGGGTCTGTTTGCACTCGGTGGCACAGTTTACGGCACGGCTGAAGAAACTATCCCGTTTTATGCGCTACTCATCCCTGTCATGATTGCCGCTGGCTACGACAGCGTGGTGGGTGTGGCCATAATTATGATTGGTGCAGGCATTGGCTGTTTAGGTTCAACCATTAACCCGTTCGCAACAGTTATTGCCTCTAACGCAGCTGAAATCAACTTTATGGATGGCTTTGCTCTACGCCTAGCAATTCTAGTAGTCGGTTGGTTAATCTGTGTCATTTACGTGATGCGCTACGCAGCAAAAGTAAAGCAAGATCCAACGCGTTCTATCGTCGCCCATCAATATGAAGACAACCTACGTCACTTCTTACACGCGAAAGATCAAGCCGTTCCTGAGCTGACTACCACTCGTAAAGTCGTGTTGATGATCTTTGGTTTCACCTTCGCACTAATGATGTGGGGCGTATCAAGTGCAGGTTGGTGGATGGCAGAACTGTCTGCATTGTTCCTCGGTGCAAGTATCGTCGTTGGCTTTGTCGCTCGCATGACCGAAGTGGAGATCACCGATAGCTTTATTAACGGTGCGCGAGACTTACTTGGCGTGGCATTTATTATCGCCATCGCTCGAGGTCTAGTCGTCGTCATGGACAACGGCAATATTACCCACACCATTCTCAATTATGCGGAAGATATATTGGCAGGCTTAAACCCTATCGCCTTTGTCAACGCCATATATTGGATTGAAGCGGTGCTATGTGTGGTTGTGCCATCATCATCAGGACTGGCGGTACTATCAATGCCAATCTTAGCGCCACTAGCCGACTTTGCCGGTGTAAGCCGTGAGCTAGTTGTGACTGCTTTCCAATCAGCATCTGGTCTACCAAACCTTGTCACGCCTACCTCTGGGGTAGTGATGGGTGGTCTTGCGATTGGTCGTGTCGCCTACTCTTCATGGCTCCGTTTTATCGGTCCACTGATTGGTATCATCACTGTGATGATCATGCTGTTCCTAAGTGTTGGCGTGATGTTTAGCTAACCAATATTAAACTCAACAGCATTCAAACTTAATACTCAATTCGCAGCGTAATGACTGCCGTTCCTTAACACGTTAGTTGGCGTGGGACTAATTACGCTGCCACTTTATCAAATCGCTATTTTAAGCCTCAATGAATGAATCAACTATCACCCAAATAGTTGGTGATTTAGGACAAATAAATTATGTACGTAAGTAATCTATCTGAACTCGATGCGCTAGTAGAACGCGTAAAAGCGGCTCAAGCTGAATTTGCTACTTACTCTCAAGAGCAAGTAGACAAAATTTTCCGCGCAGCATCTTTAGCAGCTAACCAAGCTCGTATCCCGCTAGCACAACAAGCGGTTGCTGAGTCTGGTATGGGTATTGTTGAAGATAAAGTAATCAAGAACCACTTCGCATCTGAGTTCATTTACAACAAATACAAAGATGAAAAAACGTGTGGCATTCTTGAAGAAGACGACAACCTAGGCACAATGACTATCGCTGAGCCTGTAGGTATCATCTGCGGTATCGTTCCAACTACTAACCCAACATCAACAGCGATCTTCAAATCTCTGATCTCTCTGAAGACTCGTAACGGTATCATCTTCTCACCACACCCACGTGCGAAAAACTCAACTAACGACGCAGCTAAACTCGTTCTAGATGCAGCAGTAGCAGCAGGCGCACCAAAAGACATCATCGGTTGGATCGACCAACCTTCAGTTGAGCTTTCAAACGCTCTTATGAAGCACGATGGTATCGCTCTTATCCTTGCAACTGGTGGTCCAGGCATGGTTAAAGCCGCTTACTCTTCTGGTAAGCCAGCAATCGGTGTAGGTGCAGGTAACGTTCCAGTTGTTATCGATGAAACTGCAGACATCAAACGTGCTGTAGCCTCTATCCTAATGTCTAAGACTTTCGATAACGGCGTAGTATGTGCTTCTGAGCAAGCTGCAATCGTTGTTGACTCTGTATACGACGAAGTGAAAGAGCGTTTTGCTTCTCACAAAGCATACGTACTAAACAAAGCTGAAGCGGACAAAGTTCGTAAAGTTCTGCTAATCGACGGTGCACTAAACGCGAAAATCGTAGGTCAGCCAGCAGCAGCAATCGCTGAAATGGCAGGCGTTAAAGTTCCAGCTGATACAAAAGTTCTAGTTGGTGAAGGTCTAGGTAAAGTTTCATACGATGACGCATTTGCACACGAGAAACTATCTCCAACACTAGGTCTATTCCGCGCTGACAACTTCGAAGACGCAGTAGCTCAAGCAGTAACAATGGTTGAGATCGGCGGTATCGGTCACACATCTGGTCTATACACTAACCAAGACGTGAACGCAGACCGTATCCGTTACTTCGGCGACAAGATGAAGACGGCTCGTATCCTTGTAAACATCCCGACTACTCACGGTGGTATCGGTGACCTTTACAACTTCAACGTAGCACCATCTCTAACGCTAGGTTGTGGTTCATGGGGTGGTAACTCTATCTCTGAAAACGTGGGTCCTAAGCACCTAATCAACAAGAAAACTGTTGCGAAGCGAGCTGAAAACATGTTGTGGCACAAACTACCTAAGTCAATCTACTTCCGTCGTGGTAGCCTTCCAATCGCTCTTGGCGACCTAGAAGGTAAGAAACGCGCATTCCTAGTAACTGACCGTTTCCTGTTCAACAACGGTTACGCAGATGACGTTGTTCAACTACTGAAAGCACAAGGTATGGAAGTTCAAACGTTCTTTGACGTTGAAGCTGACCCAACGCTATCTGTAGTTAAGAAAGGTGCAGAAGCAATGCAAAGCTTCCAACCTGACGTAATCCTAGCGCTAGGTGGCGGTTCACCAATGGATGCGGCTAAGATCATGTGGGTAATGTACGAGCACCCAGAGACTCACTTCGAAGAACTCGCAATGCGCTTTATGGACATCCGTAAACGTATCTACAAGTTCCCTAAAATGGGTCAAAAAGCTGAGCTTGTATGTATCACTACCACTTCAGGTACGGGTTCAGAAGTTACGCCATTCGCAGTTGTTACAGACGACGAGACGGGTGCTAAGTACCCACTAGCTGACTACGAACTAACGCCTCAAATGGCTATCGTAGACGCGAACCTAGTAATGAACATGCCTAAGTCTCTAACCGCATTCGGTGGTTACGACGCAGTAACACACGCTCTAGAAGCTTACGTGTCAGTTCTAGCGAACGAATACTCTGACGGTCAGGCTCTACAAGCACTTAAGATGCTAAAAGAGTACCTACCTTCAAGCTACGCGAACGGTGCTGGTGACCCAATCGCTCGTGAGAAAGTACACAACGCGGCAACCATCGCTGGTATGGCATTTGCGAACGCATTCCTAGGTGTTTGTCACTCAATGGCACACAAACTAGGTGCTGAGTTCCACCTACCACACGGTTTGGCTAACGCACTACTAATCTCTAACGTGGTACGTTACAACGCGAACGACAACCCAACGAAACAAACTGCGTTCTCTCAATACGACCGCCCACAAGCACGTCGTCGTTACGCTGAAGTTGCTGACCACCTAGGCTTAAGCCAAGCTGGTGACCGCACTGCTCAGAAGATTGAACGTCTACTAGCATGGTTGGACGAGCTGAAAGGCGACCTAGACATTCCACTGTCTATCCAAGCGGCTGGCGTAAATGAAGCTGACTTCCTAGCGAAAGTTGATGAACTAGCGGTAGAAGCGTTCGATGACCAATGTACTGGTGCGAACCCACGTTATCCACTGATCAGTGAATTGCGAGAAGTACTAAGCTGCTCTTTCTACGGTGAGCACTATTCAGAAGCAAATTTAGGCGCGAATAAAACAACCTCAGCGACTAAAAAGAAGGCTGACCAACCAAGCGTAACTAAAGAGACAAAAGAAGCAGCGCACGCCTAAGGTCGGCGCTTAGGTAAGCGGGGAACGTGCAGCAAAGCTGCACTACGGAGGAGGGAACGCAAAGCGGATGCTTTGCTACAGAAGACGGAGCGCCCTTTCCAACCTTAAACCTTGTCATTCCATAGAGCGCGTAGCGCGAGTAGGGAATCTTGTTTTTGCTATAAAGAACGAGATCCCCAACTCGGTCGTCCCTCCCTCTCGGGGATGACAATTTTTGGAGTAGCGCTCGCTTTTTACCGTAGCTTGGCTATACCAAGCGTTCCCTTATCCCGAAGAGAGGCGAAGCCGAACGTTCCGTATTCCGTAGCTAGGCAACGCCTAGCGTTCCCTTACCCAACTCTTTTTTGCAATCACTTTTGGATGAATTTGATAAGCGACTCCTAAATTTTCAAATCAAAATAAGTCCACTAAAAACACCGTTACCCGATATGATACGGATCAATTTTGCTTGTGCAGACGCGGTTAATATTTCCTCAGTTTGTTTTAAAATCATACTGAAGGAAAAAACATGAAGATGTTTAAAATCCCAGAGAGCATCTACTTTGGCGAGGATGCCATGAACGCTCTCAAAACCCTACAAGGACGCAAAGCCGTTATCGTAACGGGCGGTAGCTCGATGAAAAAGTTTGGCTTTATCGCACAAACTCAAGCACTACTTGGTGAAGCGGGCATCGACTCTCTAGTATTTGACGGTGTCGAGCCCAATCCATCGGTGCAAACCGTAGTAAAAGGCGCACAAGCAATGCGAGATTTTGAGCCTGATTGGATCATCGCAATTGGCGGCGGCTCGGCTTTAGACGCGGCGAAAATTATGTGGTGTTTCTATGAGCACCCACAATTGGGATTTGAAGACATTATTCCGGTTGGTTCAATGCCAGCGTTGCGTAACAAAGCCAAATTCGTTGCTATCCCTTCAACCAGTGGTACCGCATCGGAAATCACTGCATTTTCAGTAATCACTGACTTAGAAAACCATATTAAGTACCCGATCGTCTCATCACATATTGTGCCTGACGTAGCAATTATCGACCCTGCACTGCCCGCTAAAATGCCACCACATATTACCGCAAACACGGGTATGGACGTTATGGCGCACGCATTAGAAGCATTTGCTTCAACCGTTGCAAATGATTATTCAGACCCACTGGCGATGCGCGCGGTGAAGCTAGTATTTGAAAACATAGAGACTGCCTACCAGCAAGGCGACGATATGACCGCACGAGACAATATGCACAACGCTTCAACTCTTGCGGGAATGGCATTCTCAAATGTCTCGCTTGGTTTGGTTCACTCACTCGCACACAAAATCGGTGGCGAATTTGGTGTTACTCATGGTTTAGCCAACGCAATCTTGATGCCTTACATCATTGAATATAACAAACAGTCAACTGACAAATACGCTGAGATTGAGCGCTACCTTGGCATTGATGCAATTGAAAATGAGCTACGTTCACTGAACACTAAATTGGATATCCCACTAACGTTCAAAGAGGTAACCGAAGTTGAAATCACAGAAGAAGCATTTCTAGCTGTGCTGGATCGCATGAGCCAAAATGCGTTCGACGACCCTTGCACACTCACTAACCCGGGCACGCCAAGCCCTGAGGATGTTAAAGAAATTTACCGCCGCGCTTACTTTGGCGAGTAGTTTCTCAGACACTCCATTTATTACCAAACTTCCCTTACTTACTACCTAGGTAGTGATGTTTGCCCCGCTTAGCGGGGCTTTTTTCTGCTCAACTTTGTTCAAATATCGACATAAGATTTAGCAAAACATCACTATATTATTATTTCCCAAAAAGCAATAAAACATCAAAACCGAGCTTAAATTAAAAATACAATTATCAAAGAATCGATTTGTTGACATTATTTTTTGGAAGCAAAACCATTTAAAAATAAACATCAAGTAAAACATTCTTATTATTTAAACAGAGGTTAAACATAATAAAAAAGTATCAGTCTGAATGATAGAGTACAGGAAAATCTTGAATACCCAAGCGGCATTATAGTTAAAAAGGACTGAGTATGAATTATAAAGCGATTACAGCTACCCTATTAACGAGTTTAGTCTCATTTTCCATCTGTGCAGAAGCCGAACATAAACTAGGCTTAAAAGGCAACTATATCAACCAAGACGCGTCTAATGATCTTCTCACGGGTAAATCGAGCGACAGTACTTTTGGCTATGGTGTTGAGTATACTGCTCTATTACCCTTTTCTACCTCTCCTGACAATAAAGCCAAAGTGGGGCTAAACTTAAGCTTCGACGCCTTCGAACTCAAACACAATATATTTGGTGGCTCTAACAATTTAGGTTCTGATTTTGATGTCTTCACTATCGCACCTATCTTTGCGTATTCGATTGACAACAACATCGATGTATACACAAAAATTGGCATGGCTTTCTGGGATGCTAGTTTGCTACTGGACGAAATACCATATTCCGCTAGTTTGGATGGGGAAGATATCGTATTTGGTATAGGTGCGACTTACCAGTCTTCCAATGGTGCCTATTCTGGCATTGAAATTACCAAACAAGAATATAGTGATTCAGGATTTTCATCTGACACTATGATACTCACCATTAAAGCCGGCTTCAAATTTGGTGGTCATTAATAACAAATCGCTTTGCGCGATAATATCCTGAATCGCTTTCATTAATTATTGAGCTTGTTTTTGAATACAAATCACATGACTAATTCTTAATATCGAAAATTCCCGAAATCAATCGTGGAATATTCTAACTAATTGCCGCTGTAGCTAGGCGACCAGTGAGAAAAGCCTCTGAGCACAGGTTCACTATGTGATGAGGTTTTCGAGTGCCAGTCAACAACGCTACAGAAGCAAATCAGCAATGTTCTAGTGCGCAATCCGTACGTACACGGGTAATACTCTAACTAGTTGCCGCTGTAGCTAGGCGACCAGTGAGAAAAGCCTCTGAGCATAGTTCTACTATGTGATGAGGTTTTCGAGTGCCAGTCAACGACGCTACAGAGATAAATCAGAAATGTGCTAGTGCGCGCAATCCGCGCGTACACGGGTAATACTCTAACTAGTTGCCTCTGTAGCTAGGCGACCAGTGAGAAAAGCCTCTGAGCATAGATCTACTATGTGATGAGGTTTTCGAGTGCCAGTCAACAACGCTACAGAGGCAAATAGGACGAGTATTTAGAGCATCAGGAATAGTAGGACCGACACCGCTAAACCCACACCCAACACTAATGGATACGCTTTAGCACTAATATCACGCGCCATTTCTGGCTGAGTAAACTCTTGTTGCTCACTTGGTTGCTCTGCTTCTGTTGGCTGAAGCTCTTCTTCGCCGGCACCAAACAGCGCCATCACTTCCTCGGTCGTTTTGGCTTGTAGCAAGGCTTCACGGAACTCATCTTCTACCAATGAAGAAGTTAGCGTGGTCAGCACTTGCATGTGAGTTGAACCAGCTTCGGCTGGCGGAATAGCCAGTAGGAAGATCATATTGACTGGCTCATCACCATCTAGACCTTGCCATTGCAGTTCATCTTTAACAAACGCGCAGGCAAACACCGGCTCAGTAACGGCGATAGACTTACCGTGCGGCACCGCTAGGTACTCACCTAATGCGGTTGGACCTTCTTCTTCACGCAGTAGAACGGCATCTAAAAACTGTTGGCGATTAGTCAGTTTACCGGCTTGATCAATTCGGTCGGTTAGCGCATTAATCGCCTCGAAACGGTCAGTAAACACCGCATCAAGCATGATCAAGTTTTCAGAAGTAAGTTGTGCTAATTTCATCTGCGGCTCCTATTAGTTTGCTAGCCAAACAAATTGATATGGGTTTAGAGTAAATTGTGCATCGAACGTGTCACCTGAAACTAGGTCGCGCCCACCAGCTGCTAAAGTCACGTCTTGCGCTGCCTCAGAGAGGTTAACCACAAAGCGAATCGCCTCGTCACCTTCACCACGCTGCAAGCCAAATAGCTGCGGCGATAGCTCCAGCACTTGTTGCTGCGAGGTTGGAGCAAACGCATGTTGCTGTTTACGCAGTGACAATAGGCGAATCATCTCGTTATAAATTCGATGACGCAATGAGCCCTCTTCTGTCAGTTCCGCTTCTAGTTGTTCAAGCTCAAACTTCTCACGGTTGATACGACGGTTAATTCCAGACTCCACCATACCTTGCACGTCGTTCTCACTACCCAATAGGCTGTGGTAGTAAACCGCAGGTACACCGACAAATGAAAGTAAGATCGCTTGCGCAGCCAGGAATTTGTTTGCCTTGGTTGCAACATCATCTTCAGGCTCAGTGATTGCACTTAGGTAGTTAATATTTAACTCGTATGGCGATTGTGTCCCATCACCATTGTGCTTGTAGTTAACGCGACCGCCTTTACGCTCGACTTGCTCGCACATCATTTGACGATCTTGGTTGGTTAAAATGCCTTCCGTTGGGCGGACACCAATACCATCATGGCTCGCTAGGAAGTTGAAGTAGGTCGTCTTACGCCCTTCTTCAAGCGATGCCATCGCTTCTGCCGTTAAACCTTTTGCCCATTGCGTTAATACTTGGCTGTCTTGGCATAGGAACGCATGTAACGTCAGTGGCGGCAGTGGGAACTGATACACCATGTGCGCTTCATTGCCGTTGCCAAAGTAAGAGATGTTCTCTTTGTGCGGTACGTTAGTTTCCGTAATAAGCAAGCTACCTGGCATCACTTCGTCTAACACAATACGCCATAACTTGATGATCTCATGCGCCTCCGGCAAGTGAATACAGCTGGTATTCAGCACTTTCCAAATAAAACCGATCGCATCAAGACGAATTGAACGACCACCGTTAGCCGCATACATCAACAAGATATCGATACTCTCTAACAACACTTTTGGCGAGTGGAAGTTAATATCAATTTGGTCATCTGAGAACGTCGTCCAGACGTGAGCGGTTTCGCCATTGGCTTTGGTAAATGGGGTCAGCAACGGCAGCGCACGAGGACGAGTAACGCTTGAGTAATCCAAACTAGGGTCTGAGACAACAAAGTAGTCTTGGTAAGCTTCATCACCCGCGAGGAAGCGTTGGAACCAATCACTGCTTTGCGAGATGTGGTTGATCACGCAGTCGTACATCAAATCAAAGTTTTCAGCTAACACATTTAACTCCGCCCAATCACCTAGGTTTTCATCCACTTTGCGGTAATCGACAACGCTAAAACCATCGTCTGACGTATACGGGAACATCGGCAGAATATGAATGTTGCTGATGGCGTCTTTTAGATACTTATCAGAAAAACGCTTCATCGTTTGTAGCGTTGGCTCATTGCCACTGCGGAAGCTATCGCCATATGTGATTAGGTATGAGCTAGTTTGGTCTACCCAGTTAGGATATTGCGGCGCTTTACCGCGCCATTTTTCAACCAGCACTAGAATATCAGCAGTAATCGACTCAGCTTGCGCCTCGCCGTACAGTTGCGCCACTTTGGTATAGATTTGTTGTTTGATCATTTTATTATTCCTAACCCGAGACTTAAATTTTAAAACTGACACGCAAGTCGATGGTGTTATTTGGTTTCACTTGCCACGCTTGCTCTGCACTTTGCTCAACAAGCTGTTCACGATGGTTCACTCGCTCCACTTGGGCAAAGTGGGCAAATGCTGTGCTATCTATGGAAATTGCCTGCTCTGTTGGGTTGTATAGACGCACTATCACAGCGTTATCCTGATAGAACGAGTGACCCACACTCGACAGTTGCAGCGCTTGTTCTAGTTCAAATAGGCTAAAGCGTTGGCTCACTTCTCGCGTATCAAAACGAACTTGGAAACGCTCTAAACGGTTTTCAAAACTGTTCAGCGTCTGCTTTTGATAACTAAATGGCGTATCCAAAAACTCTTGCTCTAAACGGCGAACCGTGTGGTGGCTGGCTTCTTCGCTCAACGCAATTGAAAAGTTGAACGTCATCGCTTTTTGTAGCTGGGCATCCGGTGTATAAACCACCGTATTATTGATGCCTGAAGCGCGTCCCGGACGCCATAGCAAGTCATCTTTACCAAGTCGACCTGTCGATTTGAATAGCGTTAATGCAATCGCATTAGATTTGCGGTTCACATGTGAGTTGTCCGCGGTCAGGATCTGGAACTCTTTAATACCACGACCATTGACGATCATCGCTTTACCCGTTTCGGCAATCGCGACGGCTCCATCAGTCGTCTCGATATCAATTGGACATTCACGAAAACGCTCTCGCCAGCCCTCAACGGAAGGAGCAACGGGGCGCGTCATCAAAGCGAACGGTTGAGTGCTGATCGATTCAGTGGTGTTAACATCCGAATTAATCACCACACGTACGCGGTGATCACACACTTGGTTAATGGTGTCGATATCTACACGCAGCTGCTGCTCACCTTGGACAAGGTTCAAGGTAATATCAAAACTTGCCAATGCGGTTTTATCACCTGCCACTCGCGCAGCTAAGTCTTGTGGTAATGCAAGCTCTGTACGCAGTGACATGCTTTGTGTCATCTCACCTTGCGTCACGCTCAGGCAAGTCATCTCAGCACAAGTTAACGGTGTATCACCTTCAAGTGGTGAGAAGTCATAAGAGTCGCCATCATCGGCTTGCTCTTCAAAGCTTAAAAGCTGTTTGATAACTCGTCCTGACAGCTTATCTTCTAGACTTAGCTGACCATCAACAAAGCTCACTTTTAGCGCTTGGTTTTCAATGCTTACACACTGCTCTGCTGCTTGTGCTTGTGCTTGTGCTATCGTCGCAGGCTCAGTCGCAACGACTTGGAAGACTTGGTAACCTAATGCAGGCAGATCTTGCACTGCGACATTAAGCTCAAAGCGGTAGTACGGTGGTACGTCAACTTCACGCTCACCATCTTTCGTCACTTCAATCACTTTACCGCCATCAAGTGTTTCACGGCGGATAATTTCACTTTCAAGACGCTTGGTCCCATCACTCAATGCAATATGTTCAGCTTTAGAGAAGGCAACCACTTTAGCTACGCCTGAATATGTCGTTGGACGCGAGTTGAAGACCATCACTTCGCTGTCTTGGCAAGCGTTGCTAGCAATCTCTTTGACCACCAAGTTGTATAAGCCGTGGCAGATTTCTTGTGCTTGCTTTAGGCGATGCATAATGTCAGCGTTGGTCGCATCGCTGTTGCAACCACCCATACTGTCATGCGCATGGCACTCTAGGATCTTCTTCCAAGCCACATCGACTAGCTCTGTGTGCACGGTAATGCCTTGCGCTTTAGCAATCGCAATCACCACTTCTAGCTTCTTAACTAAGAACTGCTCGATTTCAAAGTTGAGCTTTTTGATGTCATAACGAACCGAACCGATGGTTTTGTGGATACGGGTGTAACGTGGCGCTTTAAACTCCCCGTGGTAGGTTTCGAATTCTTCACTGTTGTGGCGCAAGTACTCAACAAAGTTCTCCATTGACGAAATCGTATAGATATCGCCTGCTGGTGAGCGTTCAGTCGCCGCTGCCAGTGTCGCTGGCAAATTTGGATCAATATTAACTTGGTCACCACCGGATGGGATCAGTACTTCATCCAAACCAGATTGCGCTTTGATTTTCTCTACCATTGGGAAGATTTTTTTATCCAGATGATCCGCATCTGGCACAATGTTTTTCGCCGCACCATAGCCATGCACTAGGTTGTAAGCGTAGATAGTATCGCCACCAGCGGAATGCCAATGGAAATGCGATTTTTCAACTTGTTGGTCGTAATCAATCCCGCGCCAGAAAACGATATTGTCAATGCCCATGCCTTTAAACAGCGTTGGCATTTGCGCGTTATGACCAAAGGTATCCGGCAGGTAACCTACCGTCATGCTGTGTCCCATTTCCTCGGCAATATGCATGCCGTACTTTAGGTTACGAATGATCGACTCAGCACCAACGTTATAGGTATCGGTTTGAGTGTACCAAGGACCGACAAAGAGCTTCCTCTCGCTGATCAGCTTGCTCATGCGCTCACGCATGTGTGGCAGCACTTTCAAGTAATCTTCAACAATCGAAGATTGACCATCTAAGTGGTAACAGCTGTAACTCGGTTGGTTTTCTAGCGTCTCAATAACTTTAGTGAAGTTATAGGTGGCAAGCACGTCACTGTCTTGCTGAGTAAAATACCACTCACGGTCCCAGTGAGTGTGTGGGATGACATGTACTTTAGCCATAGGGAAAATCTCTTCTACTTAACTTGAGCCCCTTGATGTTGCTGCAGTGTTGACTGACAAAACATCAAGCATGTGGGTTTGTTTTTCTTAGTGCTTATTGCGAGTCGCAAAAGCTTATGTGTGAGTTATTCAAAAGAGGGGCGAGTGCATCGCCCCAGTGACGTGTTATGCGTTTGCGTTGTCCGGCTTAGTGCATAGCAGCAATGCTACAGCGATAAAGCTTGAACCGATGAGTACTGAAATGGTGTAGCTGATTGGGTCTGAAGATAGGAACCAACCCCAAACTGCTGGTAGTGGCAGGCTTTGCCATACGTTCAGTAGTACACCCACTTGCGTACCGATGATTGAACCTAAGATCATGATTGGAATCATTTTTGGGTTCTTAAGAATGAATGGGATCGCGCCTTCTGAAATACCAATTAGACCCAGCATTAGCGATGTTTTACCAACAGTTTGCTCTTCACTTGAGAACACTGGCTTACGGAATTTGCCATCTAGTAGAGCAGCAATACCAACGCCGATTGGTGGAATAACAATACCCAACTCACGCGCCAGTAGGTCAAAACCTTCGCCCATGCCATTTAAGCCTAGTGCTACCGAACCTGCTGCTTTGTTGATAGGGCCGCCCAAGTCAAATGCGGTACCCGCTGCGATAACCATTGAGTAGATACCACGACCGGCATCACCTGCTTGAGTGAACAGTTCGATCATCGCCATGTTTAACGCGCCAAAGAATGGGTTGATCGCGTATTCCATGGTCAGCACCATCACCACACCAGTAATTGCTGGCACGAGTAGCATGGTTTTTAGCGTCGTCAGTTCAGTCTTAACCTTGATGGTGTCGTTAAGGTAACGAACGAGGTAACCCACTAGGAAACCAATCGCAATCGCACCAAAGAAGCCCGATGGCGCCCAGCCTTCTAGGTCAAAGAAGCGTTTGTACACTTCATCACTCATGATGCCGCCAATAAAGGCAGGGATAAGCGCAGGTTTACCGGCAATAGAATAAGCTAGGTACGCCGCGAAAATTGGGTACATAAACTTGATGGTCATAAAACCAAGCTTATCTAGTGTTTGGATTGGCGTACCGGAGATATCGATGAACTCACCAGTGATCTTTGCCACTGCCATCAACAAACCACCCAATACCACCACAGGTAGCATGTAGCTGATACCCGTCATGATGTGACCAATCGCCACTTGGTAAGCTGAACGTTTCTCTTCAACGACTTGCGCGCCGCCTTCGCTCTTCTCTTTACCAAGGTTAAATACGGTCGGCAGTAGCTCATCGACACGTTTGATCAGCTCTTGAGTGCGCACTTTCAGTGGATTGGCGTTATCAAAACGCTCCATTTCCATAATTGGCACGTCGATAGCTAAAACCACACCGTCCGCTGTCGCGATATCGTGTGCAGTTAACTTGTTTTTCACCCCGTCGCTGCCTTGGGTTTCGACTTTCACTTCGTAACCTTGCTGCTCTGCCCAGCTTTGAATTTTCTTCGCCGCCATAAAAGTGTGTGCAATGCCGGTAGGGCAAGCGGTCACTGCAACAATTTTTTTCTTCGCCATGGTTTTTCACCGTTATATTTATTTGACTGCTGGCAGTATATTTTCCAGTGATGTATCAAGATACTGTTTCATGGTACAAGCCATGTATGACGATACTTTTGTGAAGCGCATCAAGGAAAAATATGCCGATTTCGCGCCTAATAGCAGCCAATTCGTTCCTAATTAAGTGTAAGTGATGAACACCTTTAAGGGCATTGAGCGAGCTATCTACGAATACCTCATTACCCATGCCAACGAGCTGCATGAAATTTCAGCCAAAACCATCGCCAATAAAGCGTTGACGACGACGACGTCGGTTAATCGTGTGTGTAAGAAAATGGGCTATGCCAGTTACACAGAACTGCGCTATAAACTGGTACAAGATCTGCGTAAGCAGACGGTGGTAGGTGAGGAAGAAGAGTCACAATCACAGCGTATTACGCTGGTTGCTCAAGCGCTAAATAGCTCGCCAGTGGTTTATCTTTATTCGCGTGGCGCATCGATTGTCAGTGTTACTTATCTTTCGCGTTTTCTATCGCTCGCCAATATTCCACACTTAGTGATCACCGACATCCACCAACTCGCACGCGCAGAAAAAGGTACTTTAGTGGTGGTGAGTAAATCCGGCGAAACGCAAGCCGTGGTGGATATGGCACACAACGCCAAACGTAAAGGGTTGAAGGTATTTGCCATCAGCCATCTCGGCTCTACGCTAGCTTCTATCGCCAACACTAACCTCGATTTGGAAGAGCAAGTCGACGGTATCTCGCCATACAGCCGCGAATCACAGATTCAGATTTTGAAGATTATTGATTTGATAGGAAAAACCTTGCTGGAAGGTTGAAGAGCCGCGTTCACGTATGAGTATTAATATCGGTGATTAAGACTTCGGACTAAATTCATTTTATGGTGTCTGTCCCTATAAAACTTTTTGAAGTGTCTGTCCCTTCAACTTTTAATACGACTGTCCTTATAATTTCCAACCAAAGAAAAACCCACTCAAAGTGGGTTAGTTACTAGCGCATTTAAGCGGGTACAAATCTATTTAGGACGATTTTGGAAAGCAATTTTTGAAGGGACAGACACTCTAAAAGCACCACTGAACTTTTGATGCCACCTTCTATAGTGTCTGTCCCTTTATCATTAATCGAGCTGACAACCCTTGCTGCTATTAACTTTCTGGATAGACTGTTTTGAATCTTTCCAATACCAAAAGCATGTTATCTGATGGCTCTATGTTGAGCTCCTCACACTCTTTTGAGAAGAAGTTCCAATGTGCTTTTCGCCACCAAGTTAAGCTTTTATCACCCTCACCTTCTGCGGCAGCAAATTCATCGGTAACTTTGTCGAACTGGCACGTCGTTACTGAGGTAACCTCAATGATACAAACAGGTTCACCGTTCCAGTTAGTCACCACTTGGAGATGACCGACTTCAGGCATTGACTCGCCTTTTTCACTATACCAGTACTCTAAACTGCAAGATGCTCGCTTCTCCCCTCGCAAGATAAGATCCGCACAAATGTTGGCATTATATTCATCTGCGCAAAAGTAGTCTGAGCTAAATGAAATATACTTAGCGGCAACCTCTTCCGGTAACAGACCAAGGTATTGTTTTAGAAACAAGTGACTTCTTTCATCCATGACTCAAAATTCCTGATTGAGAAAACATATATCGAGTTACTTTATAGTGTCTGTCCCTATTAGGAAACACCTGTTAAGAAACAAGATTATTAAAAGGACATACATTACAAAAACTCTGCTGAAATTTATCCAACTCCAGCCAATATTGACTTGGTGAAGTCAGAAATTTGAAGGAAAAGTGCTTTTTTGTGTTTTAGCTGGCGCCAATAGGCTTAAGAACTGAATAATTAACGAACTAAGCTGGCTAGCATCCATCGATGCTAGCTATTTGAATGTAGAGGTGAAGAGAGAGCGAATAATACTTATCCATCCAAACGTAACAAATGTATCCGCCTCTTACTCAAGCCATTTCTTACTTGCTCTAAATTGTGTACACCCCCAATTACTGCCGCTCTCTGCCTTTCCAAATTCGTACAAACCTTGATCCAAGTTGTTTGGTTGATATTAAGTCGCTGCAATATTGATGGAGTATCCGCACTTAATGAAGCCTTATCGTCTCGATATTGGCGTGCTGTCCAATCCACCAGTTCAATATAATCAACTAATCGAAAAGGTATGCCGTCTAACATTGTATTGGTTGGATTACCGATAAATGGATATAAACAAGGAGCGGTTTCTTGTTGGTGATCTAGTGCCTCAAACCTAGCTTGAATTGATGTAAACTCAGATGCTTCAGGAGTCTCGGCAATGCCCGACCGCAAGGGATTTAAATCCACATAAGCCATTGCCGCTGCTAATGCTTTTTCATCCAACAGAGCTTGGCTTTTAAACCGACTCTCCCAAAAATGACCCTTACACTCATCTTCTCGATTCGCCCGACAAGCAATATCAAAATTAAGCTCTTTCATAAACCAACTTAGGCTCCACAAACGAGAGCGCCACGAATCAATAAGTGTCATACACGCTTCAAGTTCGGCATCACTGGTTAATTGATTCTCTAGCCAACGCACCACCAAATATGGAAGCTTGTGTTCTTGCTGCCAACGCTCTACGACCTCATCGTTCGATAAACTCAGCGCTTTCTCTCGATTAACATGCACAACCAGGTGGTAGTGATTACTCATAACTGCGTACGCACAAATATCGATACAATATACCTTCGCAAGCGCATACATCTTTTGTTTTATCCACTCACGTCGATGCTCATAATTTTGCTCTGTTAAGGGGTCAACGCCACATAAGAAACTGCGTCGAACACAGCGAGAAACACAGTGATAATATGGGGTTACATCTACGGATATCTGTTGATTTCTTGCGGTTGTCATAGTGAGCCTCTCGATAGAGTTAACTCACTCCAGAATAAGGCGTCGTAAAACAAGAACAACGTAAACTCTGCAAGCATCCAACATGAGTATCAGCAAACCATACTTTCGTTACGTTAGGGCGTCTGTCCTTTCAATAAAGAGCTTCATTAAAGTGTGTGTCCCTGTAAAGAAAAAGCGCGTTACCAACATGCAGTAACGCGCTTTGCTTCTATAGAATTAATTAGGTTTGAGATTAACTCACCGCTACGCCAACTGTCGGCATTGTATCGCGGCGCTTAATCACAAAGCGCAGGCGCAGCAGCATTAGAATTGCGGCAACCGTTAAGCCAGTCAGAATGCCGACCCAAAAGCCCTTCTCGCCCATTGCTGGCACAACGTAGTCTGTTAAGCCGAGCACCACACCCATTGGCAGTGCCAAGCCCCAGTATGAGGCAATCGCCAAAAACATCGGGATCTTAGTGTCTTTGTAACCACGTAGCGCGCCATTAGCAGAAGTTTGCAACGCATCACTGAATTGATACATCGCAGTAAACACCAGCAGAGTCGCTGCCGTCGCACTGATGGCAGGATCGGTAGTGTACAGACGAATAATCCACTCAGGGAACAGCAAAAATACCGCAACAGAAATCAGTGACACTAGAGCGGCAACCAAAATACCGATTTTACTGCGCTCTACTGCGCTTAACTCATCACGCTCACCCAGAGAGTGTCCCACGCGGATCGTAATACCAAACGAGATACTCATCGGAATCACGTAAGTTAAGCTCGAGATGTTCAGCGCGATCTGCGCCGCCGCCACGTTCTCGGCGCCAATGCGACCAATCAGCAGTGCGATAACGGCAAAGATACTGCCACAAACAGCGATATTCATACCAATCGGTAAGCCTAACTTGAGCAGATTAAACATCTCTTTGATGCGAGGTTTAGCATCAGAAAATGAAATGATTTTTTTGTAGTGATGGTGCCCACGAATATACGAGTAAAGCAAGCCAGACATGACCCAATAGACCAAACTGGTTGCCCAGCCACAACCCACAGCACCCAATTCAGGGAAACCAAGCTTACCGTAGATCAGCACATAGTTAACTGGGATGTTAAGTAGCAAACCAATCACCGAAATAACCATTGGCACTTTGGTATTGTTCATCCCTTCGCAGAAGCCGTTTAAGGTATAGAACAAAGCAATACCCGGCACACCAAACGCTAAGGCGAACGCATAGTCACTGGCAATAGGGATGATCTCGGAGGCAACGCCAATCCATTCCAAAATAGGTTTCGCACTGACCAAATAACCAATCAGTAACACGCTAGAAAACAGCGCTAGCCAAACCATCTGGAAAAACTCAACTGAGATACTAGAAAAGTCACGCGCACCACGATGGTAAGCAACCACCGGTGTTAACGCCATGATCACGCCGCGCAGCAATAGCAAAACAGGGATCCAAAGGCTACCGCCAAGTGCTATCGCAGCAAGATCCGCAGGGCTAACTTGACCCGCCATAGTGGTGTCAACAAAACCCATCGCTTGCGTAGCGATTTGCGTCAAAATGATAGGAATCGACAGATGCATCAAAGCACCCGATTCACGAGTAAAACGAGAAAAAGGACTAAGTGTCGTTTGCATGGAATTTCACAAACACCAATATAAATGCACCAGTGATGGCAGGATAGCGAGTGTGCATTTTAGGGTGTGCCCGTTGGGCGGCGATAATATAAACAGCTATCCAAAAACGGTCAAGCGTCACGTTTCACGATAAAAGCAACTCATTTCACGACGGTCAAACGATTGCCTAAGTACGGCTATATTGACAACAACAAATAGTTATTTTTTTGCTTCGTAATTAAGCAATGTTGATATAGGATGCGCAGCCCAATTATTTACGAGCATAACAACTGTGGGAATCATTCCTTCAAACGCCCTCTATACCGACCTTTCTGGTTACTACGATTTAATGTGTGCCGATATTGATTACAAAGCGCAAAGTCACTTCGTAAGCCGCCTACACCAAATTTTTGGTAATGAAGGAAAAAGACACTTGGATCTAGCTTGTGGCACGGGTCCGCATATTCGTCACTTGATTGATGCCGGCTATCAAAGCAGCGGTCTGGACCTAAACCAACCGATGCTTGATATTGCTAAGCAGCGTTGTCCAGAAGCGGAATTCATCCTCAACAATATGTGTGACTTTACCGTTGAGCAACCATTGGACCTGATCACCTGTTTTCTTTACTCAATCCATTACAGCGATGGGATTGAAAACCTGAAAAAATGCATCGCCGCTGCCCATGCAGCACTAGCACCAGGTGGTATGTTCTGCTTTAACTCGGTCAACCGCAACAAAATTGATAACCGCTCTTT
The DNA here is from genome assembly GCF_009938225.1 of Vibrio ponticus. NCBI lineage: Bacteria > Pseudomonadati > Pseudomonadota > Gammaproteobacteria > Vibrionales > Vibrionaceae > Vibrio > Vibrio ponticus. Next base: position 1,428,436 of record NZ_AP019658.1, read on the forward strand.
CGTTCGCCATAGCGCGCAACACGAAGGCAGTGAATTTACTTTTAGCTCAGGTTGGCGATACAGCGGTGAGGGTGAACAACAGTTCCTGACACTGAGTATCGAAAAGCACTCTGAAGATGAAAAACAGCTTTGGAATGATGAGCACCCAATGGTTGCGGTTAACTATGACGAACTAAGCGCATTACTTGAACCGTACTTTGAAGTGCATATCTTTGAGCATGATTACGAAAAAATCCTGCCTTGGAATGGTCAGTCAGGCAACGCATTCTTTGCTTGTGTAAAGCGCGACTAATACCGACAACGTCGACAAAAGAAGCTTATAAAAACGCCCTCTATCAAAAACGAGGGCGTTTACTTTACCTGACGCTGCGACCGATTAATTCGTTTGAGCAGCCTTATCACACACCCGTTTTTGCACTAATGGCGGCGCGGGCTCATAGTGACTAAGCGACATATTAAAACTGCCTTCCCCACCCGTAATCGAACGTAAACGTTGCGAATAACCTTGCACCTCATTTAACGGCGATTTCGCCCGCAGCAACGTAAAATGACCATCGATAGGCTCAGTACCTTCAATCAAGCCGCGATTACCCGAGAGATCCCCAGAAACATCGCCGACATTCACCGTCGGCACGCGCAGCTCCATTTGTACGATCGGCTCCAGTACAATTGGGTCGGCATTGTTGATCGCATCTAGAAACGCTTTTTTACCCGCAATCACAAAAGCGATCTCTTTCGAGTCCACCGAATGATATTTACCGTCATAGACAGTCACTTCGATATCTTTGATTGGATTACCAGAAATCGCGCCCTCTTCAAGCGCTTGGACAATGCCCTTTTCCACCGCAGGGATCAGCGAAGTTGGAATCGAGCCACCCACAACCTTATTAACAAATTGGAAGCCAGCGCCGCGTTCTAGCGGTCGAACCCGCAGCTGCACCTCACCAAACTGCCCCGCTCCACCACTCTGTTTCTTATGGCGATAATGCCCTTCAGCAGGTTTGGTCACGGTTTCAAAGTACTCGACACTCGGTTCACTGGTTTCGACTTCAAGCTTATAAACGCTTGCCATCTTTTCTAAGGCGATTTTAAGGTGGAACTCACCTTGCCCACTTAAAATGGTTTCATTCGTTCGAGCACGATGTTCCACGCGTAGAGATGGATCTTCGCTGACTATCTTATGCAGTACATCACCCAGTTTTTGCTCATCCCCCCGTTTCACCGGTTTAAGACAGATTGAATACATTGAATTGGGGAAGTTTAAGGTCTTCAGCGTCACGCCATCTTCGTCATGAGAATCATGCACGATAGAGTCAAACTGCAACTCATCCACTTTAGCCAGCACACAGAAATCCCCTGCTAATGCTTTCGTGATCTCGCTACGCACCTTACCTTGAAGTTGATACAGATGCCCTACCTTAAACGCTTTATTACTCTCACCGATATAGAGTTGACTGCCAACATGGATTTCACCTTGATAGACGCGCAAGTAAGCCAGTTTGCCCATATAAGGATCCACACTCACTTTGTACACATGCGCCACGCTATGCTCTAACGTTTCACAGTTAACCTTAATCATCTTACCGTTTTTCTCCAACTGAGGTGGGTTACCTTCGTTTGGCATCGGCATAATTTCAGTTAAGGTTTTTAGTAGAAGATCCACGCCTGCACCAGTTTGCGCAGACACGAAGCAGATTGGCACGACATGCCCAGTTCTGAGCGCTTCTTCAAATGGATCATGCAGCTGTTCAGGCGTAAGTTCAGAGCCCTGTTCTAGATAAAGCTCCATCAACTCTTCATCCACCTCAATCACTTGGTCGATTAACGTCTCATGCGCCGCTTCCACCGTTGATATCAAAGTCTCTGTCGCCACTTCCGGCTCAAAGAAACAGTCGACAACTGAGTGACCATCCGCTGAGGGCAAGTTGATTGGCAGGCAGTTGTCACCAAAGTGCGCAACAATACTTTCCATCAGAGCTTCGAGCTGATCACCATGATTGTCCAACTTGTTGACAATAATCATCCGACACATTTGTCGCTCTTGAGCAAACTCAAATATCCGCTCAGAGGTTTGGTTGATAGGGGCTTGCGGATCGATGATTAGTGCGGCGGTTTCCACTGCGGGGAATACGCTGAGGGTGCGTCCAAGTAATTCGTTTTGTCCGGGAGTATCGATGATATTAAGGCGGTGCTGATTCCAACTCAGCGCGACAGGGGTGGCTTCAATACTGTGTTGATACTGAATCGATTGGTCGTCAAAATCGGTAACCGTGTCCCCTTTTTCGACACAACCTAAATGGGTCGTGGAGTCACAGGTAAACAACAATTTTTCAATCAACGTCGTTTTACCCGTCCCCGTTTGACCAACAAAGGCGATGTTGCGGATCTTATTGATAGGCATAAAGCCTCCTTGCAAATGACACGTTGAACACGACTCACGCGGCTAAGCGGGTCGATTACAAAGCAAACTTGATACAAGCTCAATCGCCATCAAGTCAGCTACGATAAAGTTACAAACGGCATTAAATCGGCGGGATTACCGCCTGCTCGTCTGCCATGTCATTTTTCGGATCACTCCATGCATTTCACCACCACTCACACAGATTAATGGCTAGTCACTCTAGGATGGCTCAATATCCTTATAATTAATGTGACTAATTTCATTATATCCGCTAGAAATCACTTTGCAGGATTGAGAATTGATGAATGGCATAAAAAAGCCCGCCGAAATGGCGGGCTGGTCAACACTATCAATCGAGATTGGTTTTAGCAAAACACAGGGCATAGAGCGCAGGAATAACCAGTAACACAACAGGCAATGAGAATAGCAAACCATAACCAAGTGTTAATGACATTGGTCCCATAAATACATCAGTTCCTCCTAAACCATAAGCCAAAGGCAATAAACCCACTACGGTGGTGATTGATGTCATCACAATTGGACGGAGTCGACTCACAGCCGCTTCGGTTATCGCAACATGAATATGCGCGCCCATACTTCTCAACTCGTTAATTCGATTAATTAATACTAACGAATTGTTGACGACCACCCCAGTCATACCAAGGACACCGATCAAACCAAATAAAGACAAAGGCTGCATGTGAATCACTAAAGCCATCAATGAAGCCATAACAGCAAACGGAATCACCACCATCACAAGTAGCGGCTGCACTAGCGAGTTGAACATCACCGCTAAAACAAAATAGATGGCAATCATCGCGGCTGGAAACACCACCATAAAACCGCTCATCGTCTCATTAGTACTTTCTGCTTCACCACCCACATCAATAGTGACAGAAGAGGAATAGTGTCCAACTAAATCGCGAAGCAACTCATTAGAAAGCGCGACAGGGCTGATACTGTCATCTGATAGAGAAGCCGAAACGGTCACCTCTCGTTCGCCATTGTAGTGCTTAATCAAGCGTGGAATTTCTATCTGTTCGATTGTCGCAACTCGGCTTAATGGTACCTGTTGACCATCAGCTGTGTATATTTTGGTACTGCTGAGTCTATCGATATCACGATACTGCTCGTCTAAAACCACACGAATATCAACTTCTTGATCACCCAACCACGTTGATGTCACGCTGGTACCATCAAAACTGGTGCGCAAGGCATCGGATAAATCAGCAACTGTAAGATTGTATTTTGCTAACCAATGATATTGCGGAACAACATTCAACTGCGGATCTTTCAGAGATTCACTGTGATTAACGTTAATCACTCCTGGATAATCATCTAGCCACGACATTACTGATTCAACCGCGTGGTCGCGCTCAGCTTCAGTACCACCGAGCACTCTAATTTCAACCGGCTCTCCGGGAGGTGGACCACCAGCATCAATAGAAAACTTGATGAAAATATCTTCTGACCATTCACCTATGTTCTGGTTCAGTGATGCGATGATTTGCTCCGCAGAACGTTCGCGCTGATCGTAATTTGTTAAGGTCAAAATCCCACCAGAAACTGGAGAGCCATACTCCATCTGATAACTGACCAGTTCTGACTCAGGCAATGATGCGATTGCTTCTTCTATCTTACGGTGAGCTTCACGCACCTTATTTAGTGGTGTACCCGCTTTAACTTCGGTATACACATCAATGTATTTACCTGCTTCGGTTGGAAAAATATCCAACTTCAACTGATAGACAAATAGACCAGACACAACACACACCGCTATCGCGATAGAAATCACCGTCTTTCTATATCTCAAACAACGCTCAAGCAGTAATGCATAGCGCTTAGATAACCATTGAAACTTATCTTCTTGCTCTTTTTTCTGCTCTAATTCTTTTGCGGTAGAGAGGTGGGCAGGCAGCGTTAGCGTACATTCAATAAACGAGAACAGCAGCGCCGCGATGACCGTCACCGGAATAACCGCCACCACTTTCCCCATCGTGCCCGGAATAAATAACATTGGGATAAAGACAAGTGCTGTCGTCACCAAACTGGCAATCAGCGGTTTAATCACTTTTAGCGTCCCTGAAACTGCAGCTTCAACGCCTTTTTTTCCAGCTTCTTTCTCTTGAAATATACTCTCTGCGATGATTACTGAGTCATCAACAATAATACCAATGACCAGCAATAAAGCCGCTAACGTAATGCTGTCGAGATTTAAGCCAAAAATGGGCAAAATGATCATTACACCGAACACGCAAAACGGAATGGAGACAGATACCCAAAAAGCCACTCTGCGTTGCAATATCAAGCTTAATACTAGCAATACCAGCACCAGACCAATGGCACCATTTGTTGCCACAATTGAGAACTTGTCACTCATATCTTGACCAAGATCGAGCCCAGTCGCAAAAACAAACTGATCACCAACTCGTGCCGCTTCTTGGTCGAGTAACGCTTGAATATTGGCGATAGTCGCTACGACATCAGCACTGCTTGAAATTGAGAACGTAATTGCTGGTTTACCATTCATGACTGGCATTTCCGTCGCGCGAGCGAACGTATCAACCACTTCAGCCACATCAGAAACACGTATGACCTGCCCAGAATCAAGTGCCTTAATGACAATACTGGCAATATCCGCGCTTGACGCTACCTTGGTCATCGTGACCATTTTTTGCTCTTGGCTCCAAGACTCTACAACACCGCCCGATTGAGACAAATTATGTTGCTCTATCGCTTTGCTCACATCGGCAAACGTGACTTGATAACGACGTGCTTTTTGCGGATCTACCTTTACCCAAAACTCACGTTCATTAAAACCAGCTAAAGTAATGGTTCCTACGCCACCCAAGCTATTGATTTTCTTTTCCAACTGATAAGCATAATTCTGCAATGAAGACTCATCAAAATTGCTGTCTGATAAACTGACGCCAAAACGGTAAACATCAAGCAGCGAGGTTTTTTCTTGAGTCACCACGGGGGGCGCATCAATGTCTTTCGGCAAATTCCCTACACGGTCGACGGCTTGTTGGATATCACGAAGTACAACTGTTGCGTCTTCACCCGGCAAATATTCCACTTCAATCAATGAACGACCTTCAGAAGATTGCGAAGCAAAATAAGCAATACCATCAACTGAACGTAATTCTTTTTCTAACGGGTTAGTGATGTTCAGTTCGATATCTTGCGCGGTCGCTCCAGGATATGAAGTTTCGATGGTGGCAGTATCCATCGTGACTTCAGGATACTCTTGCAACTTAAGCTGTGTTAACGACATGGCACCAGTAAATAGCACCATGACAGTGATCACTCGCGCGAGGAACTGACGATTAGCAAAGTAAGCTAAAAAACGCATTATTTCGCCTCACTCATCTTAAGCTTATCTAAATTCAGCAATGAAGTGTCGGTGGAGACATAGACCGACATCCCCGGTTTAAACAAAGCGCCATGATTTTCAATTTCCACTAATATTGGATAAGTCTGCGATTGGGTGTGCATTTCAACACCAATACGCTGAACTTGAGCTTCGATCTTTAGACTTGGGTTACTTTCCGACCACACAACCACCGGTTGCTGTACTGAAAATTCATCAAGATCATATTCACTCGCCATAAAAGATAAGGTGACCTTGTCGATATTCGTGATTTCGTAAAGCAGTTCTCCTTCATTGACCCAAGCACCAATTTGCGTTGGTTTATTGGTGATGTATCCCGAGAGTTTTGCTTGCACTTGGGTATCTGCCAAATCTTGTAAACACTGCTGATATTCAATTTTCGCAACATCGACGGATGCTTTGGCACTTAAAAATGCCGCTCTTGCGCTATCTAGCTCCCCGACCGATAAACTATTTTTCTGACTCAATGCCTGATAACGCTGATAAGTCGCTTTACGCAAGGTCAGATCCGCCTCTGCCAGCGCCACATTGGCTTTGGCTTTATCAACACTAAACTGAAAGTCGTTGGACTTAATCTGGGCAAGAACTTGATCTTGTTGTACCTGATCGCCCACCTCTAAGTTGGCAATTTCTACAACGCCACTGACTTGGGCGACGACACTGTGCCTATTTAATCCCTGTACATGTCCGATAAGGTCTGTTGCTTGAGCTGTAGTGACAGTTAACAGGCTAGCGAGCGCGATAATTGTCTTATTCATTGTTGTACTCCACATTTAGATGGCGGCATTGTGGAGACCGATTTGTCGAATTAAAGTCGAAGCCCGATGACAAAGTTAGCTAAGCCGATCCATTCGACATAAATTCGACAAAAAATCATTACAATTTGTTTAGATACCTCGGTATCGAAACGACAGCGTTGTTATTTCAAATCAAAAGTTATTTCAAATCAAAAGTCATTTCGAATAAAAGGCAACGCAAAGTAACAACGATGCTGAGTCAAACAAACGCTAATAGAGATGGGCGTATTAGGATCCAAAAATGCTGAAACAAAGCCGAATTTTAGTGGTAGAAGACAACATTGAACTGCAAGGCACCATTGCTGACTTTCTTGAAATAAAAGAAGCAGTCACCGACTTTGCTACCGATGGAGAGCAAGGGTTTAATCTCGCGAGCCAACATGAGTTTGATGTCATCATCTTGGATGTCATGCTTCCCAAGTTAGATGGCATGCAAGTTGCCGAAAAACTTCGGCAAAATGGCATTACTACCCCTATTCTAATGTTAACCGCTTTGAACGGTCAGCAAGACTTGCTCAACAGTTTTGATTCTGGCGCCGATGATTTTGTGACCAAACCTTTTCAATTTCTCGAATTAGAAGCTCGATTGAGTGCTTTAATCAAAAGAAACAAAGGGTTAGTTGCAAAAAAAACGCTCCAGTATGGTCAGATCATCATTGATGAGAAAACCCACACCGCAACGAGAGATGGAAACGCGCTCAACCTTTCTCCGATTCTGTTTCAGATTCTCCGAGCGCTCGTGACAGCGCAAGGTGAAATCGTCTCGCGAGATAGTATGATTTACCTGCTCTGGGGTGATGAAATCCCAGACAAAGACGTTTTACGCAGCCATATCTACCTACTTCGCAATGTGCTGGATAAGCCATTTGAATTTTCGATGTTAAAAACGGTACCTAAGTATGGTTTTCAATTGGTGTTACCCACCCAACAATCGACGTAGACACGAGTTAGCACAATCATGATACTTTTCTCTAAACTAGGAAACTCCATTGAGGATGTCAGAATCCGTGCGATGCGTACTTTTGCCTTGATCGCATTGGTTTCCTCATTTTTCGTCTTTTTCGCTTTCTCTATTCGACTTGTTTGGCAAGAAGAAGCACAAATGGAGGAGCACTTAAAATCGTTTAAGGGCGTCGCTGAAGAGTTCTACAAACTTTCACCAAAGACCAGTTTGGCTTTGTCGGAGCACGTCACCGTCTACTACGGTGAAGCTGATTTTACCGACCAATTACAGAGAATCAGCCCCATCCCTGTCGATAGCGTCAATCGTCTACGATACGAATTCAAAATCAGCGATGATCAATTATTGCACGCAGGCATTGTCGCCTATCATTTTGATTTTGAATATCAAGGTGAAACCATTCCTACATACATTACTATAAGTTCTTTTAATATGGACTTGTGGGACGATAGTTGGGATGGGTTAATGCTCATCTCCACGCTACTGATGATCTTTCTAATCGTGGTATTACGCTTCACCCTCAAACGCGTGGTCGACCAAATCATGTCACCAATTACAGAATTGAGTAGCCAACTGCGCAATCATCAATCCGAACAGTTTGTGATTCCGCCACACTCCGTCGATGAACTCACTCAGCTCACCGCGCATCTCAATAGCTATTCCAAAATGAAAGACCGCTTAGCCAAGCAAGAGTTGATGTTTGCCAAGTACGCCAGTCATGAACTGAAAACACCAATCGCCATTATCTTGAGTGCCGCAGAGTTACAAGCGATGAAACCTCAAGATAGTGAGTTTCAGGCAAAGCAGCGTGAGCGCATTTTGAACTCGACCAAAGGAATGAGAAATACCGTCGAAGCGCTGCTTAATATCGTCAAGCAAGAGAATGCCTCCACCGAAAAATCATTAACACCGATCGTTTCCTCTTCCATCGATCTAGAAAAATACCAAGCGATGGTTACCGACGGTGTAACCCTAAGTTTGGAGGTCGCCCCAAACACTCAGTTGAATATGCCCATGACGTTGGTCGAAATGGTACTGAAAAACTATGTTGAAAACGCAATTCGCTTTACCTCATCGGGAGAGATTCACGTAAAAATAACGTCTAATGAGATTTCTGTTACTGATACGGGCAGCGGATTGACTGAGCAAGGTAAAACAGAACATGGTCTGGGACTGATCATTGTTGAGCGCATCGGGAAAAGCTACGGTTGGAGCTCGACACTTGAGAACCGAAGTGACAACAGCGATAAGCCCAATCGCAGTGGCTGCATAGCACGATTACAAAAAAACACCGTAACCTAACAGAAAGACAACGCATAAAAAAGCCCGCCGAAATGGCGGGCTGGTCAAACCGTATTAAACACAACGGTGAATATGATACTTTCCAACGATGTTGATAATCAGCAAGTGACGCTAATTAAATTGAATAGTAGCGGTTTAATACTTATTCCAAATCCCCTTGGATACGACCAAAACAATATCACGGTTACCCATAAGGCTATTGACCCACGCTCGGGGGAACATGATCTCAGCCGTTAGGAGCTTCTCAATCAGTTAAACGCACGTGCTAATGTGCCAACACCATGATACTGATAAACTTTTGCTTTGTTACAAACAAAGGCTGACTCACCTGCGGCAAGGGTAACGAACTCACTGCCACAACTAAGCGTTGCTTGACCTTCAATACAGAAAATAATCTCTGCACCACGAACATATTGCGCTTTATCCTCGGCATCGAGCGCGATAATTTCAAAACCAAAATCATCCACCGGGATCGGATAACCGAGCTTATTACCACTGCAAAATGGTGCCAGCTTGATTTCGTCAGCAGCAATAGAGTGGAACTGAGTATTAGCAATAAGCTCCGCCACATCCATATACTTCGGCGTCAAACCGGCACGCAGTACGTTGTCAGAGTTCGCCATAATTTCTAAGCCAGTACCTTTAACATACGCGTGCGGCGTTTCAGCATGGAGGAACATCGCTTCACCTGGTTCAAGCTCCACCACATTTAACAGCAGCGGTGAAAACAGACCGATATCATCGCTATTCCCTTGGCTAAAGTCTTGACTAAACTCTTGAATGAGTTCAAATGCTTCACGTGCTAGTGCCGTTTTAGCGGGCAGTTCGACTCGCGCCACAAGCTCAGCGATCGCTTGCTGCTTACGCTCACCGGTAAGGTTCATCACCACAGAGAAAAACTCTGCTAAACCTTGCTCGTTCGGCAAAGCACTCAGCGCATCAACTTCATCACGCAGCGTATCAATTCCTGCTTGTTGAAACAGCGCCACAATCTCTGCAACAGGACGAAAACCATTCATCGCTTTGTAAAACGTTAACGCGTAAACCAACTCGGGTTTATGGTTAGCATCTTTATAATTGCGGTTCGCCGCACTTAACTCAATGCCTTGCTGGTTCTCTTTCGCAAAGCCTGCCATCGCTTTCGCTTTACTTGGGTGAACTTGTACCGAAAGCGGTTTTGCCGCAGACAATACTTTAAACAGATAAGGCAGTTCGCCAAAACGCTCCGCCGTATACTCGCCTAAAACGCCATGTGGATCTTGCGCGATAATCTCAGCTAACGACTCACCGCTGCCGGCTACTTTTGAGCAACCATTTGGGTGCGCACCCATCCAGATTTCAGCTTGAGGTTGATTGTCAGGGTTAGCGATACCAAATAGCTCACCCATCGCCGTTTTACTACCCCAAACATAATTTTGAATTACGTTATCGAGTTTAAATAGTGTTTTCGTCATCGTTGAATCTCTTGCGAGCGAATGGAAGTGAAATAAAAAAGCTCAGCACATCTATGAGGCAATGTGCTGAGCAAAACCCGTAATTAGAACTTCACTAGGAATGACTTAGCTTGACATGATTTCAAAGTGCCAAAGCTCGTCTCAATTTGAGGTTGTGCTAGAGGCTTCTCATCCATGCTCACTTCTTGCCATGCGCTTACCGCTTGAGTGAAGCAAACACCATCTTCTAACTCACCCGTTTCTGCTGGGTTGTAAACACGAATCACAAGACCTTGCTCATCTTCCGCTTTCTTCAGTACGCTCAATACCGCGCCACGTTGCTCTTTTTCAAGCAAGCTGTATGTAAGTGGCTTGTCTTGTTCACCCACGTTTAGCTTCATCGCATTGTATGGAATCTTGTTGTAGCACTGAATTGGAGTGACGTTGTCACGAGATTCAGCCATGATGTTCGCACTGATGTGATCACCTTGGTAACCAAACAGACTGAAGTTACACACTAGCTTGCCACGCGTTTGCGAGTCAGGCGTTGGGATCTTAATACCTGAAGGGCGACCAGGACGCAGCAGCAGCTCTTCTTTACCCAGCGTACCAACACCACGAAGCAATGTTAGAGCAAAAGTATCACGTTCTTCGTTGTTCTTGCTTGAAATGATTTCAAACTCACGCAGACCATTGGTCATCAGCGCCATACCGCCAGCCGAGTTCTCAACTGCCGCAAAGTTCATAAGTTGGTAAACTGGTACTGGCGCTTCTTTCCAGCCCTCTTGTTCCCAAACTTCCATCGCAGGATCGTTGGTTGGGCGAGTGATCAAGCCAAACTGGTTATCCGCAACCACAGTTTCAGAGACAAATGGCGTCGGGATAAGCACACGTACACGGTGATCATCAGCTTGGTTATCAAGCTCCATGCGAACTTCAATACGGCGGCTAGCTTGTTTTAGTACCACTTGACAATCAACATCTAGGAAACCATTTTGACCTGCACGCTCTTCACGCTCCTGTAGATTTGCAGGGACAGACATGCGTAGCTTAATGTTCGCAACCGATTGGAAGCCTTCATGTTTGATCTCTGTTTGCACTTCAAACTCATCTGAGTAGAGTAGCCATTCTTTACGTGATGGAGAGTAATCGTATTCGTCGCCATCATCAGAGCCATCTTCGATACGCAGCGCTTGGTCGTAAGTGTGTAGCGTCTCTTTGTCGAAAATCGTTAGGGTACCGTTGGCGTTGACATTGATGCGGTAGAAGTCGTTCTCTAGAACGTGTTCACCCTGCTCAGCGACTTTTTGCGTGCCTTTGCTGTGCGCTTCAATGTGCAATGTCGTGAAGCCCATTGCTGGTACTGTGTGTTTAAATTGGATGTCATATTCGATGAACGGATCGTAGTTACCGTAGTGAACGATCTGACGGTCAATCTTACCTGGGTCAATCACGCGTTGGTCTTGAATGAAGTACTCAATCGCGTTGCCGTTATCATCAAACAGATTAAATTCATTAGCACGTAGCGTAATCGTGGTATTGATCACCTCTTCACGCGCATATGGAGATAGGTTGAACAGCGCTAGCTTGTCACAGCCTTCACGCGCTGGCATGTGGTCAACAATCTTACGTTTGTAGAAGTTGATTAGGTTGGTCGCCATATCATCCGCAAGGATGTAGCGGTTTAGGATCTCAGCGTGTACTTTGTCTGAGCAGCAGCAACCAATCGAGTCATGAGCGTGGTTCTTCATGCTCTCTTTCCACATTTTCTCAATCAGACCGTGATGGTATTCAAAGCCCAAGCTCCAAGCGATAGACGCAAGCGGCTCTAGAATGTTGACGATCTTGTTCTCAACTTCTGCGTGGATCAATTTGATGTCCATACGAGTTGAAGAAATCGTGCGGTGAACACGCATGTATTTACCGTCGTTAAACTCACCTTTTACTGTATCCAATTGATCGCGCAGCGCTTCAATACGCTCAAACACTTCTTCGTAGCGGCTCATCACAAACTCGCGATCAGGGTAGATTTCGCGCAGCTTATCCATCACTTCAAAAATGTCTTTCTGAATTGGCATTTGGTCGTGACCGTTTGGCAACAGAATGTCTTTCGTCACTGACGGCTTTTCAAGCACAGGGAAGTATTTGTCTAGGCGATCACGCAGACCTTTTTCATCCTGAGGTAAGTACTTACCAATCGCATAGCCCAGTGGTAACACTTGTGCTGTCACTTCACTGCCATCATTCGATTGCCATACAAATTCGGTTTTATCTGTACCGTGACGCTCTGAACAGCCGCGCCAGAACATTGCACGATTGATACCAAAGCCGTTGTAAATCATAGGTAGTTGCGAGCTCATTGAGAATGAATCTGGTAGGTAACCAATCTTCATTACTTCACCAAACTCTAGGCAGTCACGAATACCGTAAAGCATATTACGTACAATTGATTCGCCAGACACTTGCATGGTATCCGTTTGCGAATACCAAGGACCGATGATCAGTTTGCCCGCTTCAACTAGGGCTTTAACGCGCTCTTTGTTCTCTGGTTTGATCGCGAAGTAATCTTCTAGTACCGCGGTTTGACCATCGAGTACGTAGTATTTGTATGCAGGGTCATTTTCTAGACGCTGCATGATCTCTTCCATGTTGTTAATCAGAAGAATACGTGACTCTTCAGTAGTGAAATACCATTCACGATCCCAGTGCATGTGTGGAGTAATATGAACGCGTGATGTAGTCATAACTGTATTACCTATTGAGCGATTTACTTAAGCAGTAAAGAGACTCGAAATTTGAAATTTGAAAATATGGGGATTAAATCTTGTTACTTACTTGCACAGGGCACATAACTTGTGCCCTGTACTATTTAGCGTTAGTTTGAAGTCGCAGCCTGAGCGTCAAATTGACCCTTTTTTACTGCGTGTGCTCGCCAGCCGATTAGCATTGCGGTAGAAATCGCCGTACCAATTAGAGCAGCACCTAGCCAGATTGCGCCGGCACCGAATGCGCCGATTTCAGGGCTGTAATCCAGTAGGAATAGCGACACGATACCCGCACCTGGCGCTTGCAGACCGATACCAGCCGCACCTACGATGGCACCACAAACTGCCGAACCCACTAGGAATGAACCGATTACGCGTACTGGATCTTCAATCGCCATTGGAATCGCACCTTCAGTGATACCTGCAAGACCTAGTAGCCAAGTTGACTTACCCGTTTCAATCTCAAAGTCTTTAAACAGACGTGGACGAAGCATAGTCGAGAATGTCACTGTAAATGCCGAAACCATTTTCACTGAAGCAAAGATTGCATACGGCGCAAAGTTACCGTTCGCCATCGCACCCACACAGAATAGGTAAGCTGCTTTGTTAATTGGACCACCAAGGTCAGACGATACAAACAGACCGATTACCGCGCCTAGGATGATGGCATTGGTGCCAGATAAACCATTTAGGAAATCGGTTAGCCCTTGGTTAAGCCATGCCACAGGTTTACCCACCACGAACAGCATCAATGAACCAACGATCAAGGTGCCAAGTACTGGGTAGAGGTAGAAGGTTAAGAAACCATTAAATGCAGGGCTAACACGAATGTTCTCTTTCACCCAGCGCATGAAGTAGCCTGCTAGCAAACCACCAGCAACACCACCAAGGAAACCTGCACCGATTAAGTTCGCTGCAAGACCCGCTGCAAAACCAGGACCTAATGCCGGTTTGTCAGCCAAAGAGTAAGCCGTGTATGCCGCTAACACCGGTACCATGAGTACGCCGAGTAAACCGCCACCAAGCTTACGGTACATGTTTAACCAGCTGCCCGCTTCGTTATATAGCGCAAGCATTTCTGGGTTGATACGTGAAAGCAGAACCGCGATCGCCAGCACCGTACCACCCGCCACGATCAGTGGCACAGCAAACGAAATACCAGAGAGCAGCGCTTGTTTAACATCGGTTTTCCAAGAGTTACGTTTCTTCGGCGCATCCATTGCAACTGCACGCTCAGCACCAGAGCCATTTTTCGCCGCTTCCAACGCTTCATTAAGAATACGCTCAGCATGTTTAATCGGCTCAGCAACTGGCACTTCAACGCGAGGAATACCGTTAAAACGCTCTAGCTCTTTGATAGCCACTTCTGCCGCAAATACACAAGCATCAGCTTTATTCAGTTGCTCAGCTGTTAAGCGATCTTCAATACCATTGGCACCTTGTTTTTCAACATGCACGTTGATACCAAGCTTCTTACCCGCTTTTTCTAGGTATTCCGCAGCCATATAAGTATGAGCGATACCAGCAGGGCATGCTGTCACACAGACAACGGTTGGCGCATTTGTATCTAAGTTGTCTTGTTCTTCAACCACTTCGTCAGGCTTGTTGAACAGCGCCAGAAGTTCATCTGTGGTGGTCGCATTCAGCACGGCTTCACGTACGTCGTCATCAACCAAGGTTGTAGTGAGCTCTGTAAGCAGGTGCATGTGCGTAGAGCCTGCTTCAGCATTTGGAATCGCAATTAGGAAGATCAGATTAACATCTTCATCTTCGTCCAAGCCTTTCCACTTTAAATCTTGTTTTAGTGTCGCTACCGCGAAGGAAGCTTCTTTTACTGCATCTGTCTTACCATGAGGTACAGCAAGACCTTCACCTAAAGCGGTTGGTCCTTGTTCTTCACGCGCAAATACCGCATCTAGGTATTGTTGTTTATCGTGCAGTTTGCCTTGTTGATCTAATTGTTCAGCCAGCGCACGGATCGCTTCGTCACGACTTGTAAAAGTCGTTTGTAGGTTAATCAGCGATGGGTGGGTTAGAGAGGTCAGATTCATAACGTTTGTCCCATTGTCACATTATTCATTGTTGTCCGTACAACAATGAGACCAATGATACCTATTAAATACAAATGATCTGCGATCTAGATCTCAGTTGAATTAAAATATGTATTATTGTTGTATTGTTTACTTTCAAATTATACCAAACAACTGCTTGTCATATTGAATCGAATTCGTATGATACGATTAACTATAGCGTATATCAGTACTGTTCCATCAAATCGAGTCGTAACGGAACAGTGTAAGAGAGGTAGCCATGGCAAGATTGCCTATGTATCGACAAATAGCAGACGCCATTCGTGGCAAGATCAGCTCAGGTGAATATAAAGTCGGTAATGCCCTTCCTACTGAGGCACAATTACGAGAAGAGTTTTCCGTTAGCCGCGTGACCGTGCGCCAAGCGATTAAATTGCTGGTTGAAAGCGGCGAGCTAGAAAGCAAGCAAGGTAGCGGAACCTACGTGAAAGAAAACAAGGTGAATTACGACATCTATCAGCAAAGTAGCTTTGCTGAAAAATGGTCACACCTTGATTCTGTTACTCGCAGTGATGTACTGGCATTTGAGATCCGCAGCGCCTCACTCACCATGGCAGAACACCTTAATATCTGTGAAGGCGACCGCGTCTTCTATGTTAAACGCGTGCGCTACGTTGATGAGAATCCAATTACGGTTGAAGAAACTTGGCTACCAACCGAAATGTTCCCAGACCTCACCTACCAAGTGATGCAAGGTTCAAAATACGAGTTTATTGAAAATCAAAAAGGCATGGTCATTGATCGCAGTGAACAGGAAATCATCCCTGTGTTGCCACCCAGTGACATTGCCGAGCTCCTTGGTATTGACCCAGCGCAACCGATCATAGAGAAACGTACCCGCAGCCATTTAATCGATGATACAATTTTCGAATACAGTCGAAACTACTTTAAATCAAGCGATTACAAATTTACGTTGGTAGCAAAACGACATCGTTCATAACGAATTTCAAGCCAGTATTTTCTTAGAGCACTGACCTTGAAAACACTTTTTTGAACGCGCGTGTTTAAACGCAAGCAACTCGAATTTGTTGGCAAGGATAGAAAATGAACTCTGGTGTGAAATCTGTTTTATGTTTTGGTGACTCAAACACGTGGGGCTACATGCCCATCAAAGGCGGTCGCTACCCAGCCGAGCTTCGCTGGACGTCGCTACTGGAGCAACAACTCCCAGCAGACTGGCAAGTGATCAGCGAAGGCTTGCCAGGCAGAACCACCGGTTTTCATGAATCGATTCACAGCCCTCACTCCGGTCTCGGCTACTTCCTACCTTGCTTAGAGAAATACCAACCAGAAGTAGTGGTGATCATGCTTGGCACCAACGACTTGCAAAGCCACCTAGGTTTATCCGCCGAAGCGATCTCTTTTGGTGCGGCGCAACTGGTTAAACAAGCCCAGCACTTTGCCAGCCACAACCATGATGTCGCGACCAATATCGTATTGGTTTGTCCGCCGCCTATTTTTGAAATCGGTTTCGCTGCCACAGGGTTTAGCGGCGGCGCTGAGAAGTCGCAACAATTTGCCGAGCACTATCAACAAAGAGCCCAAGAGCTTGGCTGCTATTATTTAGATGCAGCTAAATGGGTGTCATCGAGTGCAACGGAAGGGGTACATTGGCATGAGGATCAGCCTGCCAAGTTTGCCGAAGGTTTATACCAGACGATCAAGCATCTGTTTGCTTAATTACCATCAAGCCACGATAACTGGCAGCGACGAATCATAGGAACCGGATGAAAGTACTTCAGGACTTCAGTGTCTTTATTGAAACCGCACGCCAAGCGAGCATCACCCAAGCTGCGAATACGCTGGCAATAACGCCTGCCGCGGTAAGTGCCACAATAAAACGCCTTGAAGCGCAATTTGGTTGTGCGCTGTTTATTCGCTCGACACGCAGTATTCGCCTGACGCCTGAAGGTCAATTAATGCTGGAGAAATGCCAGCAAGCCGTGACTGCGATTGAATCTGGGGTTGAGTCAGTAAAGCGCGATCCAAACCAAATCACCGGGCACCTGCGTTTAGCGATGCCATCAGATCTTGGGCGCAACATCATCATTCCGTTGCTCGATGAATTCATGGAGCAACACCCAACTCTTTCGGTCTCACTTGAGCTTAGCGATAGTTTGATTGATCTCTACACTCGCCCGATCGATGCTTCACTGCGCTATGGCACGCCGCCAGACTCAACCATGGTTGCCCTACCGATCAGTCCAGACAACGATCGCATCGCTTGCGCCTCGCCTGAGTACCTTGCCAAATATGGCACACCAACTCACCCGTCAGAACTTGTTAATCACAACTGCATTAACTTCATTACGCTAGTGAAGTACCACACCAAGTGGCGTTTTACCAAACAAGGGGAAATGTGTGAAGTGGTCGCCACAGGCAACCGTTTTGCCAACGACGGTGACGCAGTCAGACGCTGGATGATCTCCGGAAAAGGGATTGGCTATAAATCGCGAATTGATTCAATACCAGATATCGAAAACGGCAGCCTCGTACCCCTGTTTGAAGATTGGCAAGGCGATGCGATTCCTCTTAATCTTGTCGTCACCGACAAACGCCAGCTGACTCCCGCACTTTACCTGCTGCGTGATTTTTTACGCGAGCGTTTAAGCAGCTAGTTCGTATTGCTATTAACCAACGGCTCATGTACTGCAACGTTGCAGCTATTGAGAAGCCACCGGCGAGCAAATCTCTACTAAGTAGCCATTAAGGTCGCTGACGTACGCGGTGGTCTGTCCCCACGGCATCTCTTCAACGTCTTGCACTAACGTTGCACCAGCCTTTAATGCCTGACTAAGCTGCTCTGCGACTTGCTCAGTCTCAAAGGCAATTTCAAATGTCGGCGCACTAGCCTTCGGTTTTACCGCGCCTTTGCCCAGTTGGCTCATCAACTCCAGCGAGCTAAACGAAAGCGTGGTTTCACCAGTATTAAGCGCACCGTAGTCGCCGCTTGGGTGCAAAAATTCAATATCAAAGCCAAATGCTGCTCGATAAAACTCTAACGTCGCCTCTACGTTTTCGACATACAAAATGGTGTATTTCAGTTTCATGTTATTCCCTTAATCACTCACTTAAGTACATATTGCGCCACTGCGTGCTTTTTAGCCGCCACAACGAGTCTGATTTGCGACACTGAAAAGCAAAATAATCACTAGTGAGCGCGGGCGATTGTGGTTACTCTAATTCTGTATTCACCACTAAGGATCGATATCTTGAAACTGGAAGCCATTCATCACGTTGCCATCATCTGCTCAGACTACTTAAAATCAAAGCACTTCTATGTTGAGTTACTGGGTCTTGAGATCATCGCAGAGAACTACCGCCAAGCGCGCGACTCTTACAAGCTGGATTTAGCACTGCCAAACGGGAATCAACTTGAGCTGTTTTCATTTCCCAATCCACCAGCGCGCCCAAGCAACCCTGAAGCGCAAGGTCTACGCCACTTAGCTTTTGTGGTTGAGTCCGTTGAACAGAGCGCGCAATATTTAACGCAGCATGGTGTTGAAGTAGAACCGATTCGCATTGATGAGTTCACCGGCAAAGTATTCACCTTTTTCAAAGATCCCGACGGCTTACCGCTGGAGCTCTATCAGAAATAATCCGATATCGAATCAATGTTGACAGATAGATTACAAAACCCGCTTAAAACATTCTAAAATTCGCACATTGATTCGAGCTGAGATCTTCCATGATTGGGCGTCACTACATTCTAACTCTAATAAGTCTGTTACCTTGTCTGGCACATGGAAAAAACATTCAAAACCAATGGCAAGAGCTGTACCAAAGTGCATGGCAGCAACTTCCCTACGTTGTGACGCAAAAAGAGCTTAGCCAATACCCAATAGAATTACTTAAAAGCAATGCTGCATATCCTAACTTCGAGCAAATTAATTGGGATGATTTGCGTTTAATTAACCGCATCGCAACGAATTGCCAGTGGCTTAAATCTGATAAAAGCGCGCTGCAAACCACAATTGAATTTGAGTATGCCCTTTGTGCGCACACGCGGTTGAATTCTGATTGGTTCAAGGCAAACACTTTACTTCACTCGGCAGGTGGTAGCTTCGCTGATCGCTATTTAGCAAGTCGTTCTAAAACAGAATTATCACTTGCATTACTCCCATTCACGACACTTTCCAATCCACTGCATCCGTTACACAGCAAACTTAAGCGGTTGTCAAATGCGGGTCGTGATGCGCTCCTCAATGGCTACCGCGCATGGCTTGAGAACGATACCTTATGGCTAGCAGGAGAAACCGGATGGAAAGCCGCGCCTGTGAGCATCTGGCAGCCGATCGCCGACAAAACAAAACTGACATTAAACGGTGATAGCTGCGCCCTAACCTACAGTAATCTGTGTCTCAGTGAAAAGCAGCCATCCCCAATGCTGCTGAAAATGCTATTACTGTTGCTCGGTGGAATTAGCATTAGCGTTATTGCCCGCTTAAGTTTTTTAAAGCATAAACAGCGCCGAGAAAAACGCTTCATCTTGCAATTACTCACACACGAACTGCGTACCCCGATTACCAGTTTAGGCTTAACCATTGATATGTTTCGCCATAACTTCGATAACTTAGATGACAACTCCCAAGACGTTTTTTGGCGATTAGTCTCTGATTATCAGCGACTGGCACAGTTGACTGAAAATAGTAAGGTCTATTTAAGCGCTTCAAAAACGAAAGGACTGCTCCATCAATCCGCTTCATTTGCGGATTGGCTCAGCCACTACTGTGAGAAAAATCAAGTCACTTACTCACTGAACGCGGATAAACAACTTAATTTACCTTACTATTGGTTAGCCATCTGCTTAGAAAATTTGATTAAAAATGCCAAGCAACATGGCAAAGGAGAGGTGGTTGTTAACGCCATCATATCAACCAATTTAATCATCGCAGTAAGTGACCACGGCGACTTTCCTTCTCGCTGGCAAAGATTATTTAAACCTAATAATCATCAATCTGAAAATATGGGGATTGGTTTAGATATAGTCGATCACCTTATCAAAATGATGAATGGCAAACTCACCATTCTTCGCAATCCTACTCGTTGTATTTTGGAGCTGCCTTATGAGCACAATTCTGCTAATTGAAGACGACCTATTACTTGGGCAAGGATTAGTCAGTTTCTTTAGCTCTCATCAGTTTGATTGTATTTGGGCAACCAATACCGAGCAAGGCACTAAACTCTGGTACAAAGCTGATCTTGTGATTTTGGATAGACAATTAGCCGATGGGGATAGCTTACAGCACTTATCACAATGGCTATTACTAAAAGCCCTACCAGTAATCATATTAACGGCAAAGTTCGAGGTTGAGCAGCGCATTGAAGGTTTGATGGCTGGAGCAAAAGATTATGTCACCAAGCCATTTTCTAGCGAAGAATTATTAGCTCGCGTTCACACTCAACTTCGCCCAATCGGAACAAGCTTAATCACGTATGCTGATATTGAAGTTGATTTAAGTCAGCGACTTGCCCGCATTAATCAGCAAGAAGTGCCTCTCAAACCAAAGGAACTCCAACTTTTGCTATTGCTGCTACAAAATCAAGGTCGAGTCTTCCATCGAGATGAATTGCTCAACAAAATTTGGGGTTATGAAGCCTTTCCTAGCACTCGAACCGTAGACAATCACGTGCTGCATTTACGCCAAAAGCTGCCTAGTCTGAATATTCAAACGCATCGTGGCGTTGGTTATCGTTTGTTGGAAGCCAAAAAATGAACGTCAACCATACTAAAGCACTACTGATTGTCGCAACACTTACGTTGCCTCTCTCAACGCATGCGAGTCTTTTTGCAGAAACCCCGCTCCAGCACGCTTATCAAGCAACACTGACCAAGCAACCTAAACTGGCGTGGCAAGAACTTATCCTAGCGTTAAGCCAACACCCAATTGAAAGTCGTTATTGGCTGCCAATCAAAAGTGAGGTGTTAACACAAACAGATTGCGGCAGCCAAATCTTGACAATGTCAGCGCCTGACGCGCAACTGCGTCTTAGTTTAATAAAACGTTCAGGACTCGCCTCACAAGGCTACCAATTCCGATTGTCGACAGAAAATACTCAGCAGGCATTGCCCGTTACACTGACCTCCCCAGAAGGCGAACTATTGCTGTCTGGGAGACTGAATGCGAAAAATGATTATCAAGAGATAGAAAGTGATGAACTGTTGCAAGCGCCCTCTCAGGGGCTATTTCAATTAACACTCGGTGAAAACAAAATACCGTTATTACTGGCTTCTCCTAGTAGTGGAACTTGGTTGTCGCTCATCCATCGCTCAGAACAAATACAAGTCAGAGTGAGTGCACCCACTCCGGTACCATCTTGCCCAAAAGCTGCCGCCAGTTGGCAGTGGTTTGATCAAAACTACAATCTTATCGGAACAAAGATACCGTTTAATAGCGACATCGAATCAATACCTAATGATCATGAAGTGAGAAAACAAGCAAAGTATCTCAGCGCGAGTGTTGAACTCGTAGAGTTTCAGCAAGGTATCCGCATCGAATACATCCAAAGGTTGGCGATCCCTTACCGATAAATGTAGACATATAGGTGACATGCGCTCTGGTAAATCCGGCTTAAATAACATGATTGTTTTATCGGAGTATTACCATGTCATTCAACAACCTAGCGCACAAACTGTTATGCTTTGTGCCTATTCTTTTCGCCTCCACCAGCAGCAATGCAACGACCATACAATTACAAAGCGGCAGCGACTCGGTGTTAATTTCACCGCAGACGTTAGCGATTAATTGGAATAACCTGGTTATTAACCAAGCCGCCCTGAATGTCGAACAAAAGTCACCTCAAAGCTATCGACTGATCACACAATCAAATAGTCATGCCACATGGCAAGTTCTGCCGTCAAAACTACGTATCTCTGCTTCGCTGCAAAACAGTGAACTATCCGTGTCACTCTCTCTTCCTCGCCAGCATTCCGTTTCTAGGCAAAATCCTATCGATGTGGAGTGGTTTAACCTCGACAATAACCTCAGCCAAACTCTTTACCTGCCGTTCAGTGAAGGAATGCGTGTTCCTCTAGCGAACTCAGACTGGACAAATTTCCTTATCGAAAACTACTCCGGCTCGAATACCACTCAAGACCTCAAAATGCCATTTTGGACCGTGGAACAAAATGGACACTTTATTAGCTATCTACTGACGACCCCAACCAACAACCGGCTTACTTTTGCTGACACTCATGCTCGCCTTGATATGTCGGCTGCACATCAGTTTACCCAACTCAATGCGAACCAACCATTCACCTTTCAAATCACACTAGGTGATACGCCTCTCAGCGGCGCATTAAGTTATCGTCAATGGCGACAACAAACCGGAGTCAGCGAGTCTCTGAGCGAAAAGTTAAACCGCAACCCTGAGTTGGAAAAATTGATTGGCGCAAGTCATGTCTATCTCTTTGGCAAAGATGCACTTAGCACACACGATGTCAAAGACTGGAGGGGCTTAAACCACTGGTATCTGACAAAATCAGGTCTATCAGTACCCAGCGATATTCAACGTGAGTTATCTAACATAGACAAACAACAAGATTGGTTCAGCCAGTACCACAAACAACTGCTCATTGATGCCATCAGTGACTCGTTGAACGACAAATTTAAGGTCGGATACCCAACTCTTGCCAATAATACCATTGCAGACCAATATCATTCCGCCCAGTCAATTAGGCGTTGGTTAATAGAACACGCGGGGAATTACCTAGTTCCAGCGAAACAATGGGGACAGGCACTTTCAAGTGATATGCTAAATAGTTTCCAACAAGCCGGATTAAGCCGCCTCTGGCTCGGTTTCGACAACTGGATGCCCAGTTTTTACCATCCGGAAATTAACCTGCAAGCGCAGCAGCATGGCTATTTAGTTGGCGTATACGATTCTTACAACACCGCGATAACCCAGGGAAGCAATGACGGATGGCTAACTGCAAACCTACCCGACGCAATGCGCTTAGGCTGCGCGATTGAACTCGCGACTGGTAAGAAAAAAACTGGATTTCGCGGTCATGGCTTTTACCTCAATCCAAACTGCCAACTCAACTACGTTAAGCAGAGAATGTTGGATATTGCACATTATGGTCGGTTTAACAGTATCTTTCTTGATGTCGATGCCACCGCAATGGCGCGCGAAGATTATCGCGATGGCACCAATCAAGCAGCAATACTGGCAGCATTTAATCACCGGTTAAGTTGGCTATCAAAACAGCCCAATATCGTTCTTGGTTCAGAAGACGGAAACAGCTTAACCAGCACGGGGATGGCTTTCGCTCATGGTTTAGAAACGGTTGGGTTTGGTTGGGTGGATGGCGATATGACTAAAAATAGCAAATCAGAATACTATTTAGGTCGCTGGTACCCAGATCATAAACCCGACTACTTTTTTAAGTCTGCCAAGGTTAAACAACCCTATCGCACATTACTGTTCGCCCCGCAGTATCGTGTGCCACTCTATCAGGCGGTTTTCCACGATGAAATCATCAATAGCCATCACTGGCATAGCGATAGTTTGAAATTTACTAACGTGAAAATCAAGCGCGATCTTACTGCAATGTTATATAACACTCCGCCAATGGTACATTTAACTCGCGATGAAGCGCTGTCAGCCAATAGCCCGCGGATAAAACAATTGAAACATTATCAAAGCGGTTTTGCACCGATCCATCAACAGATCTGGAACCAAGCAATGACCAACTTTTCATGGTTAGACAAAGAAGGTTATATTCAACAAACCACCTTCGCTGATGGCAGCATACTCACCGCCAATTTCTCAAAACGCCCCTATAAATTAGGTAACACACAAATTGCAGCACAATCCATTTATGCCAAACTTAGCAACCATAAAGAGCTGCATTGGACACCTAAGTAACTGAGTGCTTGGAACCGTTGCGAAGCCAATCAAACTCTTGATAGATACCACCGCTATGCCCAGCCTATTTGGCTTGGGCATACTCAACCAATTCCTTATGAACCCCTTACTTTCTTCATTGCTTGCTAAACTTTTCTTGCCAACAGGTAATTGATTTACACTCGCTCATTCAGCTTAAGAATGTGATGTAAACCATATTATTGATGATCAAATTTAGATCCAACTTGATGAAATTTTGATGATGTGAAAACCTTACCACATTAAAACATGAAAACCTTTTCACACATTAAGGGTAGAACAGATGAACAACAAAATTGCAGTGAGTTTACTCAATGCTTTGGGTGGAAAAGAGAACATCCGAGCGCTTGAGCATTGCGCGACTCGTTTACGCGTAGTGGTGAAAGATGACGCTAAAGTTGACGCAGATGCGATCAAAAAGACCGCTAAAGTAGCAGGTTACTTCCTGCAATCGGGTCAGCACCAAGTGATCTTAGGCACGGGTCTAGTGAACGCCGTTCACGGCGAAATGACCAAACTGGTTGATGGTGAGCTAGAAAGCACCAAAGGCGCAGCGTATGAAAATATGAGCCCGTTCCAAAAGGCACTGCGCGCGCTGGCTGACGTGTTTATCCCGCTAATTCCGGTGCTGGTTGCAACGGGTCTGTTCATGGGTCTGCGCGGCTTTGCACAACAACTGGGCGTTACTTTCTCACCTGATGTTCTGACTATGACGCAAGTTGTAACAGACACAGTATTTATCTTCTTGCCTGCTCTTGTTGTATGGTCTGCTTTCCAACGTTTTGGCGGCACGCCAGTCGTCGGTATGGTGCTAGGTCTTATGTTAATCGCGCCAATGCTACCAAACGCATGGGCGGTTGCATCGGGTGATGCAGAGAGATTGTCACTGGGCATCTTCCAAGTGCAAGGCTTCCAAGGCACCATCATTCCTGCTCTTATCGTTGGTATCTTTGGTGCAAGCCTAGAGCGTTGGATCAAGTCTTGGATGCCATCGGTAGTGGCGCTGGTATTCACGCCATTTTTGACCATCACTATCGGTATGTTGGCGGGTCTTTTGATCATTGGTCCTATCTTCAACGTGGTTGAACACGGCGTAATGGTCTCTTCTGAAACGATTGTGAACCTACCATTTGGTATCGGTGGCGCTGTCTTTGGTGCATTCCAACAAGTTCTGACGGTAACGGGTCTGCATCACAGCCTAATGGTTGTAGAGCTAAACTTCCTATCAACGCTGAAAGTAAACCCTCTTAACGCATTGATCACTGCCTCAATGGCTGGTCAAGCAGGTGCTGCCATTGCTTACACCATGTCACTGAAAGACAAAGAACAGAAAGCGCTTAACTACTCATCAATCGCGCCATGTTTCTTCGGTATCACTGAGCCATTGCTATTCGGTATCACGCTGACTAACAGCAAGGTATTTGCATCAGGCATGATTGGTGGTGCTATCGCCGGGGCATTCGCAACCATGATGCACATCGCGCCTTCAGTGATGGGTGTGACCTACTTGCCAGCAATCCCTGCTTACCTTGGTAACGGCTTGATGATGTACATCGCCATGATTGTTATCGGTATGGGCTCAGCAATGATCGCAACCAAAATTCTGCTTAAAACTTCAAAAGCTTAACTATCAAGGGAGCCCAGCAATGGGCTCTCTTTACTTATATGAATACACTACTTAATCAAGCGAATGCAGTTTTAGCAAGCGCGACAACAGCAACCAATGACCACTGGCGTCCAAAGTTTCACATCACGCCGCCGGCAGGACTGTTAAACGACCCAAATGGCTTTATTCAGTTTGATGGTCAATACCACCTGTTTTACCAATGGCACCCTTTCGCTTGCCAACACGGTTCTAAATTCTGGGCACACTGCACCAGTGATGATCTTATTCATTGGGAATTAAAACCAACCGCACTTGCACCAGATGCCAGCTACGACAAGAATGGTTGTTACTCAGGTAGTGCTTTTGTACTTAATGATGAACTGCACCTGTTCTACACCGGCAACCTCAAAGATGAAGCCAACCAACGCATATCAACTCAATGCCTAGCAAAACCGATCGATAGCAAGCTAGAGAGCTACGAAAAGCTTGGTCCAGTGATTGGTGGGCAACCAGAAGGCTACACTGCACACTTTCGCGATCCAAAAATCTGGCAACATGACGAGCGCTGGTACTGCGTATTGGGCGCACAAACAGAGCAACTGACCGGACAAGTGCTGCTTTACTCTTCTGACGATGCAAAGCAGTGGCAATATCTAGCACCCATCGTTGGTGATGGCATCAATGGACTGACTGAGTTTGGCTACATGTTTGAGTGCCCAGATCTTTTTGCCCTTGATGGTCAAGATGTCTTAATTGGCTGCCCACAAGGAATTCAGCCGCAAGGGATGAATTTCCATAACCGTCATAACAACGGTTACTTTGTCGGTCAGTTAGATTACGCAACCACTCAATACACCCATGGTGAGTTCCTGCCACTTGATCGCGGCTTTGAATTCTATGCACCGCAAACCACCCTTGCCGATGATGGTCGTCGCTTGCTAAGTGCATGGCTAGGCATCCCCGATGAAGATGATCAACCAACGGTGGAACATAACTGGATTCACGCCTTATCGCTCGTTCGCTCTTTGCACCTAGTCGATGGCAAAGTTCAGCAGCGTCCGGTGGAAGAGCACAAACAATTGCGCTGCAGTCAACAGCAGTGGGCTGAGCAAAGCCTCAACGCACAGCAATCGCTGAGCTTTAGCAGCGAAAACTGTTTTGAGTTAGCACTCAAGGCTGAGCAAATTGACGGAGTGTTATCACTGCGTTTAGCAGAAGTGGGTGAGCACTTTGTTGAAATCAGTTTCGATAGCGCAACTGGCGTATTCAAAGTCGACCGCAGTCATGCCCTTTATCAAGATGGCAGCCGTGAATGTCTGTTGAGTACTCGCGACAGCTTAGAGCTACAGATCTTCTTTGACCGTTCGATTCTGGAAATTTTCGTCAACAATGGCGAAGAAGTCTTCTCTGGTCGCGTATTTCCTGCTCAGGCGGTATCAAACACCACTGTGACATCGACTAAGTCGTGTATAATCAAGGAGCTTATTCGATACGACTACTAGGGAACACCGCCCTAAAGAAAAGGACACGGGACATGCCAACCATCAAAGAAATCGCGCAATTAGCAGAATCTTCTATCTCTAGCGTGTCCCGGGTCATTAACAATTCTGGTTATGTCGGTGAAGAAGCGCGAAAGCGTATTCAAAAAGTACTCGATGAAACGGGCTACCGACCTAACGCGCTTGCCAAAGCCCTGCACTCTAAACGCAGCCAAACCATCGGCGTGATCTTGCCAAAAATCAATGCGACCTCTTCAGGTGAAAACATTGCCGGTATTGACCAATACTATGCCGACAAAGGCTATTCCATCATCCTAGGCAACACCAACCACTCTGTAGATAAAGAAGTTGAGTTTTTGGATCTGTTCGCCGAAAAACAGGTGGACGGCATCATCTTGATCGCGACCACCATCACCCCAGAGCACGAAGCCAAAATTAAGAAACTGCGCGTGCCTTTAGTTGTGATGGGACAAACCGCCACCGATGGCTCACCAAGCGTGCTGTTTGATGAGATCTCTGCAGCAAAAGATATGATGGCGCATTTGGTTGCGCTCAACCACCAGCGCATCGCGTTTATTGGTGTGTCTGAGCTGGATATCTCGGTGGGTCAAAAGCGTAAACAAGGTTACTTAGAATCACTCGCAACACATGGCATGCACGCAAAGCCTGAGTGGATAAGCATTGGTGACTTCTCGGTAGAGAGTGGTTATAAGGCGTGCGAAACCATTTTCACCAATAGCCAAACTAAGCCAGATAGCATCTTTGCGGTAAATGATAAAATGGCAATCGGCGCAATTAACTACCTGTTAGAAAATGGCTATC
This sequence comes from Vibrio ponticus, assembly GCF_009938225.1. Lineage (NCBI taxonomy): Bacteria > Pseudomonadati > Pseudomonadota > Gammaproteobacteria > Vibrionales > Vibrionaceae > Vibrio > Vibrio ponticus. The sequence continues at coordinate 1,456,395 of NZ_AP019658.1, forward strand.
GCGTACCGCAAGACATCAGTGTATGTGGCGTGGGCGGCGGGGCAATGTCGGCTTACTACAACCCAAAGATCACCTCACTGGTGTATGACTTTCACGAGTCTGGGCGCATGGCTGCGGAGCTGCTGCACGGCTTAATTGAAAAGACCCAAACTATCGCCAAAAACCACATCAGTTTTGTGCCTTACTCGTTGGCTCAACGTGATAGCACTAAACAGAAAAGTACTGAACCGAAAAGCACAGAGCAGAAATAGCCGCCAATAAGTCAGCACCTAAAACACAAAAAGCCAGTCACTCGACTGGCTTTTGGTTAGTTAGCGATAGCCACTGGCGAGATGGTTACATCTTACGGATCTGCGCTATCTCATCAGCATCAATAGCTAAAGATTCAAGAAACTTCTGATGCTCCTGTGGCTCCATCTCTTCAAACTTCTGGTGCCACTTCACCATGTCTGCTTCGGTAAAACCGGCGGCTTGCATAATTTCGACCCAACGTTGTTTATTCACGCTCTTATCCTCTCTTAGATTTGGTTCTTGCAGCAGGGCAACAATCGCGCTTTGCTGCGCGCGTAATGTTTGGATCTCTCGCTCTAACTCTTCAAAGTGATCTTTCAAGATAGTCGCTTGAGATTGCCCCTGTTTGTCCAACAAAGTGCGAATACTGGCTAACGGCAAGCCATAAGAGCGATAAGAGGAGATGGCTTTTAACCGTGCAATCTCTTTGTCGCCATACCAGCGATAACCATTTTCACTGCGCAACGTAGGCAGCAATAGCTGCTCTTTTTCGTAGTACAAAATCGTAGTGCGCGAAATCCCGCACTCTCTCGCCAGTTGAGTGACCGTTAACATATTCTTGCCTCTTTGTGGTTCAGACTGCATCTTCAACCCTCGACTGATAGACGGGTCAACACGTTTTTTTCATTAGGCTCTTTTCACCTTAAGCGTGACCGAGTAAACGGAAATTCCAGTTCTCAACTTCACCAGTGGCAATACGCTGCAGCACTTTGTCTCGCCAACTCTTTGAGAGCCTTTCCTGCGATTTAAGCTGCTCAAGACCTTCTGGATTAAGCGGGTCACCAAAATAGCGCTCACACACCGCTAAGATAGAGAGCGGATTGGCCACTCGCTCAATCAAGACTAGCGGCGCATCTACACTCACCACGCCAGGCTGTATCACGCGATATAGCCAGCCACAGCGACTAACATCTTGCATATCCACAGAGAAATTCTCAACGCCCCAGCGCTGGCTTAACTTCATGCAAGGTGAACGCGGCTGGCTCACTTCAATAATCGCCTCACCCCACTGGTAGCGATCGCCAATACAAACATCGGCTTCAGACATACCCAAAGTACTGATGTTTTCGCCCATACCCGGCGCCTGCCACGTATGCTCACTGCGGTATTTGCTCGCCCAATATTGATAGTGCTCGGCAGGATATTGATGCAACGCACGCTCTACACCACCATGAAATTTCATCTCGGCACATTCGTCGCCTTCCAGACCGGTCTCCGATAAATAGATCTTGCCCGTGATTGGTGATTTGTCTATCGCGGTCGTCATACCAAAACGCTCGGCGACTTTCCCCGTATAGACTCCGGATAACTTATACTGTTGAGACACGTGACTGCTCTCCCTGTATTGATTAACTGCGCGCTATTTTGCTGTGCTGACTACAAAATGATATGGCTATGCTAACACGGAAAGCTCACAGGAAAACGGGGAAGTTAATTGGTGTCAGGTAGCGATAAAAACTGACTTTTAGCACTCGAACAGACCTGCCCTTCAACACTGATTTGACTGCTCAGTTGATGCAAGTTGCGCTTGGTGGCGAGCCACCTCGCCTCCACCACAATACTGACACCAACCGGAACTGGTTGATGAAATCGAGTTTCTAATTTGGCAGTCATTGCGGTGATGCCCATGCTAAACAAGCAATGCAGCATCGCACTGTCATGTAAGGCAGTGATTAACCCACCTTGCATAATGCCAGCGTAGCCTTGCACCCTATCTGTTGTTACAATCTCAGTTCTAACCACACCCGGTTCAACGGTTGTGAATTGAAGAGTGTTATCAGCAAAAAATGGCTGTTGGCAAACCACGCAATCCGCATGATTGTGAGGAAATATTGGCTTCATGGCGTACTAGCCTTTAGGAAATAGTTATGGCTCGACCTAAAATCCATCGCGAAATCTGCACTCGCGCCCCTTACTCATGTTTTAAGCCAAACGGGGTTCCGATGACTGACTTAGAGCAAGTTGAGCTGCTACCAGAGGAGTTGGAAGCGCTGCGACTGGCGGATCAGGAAGGATTGAGCCAACTCGACGCCGCAGCCCAGATGCAGGTATCTCGCCAAACCTTTGGCAATATTGTTAAACGAGCAAGAAACAAAGTGGCACATTGCTTAGTCAATGGTCATGCGCTGGTACTGAGCAAATAACTTACTAATAAACAGCAGATACCAGATCTCGCTGCTATTTAGACGGCTCTTGAATTTGATACAGCACTTTGTGTTCCGCGCACACCTCTTCGCAATTGCACTCACGTTCAATATCAATTGAAGCCAGCCCTCCGCAACTGCCAGCGATTGGCTTACGCGAGAACATCACGCCAATCGCCATCAAAGCAATAATCGCCACAAAAGCCAGCACAGTCAGTATTAGCGTCATTTGCCGATCCTAGTGATCTTGGCAAAATTCGCCGGTGCTAATCGAGCCAATAGCGATGGCTTAGCTGCTGGCTTACTGCCACAACAGCCACTTTGCTTACGTGGCTCTCTGCCATATTCCAAGCTTTTCACTTGCTCTAAATTGGCAAAGTCGAGTTCTTGCACGGGCATTTTTGCCGGGGATACCAATACGGTTAGTTGTCGGTCAAACAGGCGTTGCAGCATTTTTTTACCAATCGCTCGGACGACCACCGCATCAACTTGGTAGGTATCGAGAATTTCCATCCACTGTTTTTTCTTACCACATTGCGATGGGGTTTCCACTAAGGTAATAAGTTGATGGGTATTGCGCTCATCATCAACGATCAGCACTTGCGGAGAGCGAGAGAAGTGATTGGCAACTTCAGCGTTGCGACTAGGAATAGCGTATATCATGGGCACTCGAAATAGGTGACTTCACTGTGCCTCTATTATTGCTAGTTATTGGCATATGCCAATAACTAGCAATGAGATCTTAGATTGCACGCTTGCTTAATGATTAAACGGATTTTACAAACTCAGCTTATTCGCCATCTTCTGCGCTTCTTTGCGTAGCATCTGATCAACCACCGCTTTCGAGGTTTTACCTACTTTGACCATTAAATCAAAGCTCGGCTCAGCAATCGCATATTTTTCTTGCACCGTCGCCAACTGCACTTGCCACAAATGCGCGGTCATTTCGGCATCGGCTAACGCGCGGTGAAAAACACCATCATTGGCAATTTGATGGTACTTCACCAAATCACCGAGCTTATGCGAGCTACTCTCTTGATGCAGGCGTCTTGAAACCAGCAGTGAACAAGCAAACTTACCATCGTAGTTGCGGTTGATTAGCTGTAACTCACCATCAAGAAAACGTTGGTCAAAAGAGGCATTGTGCGCCAATAAGTTACTGCCTTGAATAAAGTCAGCAAACTCATCCATCACCTCGGCACAACTTGGCGCGGTCGCCAGCATATTGTTGGTGATACCGGTGTAGCCTTCAATGAAGCTACTCACGCGAAAGCCTGGGTTCATCAAACTTTGGAAACGATCGACAACCTCACCTTGATGCAATTTAACCGCACCAATTTCTATCGCGCGATCACCTTGCTGCGGTGAAAGACCTGTGGTTTCAAAGTCGAGAACAATAATCGAGCTTGCTGCTGATGGAATAATCACAAAACACCTAATAGAGAACAGGAAACCGGGTGAGTTTAACGGCGGATTGGATTAAGCGCAAAACATCGATTCACTCAATTTAAAATTTGACCTAACGCACTAAATAATCAAATAATTTCGAGTGTTTCCTCTGTTATCATCACAGGAGTCATGCGTCAATTTCTCGTCGCATCACTGCCATCACTGAGATATGTTTATTAAAATTCATATAGTTAGGAAAATTCCTACGCCGCATATGAAAATTCTCTCACTGCCATAATACAAGCACACCAACCATCCCATTCATACTGCAACTTAAATCATTAACAATCAAACACATACACAAATAACCCATTCAATTCTTGCCGCTATAATCGCCGCCCAATCACACAAAAATAATAAATTCACATAACTGAGAGTTAATTGAGAATGTTTAATAGTATTCGCACTCGAATTGCTGTGACAGCTGGTGCGGCAATGGGCTTTACCCTGCTTATTGCCATGGGCATGACCACTAATGCGTTTACCGACGTAAACCAGCAAATCTCAGCAAAAGTAACCACCCAACTGACTGAAGCAACCACATCTCACTTACGCTTTACCGCTTCAGAGCAGAGCAAAACCATCGCAACTGAGCTATTCCCTGTTACGCGCAGCCTAAGCCAGTTACGCTCAATTATGGAACATAGTGCCGCGGATAAAGCTGGCGCCGATGCGCTGGTTAACCATTTTATCGCCGCACTTAAAGCGCAAGACGAAGCGGTGTTCGCGGGTTACTTAGTATTTGAAGAGAAAACTTGGGCGCCAGAAAGTGAAGCCGCGGTTGCTGCTGCATTTAGCCCAGATGGCTACCTTGCTCCATTCTTTTCGCCAAATAGCCAAGGCGGTTTTGATGCGCTGGGCATGGCAAGCTTTACCAATACCCAGCTTAACGCCAATGGCGAACGTACCGATGAATGGCACTTAGCGCCATTTGAAACAGGGCGTCCATTTGTGATGGAGCCTTACATGTACCCGGTGCGTGGCAAGCAAGAGCTGATCACCACCATCAGCCAACCGATTCGCTTAGACGGCAAGATCATTGGCTCGCTGGGCTTTGACCTATCACTCGAGAAGCTACAAGGTCAAAGTGAACTGCTTTCACGCGATCTATTTGGCGGACAGGGCAATATCATCATTGCTTCGTGGAAAGGGGCGACGCTGGCGAACAGTAACCTGCCAAGCTCGGTGGGTAAAAAAGTACCAAACCAGCTATTTAAGCAATGGTCAAATATCCAAGATCTCGCGACCCAAGCGGATATCGGCATGATGACGCAAAATGGTCAAGAATATGCCATCACATCAATCAAAACCTCAGGCGCACCATGGGTAGTGATTGTTTCTGTTCCTACCCAAGTGCTACAAAAAAGCATCACTGAGTTCGCAAACTGGAACGATGAGATGAACAGCAGCGCACTGGAGAAAGGTATTTGGGCAGGCGTACTAGCGATGTTGGCAGGCGTGATTGCCATGACCTTAATTGCCTCATCATTAGGACGCGTATTAGCGAACCTAGTAGAGCGTTTTAAAGATGTCGCACAAGGTGATGGTGACCTAACTTACCGTCTAGAAGTAAAAGGCAAAGACGAAACTGCGCAGTTGGCACAATGGTTTAACGCCTTCTTAATTCGAATGCAAGAGATGATTAAAACCGCCAAGCAGACCGCAACGCAAGTGGAGCACCACGCAGGTGAAGGTCAAGCCAGTGGTGAAATTGCCAAAGATAAACTGAATGCACAACTAAACGAAGTCAACTCTCTCGCCACGGCGATCAACGAGATGACTGCGGCAGCCCAAGAAGTTGCCAACTCAGCAGTACAGGCGGCAACAGCCGCAGGTCAAGTGCAAGTTAGCAGCCGTAGCGGTATGGATCGCATGGATAATGCAGCCGTTGCGATGGAAGATCTGGCAAGCCAAGTTAACCACGCACAGGCGCAAACTCTTTGCTTGGCTGAATCAAGCGCCAATATCCAAGGCATTTTGACTGAAATTGGCGGCATTGCCGAGCAAACCAATTTGCTGGCACTCAATGCAGCAATTGAAGCGGCTCGCGCGGGTCAAGCTGGTCGTGGTTTTGCCGTGGTTGCTGATGAAGTGCGTAACCTCGCTAATCGCACCCAAAGCTCGACTGAGGAAATCCGCACTATGCTGGCGCGTCTAGAGCAAGACACACAAAACATTGTCGGTTTGATGCAGAAGAGCCAACAACAAGCGGCAGACACCAAAGGCGAAACTCAAGCGGCTCAAATGGCACTATCTGAGATCAACCAAGCGATTGAAGTGATCAACGATATGAACAATCAAATCGCTTCAGCGGCTGAAGAACAAAGCCTAGTGGCAGAAGAGATTAACCGTAACGTAGTGATCATTAACGACACCGCAGTGGATGTGATGGATACCATGACGCAATCGGTTGAAATCAGCCATGAGCTCTCTCACGGTGCCACCGAACTGCATCAAGAGTTGAATAAATTTAAGATCTAATCTGACTCGCTCTCTCAAACAAAACAGCGTCCTTAGCGACGCTGTTTTACTTTCTAAGGCTGACCGCCTAAGGTTGACCATCTAAGGCTTTAACGCCTTCAGGGATTTGATACCAAGAAACCTTTTCTTTTACCCACACATGCACCTTAGGTTCAAAGATAGAATCATCTTCAAGCGCGACCGGTTTAAGCTTGAGTTTGATCAGCTGAGGCTCTTGCGGATTGAGGTGGTAAATGCGGTTGCCACAACCCGTGCAGAACTTCGCGGCATTGATATTACCGCTGTCAGTTGGGCGACTCCACTCACCCATCTCGCCGCTAAATTCAATATCTTCTGCTTTCACTACCGCTGTCACGCTAAACGGCGCAGTCGCAAGCTTTTGACACTCTGTACAATGGCAAGCTGCCACCATCTGCGGTGCGGCTTTAAGTTGATAGGTTACCTGACCACACTGACATTTCCCTTCAATTGGGTAACTCATGACACTCTCCTTGTCTCTCACTATTTCGTGTAACTAAAGCTATTACTACAGCTATTGAAACTCTTCGCCCTTGTTGTCTAGCGTCATATGCTGACAATGAGAACACTGCTCATAGCGATCAATCAGATCCAATGAAGCTAATGGCGCACTCAAAGTGGCTGCGGAAAAGAAGCCAGACAAAAAAGCTTTAAACTGCTCTTTACGACTTTTGCCATAAGGTGAAGGTTTCTGTTTTATGATTTCTTTGTGCTCACATGTTTTTCCACAATTTGAGCAATAACGGACAGTCATAACACTACTCAATACAACAGTGATGTAAGTATCAGTTCAGCCTACAAATTCACGCCACAAAGATCAAATTTTAATCAGACTTATTCATTCGTTGATGATTGGGTTGATGATCGGATGGGTGACTGGATTGCTGATGAAACTGTTGCTGGTTAAGTTGCTGCATGATCACTTGCTGCTGTTGTGTACTCGACTCTAGCTCCTGAGCGGTAACTTGAATCGCTTTTGCCATTGAGGAGATGTTGGTGGTTGCGGTAACCAGTCCATGTTGCAATGGGCGTAAAACAAACCAATAAATGGCTGCCAGCGCAACCACCAGTAATAAACCAATCACCACAGCGACGATGATGATCTTAGTCTGTAAATCATCCATAAACTTCTGACTGGTTGATACCATCTTGGCACTGGTTTGATTGAACGCCGTTGGCAGTTGCTCAATCGACTCTCTTGAAAGTAATACCAATTGATCGAGATTTTCGAGAGTATGCCCAAGCACCTGCTTTTGCTGCTCAGTCAAATTGTCGCTTGTCGATATCTTCTCCAATGCGAGACCAATTTGATCTAGTGAACCTCTAGTCGCATCAAGAGAGCGCTCAATACCATCGAGTTCGAGTGATACGTTAACATTCACTAAGGAAGCAGAATCTTCAGTGTCAGACGCTTGCTCTGCCTTGGCAAGGCAGAGAGGAGAAGAGAGTAAAAATATCACTAGCCAAACGGCTTGTTGCCACTTCATTAATATTACTCCTAGCTATCGTCGATATATCAATGGTAGTGGCTTAAATGGACTAACGCTTAAAACAACTTTTACCGTGTGACCACAATGGTCACATCACTACTTTTTCGTCACTTGCATAATAAAACGCACCAGCATCGCTTGCGCTTCTGGGCTCAGTAAGCGAGCAGCAGCCAACAAATCAGCGTTGGTAAATGGCTGGATCTCTTTGACATCGAGTGCAATATCTAAATCGGTTAAGTTCAATGCACGGATGATCGAACGATATTGGGAAATCTTCATATCGGACTCTCCACGCTCAATACGCTGATAAGTCTTCAAACTCATTCCGGCGACATCCGCCATTTGCTGACGTGTTAACTTGGCAAGTTTTCTGCGGGTTGTAATCACTTGCACAATAGGATCTATCATAATCACTCCCCTAAACGGACATATTTGACCTAATAAAGGCAATAACTAGACCATGTTAACTAGGTGATGTTTACCCCGCCCCGCATCAACCCAAAATAGCCCAACTTTTTAATCACTTAGATGTGGAAACGTTGGCTAAGCATGGAAAAAGAAAAGAACAGCTTTGATGCAAGTTGCGAAAACGACCTTTGCAATTTGCAAAAAAACATAGCAGATCTGGTTGCATATGTGGAACTGAGAGCACTAAGCAAACAACAAGATACTCATACCGCGTTGAAGCAATCTCAATATCGCTTAATTAAGTACAAAGAGTTGCTGCTGCACGCAGAGCATCTCGATGAAACCGAACTACTTTTGATGTATACCGAGCTATCAAAAGTAGAAAAATCGACCGCCAAATTGGGCGTTGATGCCTTAACTATCACCATCGATAGATTAGACAAAGCGTTTCTAAATAACTAACACACACAAGCCGAGATTAAGCTCGGCTTGTATGTCATCCTCACCTTATCGCACTTACTGCCCCTCCCTCTTTGGTGAGCAAGGTGCAAATCACCACACTCTCCTACAACAGTTAGATCTCATTTTTTTGTAAAGAAATGAAACAACCTGCCGTTACCTTATGCGTATTGGAACTATCTACGAACGGATGACCGCCTATTAGGGTAAGCAGGCGAACCCAATCATCACCATATGACACGCTATAACAAGGTAGATGAACCAATGAAGTTGAATTCAATTAGCATCAAACAAAAGGTTGTTGCCGGGATCACTTTCGCTGTGCTCGCATCAACGATCATCATGGGCGTTCTTGCCTACAATCAATCTCGCAGTGTAATCGAGCACCATCTGATCGACGTGGAACTGCCATCACTGCTGGATGACATCAGCAGCCAAATCGATCGCGAAGTGAGCGAAATGCTACTCGCAGCGGAACAACTCACCAACAATGAGTTTATTAAACACGCTGTTGATGGCAATGAAATAGACACCACTACTCAAGCAATGTTGGTAAAAGAACTCAACAATGTTCGCCAGCAATATCAACTGAATGATGCCTCGGTGGCTAACCGCCAAACCGCGTACTACTGGAACCAAAATGGCTTCTTACGCCAACTGAATCAGCAGCAAGATGGCTGGTTTTTTGGTTTCACCCAATCAGGCAAACAGACCTCTGTGAGTATTTTCCAAGAGCCGACTGGTGAAGTGAAGATGTTTGCCAACTTCCAATTAGTGCATGGTCTAACCATGGCGGGTCTATCAAAATCGATGGACGACATGGTTTCTCTGCTCAACAACTTTAAAATTGAGCAAACTGGCTTTGTGTTTCTAACCGATGCGCAAGGTGCGGTAAAAATTCATCGCGATCGCTCGATGGCAGACTCAACACTTTCTCGACTCTATGGCGCCAACGCGACCAATTTGCTTAATAAGCACCACTTCAATTTGATTGAGGCGGATTACCAAGGGCAACGCGTATTCGTTTCTAGCGCTTATGTGCCATCAATGGATTGGTATGTAGTTGGCGTAGTGCCAGTAAACGAAGTATTCGCAGACCTTGCCGATGTTGCGAAAGAGATGGTGATGACAACGGCGGTTATCGCCGCAATCTTTATCTTTATGGGTTTACTGTTAGCCAATAGCATCACGCGTCCAATTCGTTCTCTTGCACAACGTTTTAGCGACCTTGGCAAAGGTGACGGCGACCTGTCACAACGCATTGAAGTGAAAAGTCGTGATGAAATCGGTCAGCTTTCAGAAGGCTTTAACGGCTTTATTGATAAAATTCACCAATCGATGAAAGAAGTGGCGTTCACCAGTCATGCATTGCAAGTGGCGGCGGATAGCGTATCGGATCGCGCTCACTCTACACACGATAATAGCCAACAGCAGCATGACCAAACCATTCAGTTAGTCACCGCGATTAACCAGATGGGGGCAACCATCAGCGAAATCGCGTCTAACGCAGCTACAGCCGCTGAAACAGCAACTCTTGCGTCAGACAACACCCAAGTGGGTCAAAGCGTTGTAAACACCGCCAAAGAGGCGATAAGCCGCTTAGCGTTGGATATTGATAACACAGGTCAGGTGATTGAGCAGCTTGCATCAACCACTCAAGAGATCGGTTCAATTCTCGATGTGATCCGTGATATTTCCGACCAAACCAACCTACTCGCTCTGAATGCAGCAATCGAAGCGGCGCGCGCAGGCGAACAAGGTCGTGGATTTGCCGTCGTTGCCGATGAAGTACGCAATCTAGCCAGCCGCACAGCATCATCAACCGATGAAATCCAAAAGATGATTAACCAGCTACAAAGCGATGCGAAAGATGCCGTAATGGCGATGGAAGCAGGTAAAGCGGTGACTCATGAAGGGGTTGCGTCATCTGACGAAGCGGTTGATGTGCTGCGCAGCATTTCAGAACGCATCCACGATATTTCGGATCGCAATACGCAAGTGGCGACGGCAACAGAAGAGCAATCGACCGTGGTTTACACCATCAATAGCAACATTGATGAAATCAATGCGATTAACTCAGCCACCACCAGCACCGCTGAAGAGTTGGCGCTAGCCAGTGCGGAACTTAAAGATCTATCACAACGCCTAGACAGCATGGTGGGTAGCTTTAAGCTGTAACTCATTATCTAATACAGGTATGTTTTGATGTAGCAAAGCCCCGCTTTTTAAGCGGGGCTTTTAGCAATGGGAACACCCTTTGCCTTTTGGATAGTAGTCGACCACGTTACCGTGTTTGTCTAACTCGAGCTCACAGCACTCTTCAAACAGCTTTTTCAGCTCTGTGCGGCTCTTTTGCACGCGAGATTTCAGGGTGGAGTAGCTAACACCTTGCTGCTCAGCCAACTCTTTTTGACTCACGCCCTCTAGCTCAACACTACCGAGAAGTTCAGCACTCGAGTCAGGTAGAGCCTGAATAAATGGCGCAATGCAATTTGCCAGTTCTTGCTCAACACTTTCTGGAGCTTGTTCAAACCACAAATCATCCGCTTGAAGATCACTATCACGCTGAGTACGAGCACGCTTGCGATAAAAATCGATGATGGTTCGCTGCGCCAACTGGAATAACCAAGACTTCACACTGGATTCGCTTTGTACATCCGCCAAGCTTTGATAGGTTTTTATCAAGATCTCTTGTTGCAAGTCCTCAACATCTGCCTCATTGGCGACTTTGCTGTGCAAAAACGCCTTTAACGAATGCTGATACTGACGCCAAACCTCATCAAGATTCAGCGAATTACTGACACTTTTCATCTGCACAACACTCAGCTTGCAGAAAGCCAATCACACCTTCCAAACACTGATATTCAGCGACACAGAACAGGGTGCGACCTTCGCGACGTTGACTAATCAAACCAGCAGATGCCAAGCTCGCAATATGGTGTGATAGCGTTGAACCTGGGATATCCAACTGCTCTTGTAAGCCACCTACTGCAATACCTTGATGACCCGCTTTGACGACGCTTTTGTAGATCGACAAGCGAGTCGGATGCCCAAGCTCTTTAAGGGCTTTAGCAACGCATTCTAGTTCCATTGTGTTCTCCGATTTTCGATATATTTCCACAATAGTCGAAATGTCGTTTAAATGCAATCTTAAAGCGTGGGGTTGTTTGTTGTGGGACTAAAAGTAGGGCATTTTCGCGAAGGCGGAAATCTCGGTTTTGATCGGTCTAGTGGGTTAGTTGGTCAAGAGGTTATGTCCCGCTTAAAAGTCTGTCGATCACTTTAGCTCAGTGTCAGCGGTCCAGTTACTCTTTGTCTTACCAAAGAGTAACCAGAAAGGCGCTTTTGTATAGCACGCGTTGTCCAGCCAGTTTTAGGCGTTCCCGACGCCGAAAACCTAAAAATGCTATCCTGCATTTTTGCTTATTGTAGTGGTTGTATTGGCTAAATCGTTTTTGGGCATAAGTTTGTCAGCGATTTTGCTAAATTAGAAAACTACGGATTAGGTTGGGTATGGAAAAGTGACACCGCATTAAGGTTTGAGCAACGCTATCACGAAACTAAACCTTACCACCGTAAACACGAAACCCAACGATTCAATAAAATAGAAAACACCAAGCGCCTAAAATCACTCTTAAATGCTTGCACGCGGCCTTATCTGAGACAGAATTGAGGTGTGTGATTCATAGACATCCTTTTAACTATACTGGGTGTCTATGGACAGAGAAATCCAACAGAGACTACAGTGGGTAAAAATGTATGAGGAATGTGGTGGCGCAGGTCTCGTATGTCGACGCTGTGGTATTTCCAGACCAACATTACGCAAGTGGGCTAAGCGATATAAGAAGAGTGGAATAGCTGGTCTGGAAAGCCAGAGCAGACGCCCTCATTCATCTCCAGATACTAAAGTCACTGATGAGCTAAGAGCATTGATCCTTACGATGCGTGAGAAACGCAATTTAGGGGCGCGGCGTTTACAAACGGAATTAATCCGACTTCACCAAATGCACCTAAGCACCGCGACACTCCATAAAGTTTTATTTGAAGCATCAGTCAAATCCATCGTAACTTACCGGCGCAAAAAAGATTTCCAAAGATATGAGCGCCCAATTCCATGTGATAGAGTCCAGATGGACACATGTAAAATAGCGCCTGGAGTTTATCAGTACACAGCTATTGATGACTGCTCTCGCTATCGGGTTCTGAGGTGCTACTCTCGGCGCACAGCAGCAAATACTGTCGATTTTATTGATTGTGTCGTGGAAGAGATGCCATTTCCTATCCACCGTATTCAGACGGACAGAGGGCGTGAATTCTTTGCTGAGAAAGTCCAGAAACAATTAATGATCTATGGAATCATAGTTTCGCCCAAATAAACCAGGCTCACCTCACTTGAATGGCAAAGTGGAACGCTCTCAGAAAACAGATAAAAGTGAGTTCTATCCGACTATAGATGTCTCCGTGGGGCTGGAAGAGCTGGATCTGCTACTAGCTGAAGGCAACACTACTACAACTGGGAACGCCCCCACAGCTCGTTAAATAGGCTAGCCCCGATAGACAGGATTACTGAGATATCTGATCAAACTCCTTTGTCTGAAGAGGTATCTCAGCAATACCAGATCGAGAAAGAGCGGTTTCAAGAGCAGAATTACAAGCTTGATCTTCAGCTAAGAAAATTGAAACCATCTCTATGAATCACACAATTGAGACCACACTTTGTTCAGTCACCAAATATAAGGAACTAAATCATAATACAACATGTGCCAACGAATGGTTTCAATCATCATCAAAGCATAACTGAACAACTCTATCTGCAGATGCTATTGTTTCAGGTCTATGTGCGATTAAAATGCGTGTAATATTTAGGGCTGTTATATTCTCATTAATCTCTAGTAGTGTTTTTTGGTCTAGATTACTCGTTGACTCATCTAATAACAAAACATCTGGGCTTCCGTAAAGAGCTCGCGCTAGTAACACTCTCTGAATTTGACCACCGGATAGCGAACTCCCCATATCACCAACTAAAGTGTTAATGCCCATTGGAAGCTGCTCTAAAAAATTATCTAAACAGGCTACCTCGCAACACCGTTGTAAATGATGCTCATCATAGTTAGCATCAAACATCGTAATATTATCAAGTAGAGAACCAGACAGTAATGTGTCATCTTGCATAACCGTGCCTATCTTTGAGCGGTAATCGCTTAAATTGAAACGGTTAATATCAACACCATCAAAAGTGATATAACCTTGCTCATATTCCAATATCCGTAGCATTGCTTTCATCAGGCTTGATTTACCACACCCAGACGGACCTACGATGGCGACGGACTCACCGGGCATAACTTCAAAACTGATGTTTTCAAACACATAGTCTGAGTTTTGAGAATAACGTAATGAAAGATTGTTTACGCTAAGTTTGCCTTGGAGAGTTTGACCGACAGCAACGTAATCTTTATTATCATCCTCCTGTTTATGAAGTGTTATATCCGACAGTCTTTCTAAGTGTAAGCCTAAAAATTTAAAATCAAAAAATAGGTCAATCAGTTGATACACACTATTATTAAACATTGATTTATATGCGATGAATGCCAATAACATACCTACCGTTAGTGACTGTTCAATCACCGCTAGCGCCCCAAAATACAGAACGAAGATCATCTCCAAACCAGAGATGATTTTTATTAATGCAGCTTCAGAAAGATCTAGTTTAGCAAGTCTGATGCTAGAGTTGATTACATCGACATTTCGATTTAGCCACAGACTTGAACGATGGTTTTCTTGGTTATATAGTTTTATTGTTTGCATTGCTCTTAGTGTTTCTAAAAACGCTGATTGCTCCCTAGCCTCTTCATTGATCAACTCTTCTTGAATACGTCTGCTGGGAAAGTAAAAAGCCCATTGAATTGCAAAAGCCAATATCAATACAACTATAACTATGCAAGTTAGCAATGGCGAATACAGGAACATCATAACCAATATTAAAATCGCCATTAAGCCATCTACAACTACCTCAATAATCCCATTAGTTAGTAGTTCTTGTACATTTGATAATGATCCAAATCTTGATGAGATATCCCCAAAATGGCGCTTTAGAAAATAATCTATTGGAAGACGAATAAGATGATGAAATAAGTTCGCGCCCATTTGAATGCTAAGATTGTTGGAAATACGTATAACAACCCAAGATCGGAACGTTTGAACTGCTACCTGTAGAGCAACAATAATGCTAAAGGCTATAGCTAACACAAGCAAAAGTGAAGTATCGCTTGTCAATAAGACCTTATCTACTATCCATTGAGTGTAATATGGTGTGGTCAAAAGTAGGAACTGCAAAACTAACGAAATAAAGAGAAGTGAAGTGAGGCTTCTTTTTAGTCCAACCATATTCTTCCATAAGTCATTAACTTTCATTAGAATACGATCATCAACTTTCTTGAAAGTCGAAACTGGCGTTAATTCTAATGCGATACCTGTAAAATGCTTACTTGCTTCATCTAATGTTAAAATCCGTTTACCTACACCTGGGTCATTAATATAAATTCTATTTCTTTTAACTGAAGTTAGAACTACAAAATGGTCGAGATCCCAATGTAGGATTGCTGGAACTTTTAATTCGCCAAGTTCGTCAAGATCACACTTTAAAGCTCTGCTTGAAAGACCA
Source organism: Vibrio ponticus (assembly GCF_009938225.1). Lineage (NCBI taxonomy): Bacteria > Pseudomonadati > Pseudomonadota > Gammaproteobacteria > Vibrionales > Vibrionaceae > Vibrio > Vibrio ponticus. Next base: position 1,471,796 of record NZ_AP019658.1, read on the forward strand.
AGTTTGCTCCCAACATCTGAAATATCATTTAAGCTCATTCCATGACTGCCAATATGGTAAATATTTCTTAAGGCAGGAAGATTTACTTTATGTCCAAAATAAGAAGCTATCATTCCCACACAAGCTAAACCGCATTCGGTGACTTCTGTTTGTAAAATGAGAGGCACAGAACGTGAGTTGGTAAAGGTAATGAGTTCATGAGGTTGTGTTCCGATTCTATTAGCTAAATCATCTTGATTGGTTGTTATGCTCATCCGTAATAAATATTCCAGTGTCGAGTGTCTTGTGGTTGATTCTTTACAATTTGCCTTTGATGGAGAAAATAGGTTCTAAAAACCACTCTAGTAGTGTCCTTTTCTCAAGGACGATATCTGCTTGAGCCAACATTCCAGCCTTAAGAGGAAACTGCTTCCCATAAGCAGTGATAGATTGCGAATCAATTTTTGCTTGAATTCGATACATAGCTTGATTGATATTAAGGGGGGAGTTTGTATCATTTGGTAATAAGATCGACTTATCAATATGTGAAACGGTTCCCTTTAAGAGTCCAAATTTTTGATATGGAAATGCATCAAATCTTACATTTATAGTATTTCCAGCCTCAATAAAACCAATAGAACGACTAGGCAATAAGAGTTCCAAGTGCAACGGTGAATCTATAGGTATAATACTTAGAATAGGTCTTGCTTGAGTGACCGGACTACCATTATTAACTCTAATGCCAGTGATGTAGCCAGCTTCAGGAGCTTTAGCAACAAATTCAAATTGATTATTCAATTGTAATAACTGCGATTCCAGCTCTGACACTTGACGCTCTAGCAATGCCATTTCCACTTCATGCGTATGAGGTAAACGAACAAGATTTGATTTAAGATTGTTGATCTCCATATCAACTTGTAATTTTTCCCCTTGAGAAACATTCAAAGCCACTTGAGTATCTAAATAAAGTTGATTAATCTCATCCAATGTAGATTTAGAAATATGACCATTTTCATGCAATTTTTTAGATTTTTGAAAATTAGAGCGAGACAGAATTAGTTTATTTTGATCTGTAAGTATTGTATTTTCAATTACTTTCTTTGAGTCTTCTAGCTTATTTATTTGAATTTCCAAGCCAACAATTTCACTTATATAAAGTTGGTTTTTAGCATTCACCTGGTGCTCTATAGATTCAATTTGGGATGTAATCTGGCTTATAAGTTCATCAGATAGCTCAATGCCATTGGTTAAACTTTCACTATTTCTAACTTTAACTAACATATCACCAGATTTTACTAACTCACCCTCAGATACTAAGATTTGGTCCACAACGCCTGTACGATTACTGTGAATGCGAACTGTACCTTTTTCTGGAACCAGGTAACCGGACACAGTCTCTTTACGCGCATATGTTGATGTACTCAATAAGTAGAATGCCGCAATTAGTAGGGTGAGTAAAGAAATTGCTATAATATGAGTTGAAAATGATTGTTTAATTATTACCTTACCCATATTTCTTTGTTTTTTATACTGATATATCTCTTCTCTAAACATATTAACCAAAGTATTAACCATCCCTAAACAAAGGTAAGAGGTTAAACTATAACTCCGTTTGCATATAACATAACTAATTTCAAAAACAAAAAACCAACCAAAAAAAACATTACATTAACCTCTGGTCAATAACTTATGGTGCATGTATTTTACATATGAAAATTAATAAACATTATGATCAACAAGAAAAAGTACACACAATTCTCCACTCCAAATATACACTCTAGTCAAAGGTTAGTCTTAAACTGGCATGTAAATAGGATATTCAAACTTAATAAAACGCACAGTGAAATATTTGATGTGATATGATTTTATAATCCGCTTCAATCTATAAATAACCTAATACTTTTGATTTTATCGCCATTCTATTTATATAAATCTCTTCAAATTCTCGTGAATCTATTGAGTTTACTGGATTATCACCCAAGACAAAATAACTTCCTTCAGGAATCTCAGTCATTAGGGTTCTCTGGTGTTTTTTATCAAGTATATATCCCACTAATTTACTATTAATATATATTCTATCTCCATCAATCTCTAACCTATCTTTAGGTAAACCAACCACCCTTTTCATATATGGAATATCTAAATCTCTTTCGAACGAAACCAGATCATCTCTACTTATTTGGTCTTGTTCGGATAATTTGATAAGAAAGATAATATTATCCTCTGAAACGGTAGGCTCCATACTTACCCCCTGTCCCTGCATAACTTCCAAAGTCGATACAGGAAATATGTATAGCATTAATAATAGGACTGTATTTAACCAAACTAGAGGATACTTAAACTCACTTGTATTTTTCGCCTTCACAGAGACAAAAAAACCGCTAAAAAATAAAAACATCACAATCAAAAACTGAAAGAACATTGAAACCAAAAATAAATCAAATGAAAAAAAATATTTATTATGGGATATTATAGAAGTTATACTGAGAAGAATAGCACAAATAACCCCATGTTTTTTATCATGCAGAGTAGCAATCAAACCACAACTGAAAACGTTAACAATAGCAGTTGTGAATTTTTTAACCAATGTGATAGCGAACAATTTATTTACCTAAAGATGCGTTCTATATTATAGAGGGTGACATAAATCACCCTCTGTTTAATTACCTAGTTTTCAATTAAGCGACCGCCACTTCCGCGTTGAGTTCGGCCTTCTCGCTTAGCATGGTCTGAGCGTCTTAATTTACGCAATTCTTTATCCTCATTACTATTTAGCTTTCTTGAATGAAAAGCAAGGCGTATCGGTTGTCTTTTAACAACTGCTTTTGCAACTGTTTTAACATCATCAAACCAACCGCCACCAACGACTAGCTTCGACTCATTAAGGCTTAACTCTTTCATGTTTTTGATTTCCCTGATTGAATTTAAAAGAACTATCTATTATCAATGATGCGCATCACTAGGACGCAAACATAACTTAAGTGAATATGTTTTCAATCATTATATTTATTGTGATTAATAAATTGTGAATCAAATTAAAGAAAGTCATGTTTTAAATGATAGTCATACCAAAAAACTCTTCTTATTCATTACTTGCCAATTAAACAATTGATAAATAATGGTTTTCTTTATTAGCAAACCATATACATAAGATATTACATTAGAGTGCCTCTGACCTTTCCCCTAGATTAGTACTACCGTCTCTATGAAATTTCTTATCTTCACGCCGATTGATTGGTTTAACATTAGTTATGTGTACGGACAATAATAATTTCATTGCAATTGAGGCATGAGAAAAAATATGGTAAATAGAATCACTGAGGATGGCAATGTTGAGTGTCACTGACACGAAAAGGGGCAAATCTGAGTTATAACCATGCTTCTATACTGGTCGCCCATTTACTTACAAAAAGACTCCTCTACACAGCCAAAAATATGCATCATCTTAGGTAAAAATGCAGGACAGCATTTTTAGGTTTTCGGCGTCGGGAACGCCTAAAACCGACCGGACCACACCAGCAGACTAAAGCGCCTTTCTGGTTACTCTTGGGGAAGACAAAGAGTAACTGGACCGCTTGCTGCGAAGCAAAAGAAACCAACAGACTACTAAGCGGGACATACCCACTAACTAAGTCACCGAATCAAAAAAACAAAAGCCAGATTCCCCGCCTTCGCGTGGAATGACAAAGTTTGAGTCTATCGTTCAAAAATACATGAGTAGCAAACCATAACGGCAAGACAAAGAGTAACTGGACCGCTTGTCGCAGAGTGAAAGAGAGCGACACACTACTAAGCGGGACATACCCACTAACTAAGTCACCGAATCAACAAAAAACAAAAGCTAGATTCCCCGCCTTCGCGTGGAATGACAAAGTTTGAGTCTATCGCTCAAAAGCGCATGAGTGGCAAATCATCATGGCAAGACAAAGAGTAACTGGACCGCTTGTCGCAGAGTGAAAGAGAGCGACACACTACTAAGCGGGACATACCCACTAACTAACTCGTCGAATAAACAAAAAACAAAAGAAACCAACACACTAACTCACAGCTAGTTCTGACCCACTAGGCGAGTTTGATTGCCTTGGTCGCCATACTACTTTTTATGTGTTTATCTAGAACATCGTCATGGCTGATGTCTTCATACATGCCAATGATTGCAAAGCCTGCTGCTGTTTGCCCGCCTATTTGTGTTTCAAGAGAATGACCATACTCGAGCGTATCATTGTTACTAATTCTTTCTTCAAGTTCAGCCTTGGATAGCTGCTCTATGTCTGAATACGGAATAGTGTTTGTGATTTTCAACTCACCTTTCTCCATACCTTTTAAGTCAAAAAGATACAGTAATGGGTTCACAAATCCTGATAGTAATAAACCACCCTTTTTTAAGACTCGATAACACTCTGACCAAACAAGATTGGGGTTTCCAATAAAACAGTTTGATATAGGATGAAAAACAATATCGAATGATTCGTCATCGAATATTGAAAGATCACACATATCTCTTTGAATTATTTCCATGCTGAGATTCTCTCTCTCCATGACCATTCTATCTTTGTTGAGTTGACCTAGACTCATATCCGTTACTGTGACATTTGCTCCCATTGCAGCGAATACCGGTGCTTGTTGTCCCCCACCAGAAGCGAGACATAGCAGCTTTTTACCTTTTATGGGCATATACCAATCAGAAGGTACTGGTTTGGAGTTAGTCAGAAGAACTTCTGCAATCCCATTTCTTGCGTCGTTAATTACGTCAGATGACACAGGTTGCTTCCACTCTTCAAACCCATCATCTTTGTCCCAAGCGGTACTGTTGTGCTGTGTGATGTCCATAGATCAATCAACCTCAATTATTTTTCTTTATACAGATTTCCAACAAACCCTAATATTTCACAAAATTTATCAAGTTCCTTTTGTGAATAAGCCTCTTTAAGTTTGGATTCCACCCAATCATCAGTTTGGTTGTATTGTCCTTTTTCGGGGAATGTTGCTAAGTTTGGGTGTAAATAGTGTTTTCTTTTATCACTACTACATTGAACTTTCTTGATTAGATTGAGCTTCTCTAAAGCATTTATTTTTTGTGTTACCGCTGGGCGAGCAACCATCAGTAAATCTGCGATTTCAGAAGCAGTGTACTTTCCTGGATAGCCCATAATAATGTCCAGATATAAGATGCTGTGGTAACTCAACTTGGATTTTTCTAAGGAACCATTCATGATTCTCAGGTCATTGATTGCCATATCATGGTAAAACCTATCAATGACTTGCGTTAAATTGCTCATCTTCACTTATTCTCAATCAAAAGTAGTTACTTTTGATTAACTATCTTGCTTTGAGGTGTTCTTGTCAAGCAATCGAACAACCAAGACTCATCAAAAAAACTAAGAAGCCAGATTCGCGCATTCACGACAACTGCAATGTTTCAGTTCAGCACTCAACTAGGTAAAAATGCAGGACAGCATTTTTAGGTTTTCGGCGTCGGGAACGCCTAAAACCGACCGGATAACACCAGCAAACTAAAGCGCCTTTCTGGTTACTCTTTGGCAAGACAAAGAGTAATAGACAACTAATCGAGACATACAGCAATACTCAAGCTCAGACAGAATCCAAAAACAAGATTCCGCGGTCACGAGAATGACAATGTTTCAGTTCAGCACTTAACTAGGTAAAAATGCAGGACAGCATTTTTAGGTTTTCGGCGTCGGGAACGCCTAAAACCGACCGGACCACACCAGCAGACTAAAGCGCCTTTCTGGTTACTCTTTGGTAAGACAAAGAGTAACTGGACCGCTTGTCGCAGAGTGAAAGAGAGCAACACACTACTAAGCGGGACATACCCACTAACTAAGTCACCGAATCAAAAAACAAAAGCTAGATTCCCCGCCTTCGCGTGGAATGACAAAGTTTGAGTCTATCGACTAAACGGGACATACAGCAATACTCAAGCTCAAACAGAACCCAAAAAACCACTATCCAACTGATTTTAAAAACAATCACCCTAAAAAAGACAAGTTTATTAGCTATCCCTAATAAAATTATTTCGAATTTTATCGAAATAACACTTGATCATTACCGAGATATTTCTATAATTCGAGAAACTTCGAAATTAAACTGAATTTGAGGCTCCTATGAGTAATGAATTGATGACAATGGCACGCGACGCCCTAGACATGTTCGCGTTTTTAGCGGTAGAGTTGATTATTCTATTCCTAGCAATCAGCTACATCGTAGGTGTGTTGCAAGAATTTCTAACCCCAGAAAAGATCCAATCGATCCTAAGTTCGCGAAACGGTAAAGGTTACTTTATCGCGGCACTATTAGGTTCTATTACACCGTTCTGCTCGTGCTCAACCATCCCTTTCCTAAAAGGCTTGCTACGTGCGCGTGCTGGTTTTGGTCCGATGATGGTGTTTCTATTCGCAAGCCCACTACTTAACCCAGTAATTATTGGTCTATTCGTAGTGACGTTTGGCTGGCAAGTGGCGTTGTTCTACTTTGCTATCGCAATGACAGTATCGGTTGTGGCGGGTTATGTGTTAGAAAAACTGGGCTTTGAGCGTTACGTAAAACCTGAAGCTTACGAATCTGCGAATGCATCAAGCTGCTCTAGCAAATCAAGCTGTGGCGATAGCAAACCAGCAGTAGAAGCGGCAACGTCTTGTTGCACTAAATCTGAGCCTGTACCTGCACCGACTAGCTGCTGCACAAGTTCAAAACCAGAGCCTGAAGTGAAAGTATCTTGTTGCTCAACTGACGGTACCGCGACTGCAACTATGGTTGAAACCAAACAACCAAGCCGTTGGATGCGTATTTGGCTTTCAACTTGGAAAGACTTTAAACAAGTACTGCCTTACCTAATGTTAGGTATTGCGATTGGCTCATTTATCTACGGCTTTATTCCAACTGACCTAATCGCGGAATACGCTGGTGCAGGTAAATGGTATGCGATTCCTGTAGCGGCTGTAATTGGTATTCCTTTGTACATTCGTGCTGAAGCGGTCATCCCACTAAGTGCAGCATTGGTACAAAAAGGCATGGCGTTGGGTTCAGTAATGGCGTTGATTATCGGTAGTGCGGGTGCAAGTTTGACAGAAGTTATCTTGCTTAAGTCTATCTTCAAGAACCAAATGATTGCGGCATTCCTAGTGGTTATTCTAAGTATGGCGATTGGCGCAGGCTTCCTGTACACAGTGATCTTCGGCTAAATGATTTTCGACTAAACCAGTTAATCCACTAGTCTTTCAAATTTCAAATCACTTAAGACAAAACAGCAACTCAATGAGTTGCTGTTTTTCTATCTCTATCTAACCTGATCTATTCTCAAGTAACCGTTGATCAAAGGCTTTAACCCTCGCGATAAAAGCAGGCTTATCAGCGTCAGACACTGATGAAGCAAGCGGCAGATCCGCTTTCATTGGGTCAACAGCGCGATTACGCACTAGCACTTCAAAATGCAGATGTGGTCCAGTTAAACGACCGGTCGCCCCAGACAGCGCAATTTTTTGACCGCGTTGAACATATTGCCCTTTCTTAACCAGAAACTTATCCAGATGCAGATAACGCGTTTTGTAGACACTGTTGTGCTCAATCACCAAATATTTGCCCGCATAAGGATGATTTCTCACCCCGATCACTTTGCCATCGCCGATTGAATATATCGGAGCGCCAACTGGGGTGGCGAAATCTGTACCATTATGTGGCGTCACCCTACCTGTGACGGGGTGTTTACGCTTGGGATTAAATGGTGAGGTAATTCGGCGATACTGCTTGTCAATTGGATAACGGTTAAACGCACGCTCCAAACTATTACCTTCGCGATCGTAAAACCGCCCGTCCTCTGCAAGAAAAGCCGCTACTTCTCCATGCGCTAGCTTAAATGAAATCGCTTGAATCTCACTGTTACCAGTCGCATGTTCGCCAAGATATTGCTCTTTGACTAATACATCAAAGCGATCCCCTGCCCTTAACGCGCGAGAGAAATTGAGCTTATCTTTCAATACTCGAGTTATGTTCGCGATCTGCTTAGAAGAAAGCCCAAGTTTATGTGCAGATAAGGAAAAGCTGCCATCAACACTTCCCGAATAAAGGTTCTCACGCCACGTCGAGGGAGACTCAGTAAATTGGTAACCAAACTCCCCATTTTGCTCCCGGCTATAAATGGCTTTCTCTACCAAACTAATATGGTAAGTCAGACTATTGAGTCGTCTTGTCTGTTTATCGAGTGAAAATTCTAAATAGTCACCCGGCTTAATGGTATCAAGTTGCAAGGTCGCATGGTCTACTGAGAGTATCTGCTGCAAATCTGTATAGGGAAGATTCCAGTCGGAAAAAATGCCACTGAGGGTATCGCCCACTTTTACAAAGTAGTGAACCCGTATTGGTTGATCCGATGCGGAACTATTCGCGGCTTTAGTGACAGGTTGATAAGCGGTGACTTTAATTGGTGCTGCAGGCTCTGGCTCAATCGGCTGCTCGGAAATAAGCGCTGCAACTGCAAATGCACTAAGCGCAACCGCTACTAATGTCAGTCTGATTTTGTTCATGGGTAAAAGCATTGATGATTTTTAGTTATGTTATAACATAACAATTAATCACCAAATCAGACAAATGTTAATTTGTAAGTCAGACAATGAGGAAGACTCACTGCTCCCTCATCCATTTATCCAAACCATTCGGTTCTTGATGCCCAAACCTAGCTTTCAGATCAACGTAATCAATCACCCAACACGATGCCTTCTCGCCTTGGATCAGCGCCACCTATCATCTGACCTTCGGTAAACACCACACCTTGCAGACCGGAATTCAAATCACGAATATCGACCTTGTAGCCCATCTCCTCAAGTGCCGGTTTAAGCTTCTCCGCGTCAGTACCTTGCTCCAAATCATAACTGCCAAAACGGTTGAGCATACGAGGCATATTGATCGCCTGTTGGATGTCCATGCCCCACTCAAAGTGGGCGATAAGCGTTTGTGCCACATACCCGATGATACGAGAACCGCCCGGCGAGCCCAGTGCCATATAGGGTTTGCCCTCTTTCATCACAATGGTTGGCGCCATTGACGAACGTGGGCGCTTGCCCGGCTCAACGCGATTGGCGATTGGGTAACCATTTTTGTGTGAAGCAAACGAGAAGTCAGTCAGTTCGTTATTAAGCAGAAAACCGTTGCTCATCACCCGTGAACCGAAGCCATTTTCAATCGTGCTGGTCATGGAGATAATGTTGCCCTGCTTATCAACAATTACAATATGGGTGGTACTTGGCAGCTCAATTGATTGGTCATCAGCTTGTGCAATTCGCTGGTTCCAAGGTGGATTGCCTGGTTCTACTTGCTCAAGAGCTTTACCCTGTTGAATCAAACGAGCTCTCTCTGCCAAGTAGTCAGGATCAAGCAAGCCATGCGGCATTGGGACAAAATCCGTATCAGCGATATAGCGCCCACGATCAGCAAAAGCTAAACGTGAGGCATCACCAATGATCTGCCAAGATTGTGGATCATCAGCGCCCATTTTGCTCAGATCAAAGTGCGCGGTGATGCCAAGGATCTGTCCGACAGTTAATGCGCCAGAGCTTGGTGGTCCCATGCCACATACTTGATACTGACGATATGGTGCACAAACTGGCTCTCGCTCGATAACTTTGTAAGTAGCAAAGTCCTCAACAGCCAGCGAACCGGGGTTATCCGTGATGCCTTGAACTTTGCTGACAATATCTTGCGCGATCTTGCCACGATAGAAGGCTTGCTCGCCCTCTTTCGCCAGTAATTCTAGCGTCTGAGCATACTCGGCATTTTTCAACAGGCTACCTTGCTGCAAAGGCTGTCCGGATTCAGTAAAAAAGTAACGCTTGGTATCTGGATAGCGGCTTAATCGCTCGTTATCACGCGCAATCGAGCTTGCTAAACGTTCCGAGACCTCAAAGCCATCTCTTGCAAGGTCAATCGCGGGCTTCAGCAAACTTGCCCATTGAAGCTGACCGTATTGGCGGTGAATGTCAGCAAGAAGCTTTACCGTACCTGGCGTACCGACAGAGCGCCCACCGACAACCGCATCAAAGAACTTAAGTGGCTCGCCGTTTTCATCCTGAAACAGCTCCGGTCTTGCGGCTAGCGGCGCAGTTTCTCGACCGTCATAGGTGGTGAGATGTTGCTTCTCAGCGTTGTAGTAAACCAGAAATGCGCCGCCACCTAAGCCTGAAGATTGCGGCTCAACCAAGCCTAATACGGTCTGCACTGTCACTAAAGCATCTGCGGCACTGCCACCGCTTTTCAACACTTGATAACCCGCCTCCACCGCCAACGGATGCGCCGCAGCAACCACAAATTCTTTGGCGGTCACGCTCTGTTTTGCATTGATTTGACTGGTGAGTTCAGGCGCGACACTGTCAGCAACATCAGCAGCAAATGTTAGGTTCGACAACAGTGCCAAACTTAATATCAGCAACGGTTTTTTACCCATGGTCCTCTTCCTTGTGAGCGCGGATACCTTGTAAACACTTTAGCAATGGCAGTAATACTCTGCTGATTTCTCGACCAAAATGGGGATCTTAAGGCAGTTTTTTCTGCCGTTAACTGCGTTAGCTCTGCTTTCTGCTACAAGCGTGTTTTCGGCGTTAACATTTTAAATTACTGTATTTGCAGTTATTTCATCATGCAGTATCGGTCCATGAACCAGTTTGATAAAACCCAAATCATCACCCTCGATATCCACCAGCCTGAACAAATTGAATCTGCACTCATTCAGTATCAAGCGCTATTAAAAAGTGGTGAGGCTTTTAACCAACATCAATTTGATGTGGAGTTCAAACAGCAAGACGCACAAGGTGTGCGCCGCTTGCAGCCAAGCGATGCAGGCGACAACCTTGAACTGCTTAAATCCGCCCTGCATATGGGGCAAGAAGGTGGCAGCCATTATTACGCCCACGAAATTACCGATCAGCGAGAAGTCTATATCTCAGAAGTGATTTTGTTTGCCGCTGCCCTACAGTACCCAGAGCTAAAAGCAACCGTAGTCGAAACCGCCAAAGCGATTGTTGCTTACGCGCGCCGCGTTAATGATACCGACGATATGTGGATCGACGACATGCGCGTATTTGGCATTGAAGCGGTGTATATGCTGGCAAAAACCGATCTGCAATACGCCTACTTAGTCGGTCAGTTCTTTGTGCCTTACTGGGACGATGAACACGCGACGCAATACGAAGAATACCTCGCCGCGTTTTTGAATGAACATGGCTGGCACCCAGAGGTGATCAAAGCCTTTATTTGGTGTGATAACCCTAGCTTTCGCTTGGCAATGTTTATGGATGATCCATACAGCAACGACACCACTTATCAGCCACTCGGCGAATACTTACAACAGAACCCATGCCAATACGCCAGTTTCAAACAGTTGATGGTGGAGCGCTTTAAAGCTGAGCCAGTGCTACTTGTAAGTTATGACGAGAGCGACGATGACGAAGCCGATTTAAGCGGCTACAAACCGGTTATCTGGCTCTATCAAACTCTGTTTGCCCGTAGCCATGACCATGATGAGCAAGAAGACGACGCCTTTATGCAGCAGCCATTTATGGCAAGTACCCTCGAAGATGAAGCCTACGATCTGCAATGCTATATCGAAAGCCATGTTTCTGGAGACCTCGTTAAGCCTGCTGAACGTGCATTGGAAAAACGCGCCAAATACCGAGCGTACCTTGAACGTGACGACCGCCGCTTTGATCTTAACTATGGCAGTGAAGTACTTAAACCGTTGATCCTTGCACTGCCACAAGGTGAGCGTTTATGGCGCTACATCGAAGATGGCTCTGAGTTAGAAGCGCTAGAATCATTGCAAGAGATCGAACTTTTACCTCTTGCCCATCAACATGCATCTGAGATGGCGGATCATATCGATGATCATGTTTGCAAATGGGAATACAACAACCAAGGCATCGCTGAAGAGATCGAAAGTATTCTTGAGCTTGTGCGCGGGGATTTATTGACGGATCACTTTGGTGAAGGGACCACAATTGAGCACGCCAATGGCTTGATCACCACTCTCACCATCACCCCTGACAGCGAAGTCTCGCTTCTCAAAGCGCGATACGCACAGTATTTGCGCGTCATTGATGTTTTCTATCGCGCACTAGGCAAACGCGAGTTTAGTGAGTATATGATGGAGTCGCTTACTGATGACGATGAGCCGCTCATTTCTCGCCAAGATTACTATCGCCGCTACAGTCAATTGCCAGAGCCAAAAACCGAGGCTGGCGATGAGCAAGATGGTGCGCTAACACGTGAAATGCAATCCATCTTCTACTCCTTCACCGATAACGATGAAATTCTGTATAAAAAGAATTTTCAGTTGGTCGACAGTGTGCTGCGAAACTCACGAGAGTTATGTCATCCCGATCATTACCCGCGAGCGCATATGGGCTTTATTGCGCTTGCCTGTTATCAACTGCATGCGGATTTTAATCAACGCATTGGCGATGATGTTACCGAAGCGCTGTTCAACTACTTAAATCAACAGAATATTTGGCAACAAGCGGTCGATAAAATTCTAGAAGAAGCCTTTATCAAAGGGAACTATCACTGCCCTGAGCATAAAGGACTCACTGAGCAAGATATTGCCCGAGTACGCGACTACTTTTGCGCGGAAAATCCGAGCGAAGATCTAGCCAGCTTACTAGCACTGTTAGAGCCGCAACTGCATCGTGATGATTGCTGCCGAGGCAATCTCTATCTCAGTAAATTCAGCGAATACCAACCGGGCTATGAGTTCTTACACGATCATGATGAAGACTTCCAACGCTTCACCTTGATTGCCTTTTGGCTCAGACAACTGCCTCTGCCACTGCGGGCACAAGCGGATCGCCTATGGCAATTTATCAAAACGCTAGCGCCTGTCCGCGTTGCACGCAACGTATTACGCGCCTACTCTGATGGTCCATGGGGTATCGAATTCGACAACGTGTTGGATGATATTGAGATTCACGAGCAACTTGAAAAAGCGGGCATCGATTCCGGCATTCTCAAAGCCTACGAGATGAGCCGAGTGAGTGGCACTCGCGATATTGAAAAGTACTCCCACTGGCTGGATCGCTACAGCGAGATCACCAATACCTCAACCAGTATGTTTGGCAGTCTAGATCGTAAAAAAGCCGAGGCGCTGCATGAAGGTTTGAAGTTTATTAATGAAAGTACCCGTGTGGCTTTCTTACATCACGCATCGCTAAAATACCCAGACATCAAGTTAGATATTGAGCATGACTTTGAGCGCGCCTTGCGACTGGTAATTCAGCGCAACACCACTTCGTGGGAGTTTGCCCTCGGTCACGAGCTAGGCACAAATTGCCTGTATGTGGGTGAAGGAGACAAAGTACCCGCTAAACTGCGCAAACAAGTGATCGTAAATGAGCACACCGTACACGATAAGCGCTGCCATATGGATGGTATGAGCTGGCTCGCGAGCACCTTAGTGCAAAAACAAGGCGATAAATATGTTGTGCTGATGGCTGATAAAGAAGTGCCACTCGAGGTTTATCAAAACGGGCTGCCAAATGGCATGCTGGTTATCCTTGATGAAGCCGTTGACCATCAAGCGGTACTAACACGCGTTGATGAACTACAACAAACGCCGCAACGTATCGAGCATCTACTGGAGCAAACCTTAGCCTACCTTGCTGGGAATATTGATTATCCGACCATTTCCGCCCTTTATCGCGCGCAGATCGAAACGGAAAACTTGCGTCCAAGCTTGGATGAATACCGCCTTTACAGCTTAGGGCAATTATTGTGGATGCTGGAGAAGCCTCAGCGTGACAAACTGGCTAAACTGTTATTTAACCATGATTATCGCGGTTTTAAATTCATCGAGCGACAACACGAGAAAGCTTGGCTAATCCATCAATTTGCCGAGGGTGAGATTGATTTCGATAGCTATTTGGAGCAAGAGCGTGAAGAAGACGTCTCGGAAGAAGGCATGCTATTTTTACTTAACTGGATGCTGCAATTAGAGATCGATGCTGCGCACATGACTTTATTCTGCATCAAGCATGCTGAATTTGAAGCCTGTGGCGAGTTTATTCAAGTCCATGCTCGTGGGCAATATGGCGACTTTAAACGCACGCTAAACTACCTGCACGCAGGCAGACGTGCACAACTGCCAGAGATCTTAAGCCAAGCGGATGATGCCACGCAGTTGATGGAACCGCTGACCAAAGATCGTTCACGCGTAGTCAAAGAAGCGTTAGCTAAGTGCGTACTGTTAGCCTAAGCCCTCAAAACTAACCTTGCGAAATAATAAAACCCCCATGGAATACCAAGGGGGTTTAAGTGCATTTCGTCGATTACACCAAGTCACGCAAGTAACCAACACACGCATCTTTGGCATAACGAGGCTTACTTTAAGGTCTTTCTCAAACCAATACGGCTATGACCTGCAGGGAAGTTGTCAAAAGTCGTGAACTCTTCAAAGCCAAGGCGTTTATAGAATACCGGGGCTTGCCAGCTTTGTGTCCATAGCCATAAACCAGACAGGTTGTGCGCGATAGCATGCTGTTCTGCTTGCTGCATCAATTGGCTGCCCATGCCTGTGCCTCGACAACTTTCATCAACCCACAGTTCACTAATGTAGAGCCAATCCCAAAGCAAGTCAGCGGTGAGCGCGGCGACTAATTTGCCCTGCTCATTTTTCACCGTCCAATTGAAATGTTGTTTATCGTAAGTCGGTGCTGATAAGTTTTGGCTGTGTGCTTCAAGACCTGTCGTCAGTTCTAAATGGGTTTGCGCATCCAGTGCGCCAGTAGCGAATTCAATCTTAGACATGTTTCATCTCTTATAGTTATAAAAAAGCTCCTAGCACATTAGCAAGGAGCTCGTATTTTAACTCAATCTTAGAACTGCGAAACGACAATTGATCGTCGGTATGCGTCTAAATTTGACTAAACTCTGCTTGAGTCATTCCGTAATACAGCTTGTCATCAAACCCATGCTGCGTTTTGTAGTAATCCTTCTGACGACCTTCTTGTTTAAAGCCACATTTCTCAAGCGTCTTGTATGATCCTACATTGGCAGCGTAACAATCAGCTGAAATCTTATGTGCACCCAATTGGTTAAAACCAATTTCCGTCATCAGTTGGCAAGCACGAGTCGCAATGCCTTGTCTCCAAGCGTGATAAGGCAATTGATAACCCACTTCATAGTTGCCTACCAGAAACATCACTGCCGTTACCGCTGTCATGCCCATATATTTTCCAGCAAGATCGCGTATGACAAAGACTGGTGACTCTGCCCATTCTCCCGCTTCAATGGCTTGTTGGGTGCTTTCAATCAGAGGGTTAAAATATCCTTCATATAAGCTATTGTCCGCAGGTGCAAAATAGAGATATGGGTTTACTCGGTCATCGTTTAACATCTCGATGATATCGGCTAAGTCTGACGGCTTAATTTGGGCGATGGTTAAGCCTTCAGAAAACTCAACTGCATGTCCCTGTTTAAGCTCTAAAAAATTGATTGTCTTGTGATTAGTCATTGTTACCTTTCCTAGCGCTGGTTTTATTGCGCCTTATTCTGCAACGAATACTAACAAAGCGCTGCAACTACAAATTGGATTTTTGCGACAACTTTGAGCATCAAATGACTATTCAAAATCACCGTAGATATCGATAGTTAAATCCCGCTGCTTGAGGTATTTCGTGGGCGTTTTGCCCAATTGCTGTTTCAGAGTACGAATCAAATGAGATTGATCACTAAAACCAAATTGCTGGGAAAGTTCTGTCCAATCAATGTCACTTTGTTGCTGATAAATGGACAGAACCATCAGCTCTAAACGCATCATCTGTAGATATTGTTTCACGCTTAAACCCACCACAAGCTTAAAGCTACGCTCAAGGGTTCGACGCGAACAAGCGCATTCGTTAGCCAACCATGCCACATCCACCCTATCTGGCGATTCGATGTGGTGCTCAATCAAAGTCACTGCTCTCTGTGCCAGTAAAAATGCCTTATCTTGATTGGGAGAAATCGAGAGCGAGTCAAAATGCTGCTTTACCGTATTGAGTAACTGCGTCGCATCGTCTGAAGATTGCCAAAGTACTCGCTGAAACTGTTTATCAAATAGCGATGTTAGCCAATCAAACCATTGGCACTGATTGATGGGTTGCACAGCTTCTTGATTCAAACAATAAAGCGCTTCAGGGCGAAACGTAATGCCGATACGTTTTAGTGGAGGGTGATCATCCAGCAATAGCAGTTTATCGGTCGCCGTCAGCAAATGATTTCCCCACCCCGAGAGTATCAACTCACCATTGTCATAGCTGTAAGCCTGCGTCTCAGGCGTAAACAACAAGTGCGCACGCATATTCGGAATCAAGTATGGTTTAGGCTCGATCACCTCGCCTTCCTCAACTTCCAAGTACCACACTTGATGGATAAGCCATTCATAGCCAGGTAGAGGCTTCTTCCACGCTTTCATTAATTTTGCTTCTTAATCAGACACTCAATAACAGACGAAGCATGGCACACTAGCGCATAGATCACCATTGCCTATCTTCATCCTGCTGCATTTCCTAGCTCTCCCCCTTCTCGATTCTGCCTTCTCGATTTCTTTGTTCTCTCTTCTCTTCTCTTCTCTTCTCTTCTCTTCTCTTCTCTTCTCTACCATCTCAAATTCTCAATTCTCAATTGCCATCACAACCCATTCTGTAATACCCTTTAGGCGCCTAACTTGTTGGGCAAACAATTAAAACTGAAATTCTCAGGGCAGGGTGAAAGTCCCTACCGGCGGTATATCTTTTTAGATGAGCCCGCGAGCGCTCGATTCGTCGAGGTCAGCAGATCTGGTGAGATGCCAGAGCCGACGGTTATAGTCCGGATGAGAGAGAATGAGTAACACACCAGATCAAAGGCAGATTTTGCCTGCCGTGAGCTGGTGCATTTTGCATTGTGTTCTATCCCTCCCAATGAGCCCTGATTCTGGTAATGAATAGGAGTTAACCATGAATCAGACATCACTACTTGCCGAATTTGGCGACCCAATCACACGTGTAACCAACGCTATCGAAGCGCTTAAAAACGGCCAAGGCGTTATGCTGCTGGACGATGAAGATCGTGAAAACGAAGGCGATATCATCTATTCAGCCGAACACCTAACCGCTGCGCAAATGGCGCTGATGATTCGCGAATGTAGCGGCATTGTGTGCCTATGTTTAACCGAAGAGCACGCGAACCAACTTGAGCTACCACCAATGGTAGAG
The DNA here is from genome assembly GCF_009938225.1 of Vibrio ponticus. NCBI lineage: Bacteria > Pseudomonadati > Pseudomonadota > Gammaproteobacteria > Vibrionales > Vibrionaceae > Vibrio > Vibrio ponticus. Next base: position 1,489,006 of record NZ_AP019658.1, read on the forward strand.
AATAACGACAGCGCCAACCAAACGGCGTTTACGGTATCCATTGAGGCAAAAGAAGGGGTAACAACTGGTGTGTCAGCGCAAGATCGCGTGACCACAGTAAAAACGGCTGTTGCTGCGAATGCCAAACCAAGCGATCTCGCTCGTCCGGGTCATGTATTCCCACTGCGCGCTCGTGCTGGCGGCGTTTTAACTCGTCGTGGTCATACTGAAGGCACCATTGATTTGGTAACACTAGCAGGGTTACAACCTGCAGGCTTATTGTGTGAACTGACTAACCCAGACGGCACAATGGCAAAAACACCTGAAATTGTGACATTTGCAAAAGCGCACAATATGCCAGTATTGACGATTGAAGATATCGTTCAGTACCGCACGCAGAATATGCAGAAAAGTGCTTAATTGAGCACACTGAAGTAATTAGGGCATCCCATAAACTGGGATGCCCTAATAACTGGTGTTTCTACAGTAAAAGTAAGGTTCATCGCGGCTTTCCGGGGAAAGCCGCTTTTATCTTTAAGAAGAAATAATCGGTATCTCGATAACCATAACCCATCCGCTTGATTAACTTTATTTTGTTGTTTATCCCTTCAAGAGTGCACGTATTCAACGGATAAATGGCTGAAGCGGTAATACCATGAAGGTAAGGAAGAAGCTTTCTAGCAAACTCTTTTAATGGCTTTATCCCGCTCTCATTCACTTGCTCCCACCATACCTTCCATAAGTTTTTTTGCCTGAAGTTCAGACTCACAACGCCAGAGTTCCTTTAATTGCGCTCCCAGTACATAGGTAGTCATCAAGTCCTGATTTATCTTCAATATTTCAGTGAGATAGCTCTCCTGTTGTGTGTTTAAATTATCTCTATTTTTCAATAATACCCAACGAGAACGCTTGACCCATTGTCTCGCTTTTTTATCATGCTTTAGCTTATTGGCTTGATCGACTCGGACTCTATCTATGACCTCACGACCGAACTTAGCCACAACATGGAACAAATCATAAACGATACGTGCATTTGGGCAGTGCTCTTGGACTTCAAGGTCAAAAGCAGTATTCATATCCATTGCTACCGCCTCGATATTTTTACCATATTCGCCTAACCGCTCGAAGAACGGTCGAATGTCCTTACGACTACGACCTATACCTATCCAGATAACCTGATGAGTCTTTGCATCAGCAATGACAGTGGCATAACGATGTCCCTTAAAAATGGCGAACTCGTCCATAACGAGTTGCCTTAATTCGCTCCATTTAACTTGCGGTACCACTTGTTGAAGTCGACGCTTATCTATCTCTTTAATTGTGTGCCAATGAACACCAGTGATTTGTGCGATATGCTTAATGGGCAAAAAGTGGCAGTAGTTGTTCGATATAGCTTCGTAAGCGATTAGTGATGCGAGAATAAGGCTCTAACCAAGATAACAGCTCTGTTTTAATGCCACATTTACTACACCTAACTCGTCGAGTTTGAACAAGTAACTCAACAGATATTCCAAGCAGTGTTGCGTCTTTCACGTTGCGCCATTGGTACTCATGTATTGCTTGAGCGTGAAGTCCACAGGGACATCTACCGAGAGAGTTAGGTTTAAGGGTGAGTGTAATAAGTGATTCTGTCTGATGAGACTTTGCTACATGAAAGCCTTCCCAGAACGAAGATAGGAAAGTATGATTCGGCATGAAAACGGTAGTTTGTGTAGGTTTTGTTTGGCGATAAAACTCTATCACTTACTACCGTTTTTGTTTTGAGTTCCCGCTTATCCGCGATGAACCAAAAGTAAGCCATGACCTACTTAACGGTAAAGTATTGTCTGGTCACCACACCCCATTTCTCATCCTGATACTGATCTTCGCTCCATTCTCCTTGAATACAGCCAGCTAGCGCGTAGTCACCCACTACATCGCGCCAAAACTTCACAGCATGATCAGCCCCTTTAACCTGTTTGATCTCCCAAGATCCTCGCAAGTTATCGAACATTTTCGAGATAAACTGTTTACCAACTTTATTCTTACGGAAATACGGCACCACATAGAAATCACAAATATCGAACTGCTGTGGCGCTTTTTCAGCAATTGAGGTCAAAGCCGCTGGAACACCGTCAATATAAAGCAGATAACCAGTGACGTTGTCACCTAGTTGAGGGTAGATTTCAAACAGGCCATTTTCATCGGGTTTATCATCAATAATTCGAGAAAACTCGGCAGCGTAACCTTGATACAAGTTGGCAAAAACGTGCGCATTACTGCTATCAACTTTGACTATTTTCATATACTTGTCTCTATTGTTATTATGTTTAAACTACATCTTAGCCGTACAATTGGAAAAGTTTTAATAGAAAATTTAAAAATAATACTAGTAATTCAGTTTAAAAGGTGTATATTGCGCTCTTGCTCTGACAATCGAATTGTTAAAGTATAGTAAGTCTTCCAGTGACATCCCTAGCAAGATTCTCCCTGAAATACCCTCAAATCTATATTGAAGAATGAATTCCAAGTTCAGTGCATTAAGAGAAATTCCGAAACAATAGTGTAATTTTTTGCAGTAACTTCTTGATAGCATGAAATGATATCAATAACGTTTAACAGCCAATGACTATTGTTTGCGAAGGTTAGAAGGTCTAATGAGAGACCAAGAGCATCTTTTACTTCACAACGACTAACGTGCAAAGTAACAGATACTAACGATGCGCCCCCTAATGACGTCGATGGGGCAATACAACCTTCCCTAATTTCTTATATACCAAAACCTAGTTGCAGCCTTGTGCGTAGCACTCGTTGCTTTGGCGCTGTCGATCTGTTTCCTCACAGTATATCTGTGCTGGGAAGCTATTGCTTGCCGTTCGCAAAACTGTAATCAAGCGTTGCTAAGGTATAACTCTAGCCCTTAAAAACTCAGACTAGCGCTGTTTAACGCAGCTATTTGTTTGAATCGAAAGGGGATATTTAAACTTCCACAAATAGGTAAATAATATGGCTCGTTCTATCGGTCGAAAAAGATTTTGGTTCCAACAAAAACGTGATAATTCAACATTTAAAAAATAGGTACGCTATTGCTAATTACATTTAATATATTCAAAAACAAAACAACTTGGAGTGCGAACATTCATCAACTTAATAGTGACATTTTAAAGCGTCTTGTGCTGGCAAATAGTCCTTTAAGTGAATTAGATTTAGACTTCTCTTTCTGTGAAGAAACATCGATGGGCAGTATTACTGGCAAAGATAATTCTCAGGTAGGTGAGTTCATTGTATTTTTTTGATGATTTTGAAGCTTACGCTTCATTCGTCACCCCATTCTTCAGACAATCCTCTCGTCTGTCGAATAGCAGCGACAACAACAGCTGAACAAATGCTTTTCTAGAATAGAAAGTGCACTCAGAGAACAAGGGCAAAGCCAAACGCTTTAACCGCTATAAATGAGAAAGACACAGCGCCACCTGTGGATTTATATGGCTTAGCCCTTACCCTTAACACCCAACCACCCCGTATAAAACTGAACGATCCCGATCAGTTAAGAAATACGAAGTAAGAATTTCCGGTTTCCAAACCCCAAATAGAAAGAAAGCCAACCTTCCATGGTCAGCCTTCCTATTCTATGCAATTTCAATCACTGATTATCGAACGATCATTTGCTCGCGACCAGGACCAACAGACACCATCTTCACTGGTACACCCATTAGCTCTTCGATACGCAATACGTATTTTTGTGCCGCTAGTGGTAGCTCTTCAAACTGACGACAACCTGTGATGTCTTCGCTCCAGCTTTCCATCTTCTCGTAGATTGGTGCGAGTGCAGCCGTTTGTGGCCAAATTGGGTTCTCGCTGTGCTCACCTTCGTAGCCAACACAGATCTTCAGATCTTTCAGACCAGTTAGGCAGTCAACTTTAGTTAGCGCGATTTCCGTTGCCGCTTGTAGCTCCACACCATTCTTAGTTGCAACTGCATCGAAGTAACCCATATCACGAGGACGGCCCGTGGTTGCACCAAATTCGCCTGCTAGTTCACGGAATGCATCTTGCTCTTCCATGGCTGTAATTAGCGTGCCCGTACCCACTGATGAGCTGAATGCTTTCGCTACCGCAATAACGCGCTCAGGACGAAGTGCTGGTAGACCACTACCAATACCTGCGTACATAGAAACTACGTTAGATGACGTTGTCCATGGGTACTCACCGTACACAAGATCACGACCCGCACCTAGCTGAGCTTCAAATAGCAACGTTTGCTGATTTGCTTGTAGCTCTTTTAGAGGCAGCGTTACGTTGCAGATAGCATCACGCCAAGGCGCTGATACTTCTAGCAGCCAATCCGCCATCTCTTGTGCAGTTTGCTCAAATTCAAAGGTTGGGTATAGCGCGCGCAATTGCGGCAGTTTCCAGTCCATCCAGAATTTGATGCGCTCAACCAACACTTCAGGCTGTTTTAACCAACCAACCAGAATGCCTTTTTTCATTACTCGGTCACCGTACGCAGGTGCAATACCTTGGCGCGTTGAACCGTAAGCTTTGTCGCCTAGGCGCACTTCTTCTAGCGTATCTTCTAGAGCGTGTAGAGGCAGACATAGCGTTGCGCGGTCAGAAATACAAAGATTTACTTTCACGCCTGACTCTTCCACTTCAGCAATCTCTTGCGATAGTGACGCAGGGCTAATTACCATGCCAGGGCCAAGAACTGCGATACAGTCTGGGTTAAATACGCCGCTTGGTAGTTGGTGTAGTTTGAATGTACCAAAGTCATTAACAACAGTGTGACCTGCGTTATTACCACCTTGGAAACGGATACTTGCTGATGCTTGGTCTGCCAAATAATCAACGATTCGACCTTTACCTTCATCACCCCAGTTTGCACCAACAACGACAATAGACGACATAATTAACTCTCCTCAAAAGCGATGGACTTATCCTAAACATCCGCTCAAAATAAGAAAAATTAATAATCGTTATAACCCTAATAAGAATTCCATATGGGATTATAATGATTTTTGCGATCGGCCTAGAACCCTAACGAGGACAATTATGATAGACCTCAACTGGCTCAATACTTTTGTTGTTTTGGCTCGTGTGGAGCACTTTGGCAAGACCGCCAATGAACTGCATATGACGCAGCCCAATGTCAGTCTGCACATTAAACAGCTTGAGCAAGCGACCCGAGTTAAACTGATTGAACGCAACCCATTTCGCCTTACTCAAGCGGGAGAGCGGCTGCTAAAAAGTGCCAAAAGCACCCTGATGGAATTGCAAGTTTGCCAAGCTGACATCAACGCTATCAATGACTTAGACCAAGGTACGTTGACCATCGCTGCAAGCGATATCATCTCGCGCTTACTGCTTATTTCGCCGTTTCAATCGTTCAAAAAGCAGTTCCCAGGAATTGATCTATCGCTGCTTAATACCACCTCTTCACAAGCGGCAGAATTGGTCAAAAGTGCCAAAGCGGATCTCGGCTTTGTGATGGCGCAAAAAGAGAGCCAACCACTGCATTTCACCGAATTGCAGCAAGTGAAATGGTGCGCGTTAGGCGATGGTTTACAAGCCTGGCAACAAGGTCAATGGGACAGCAAACAAGAAGAACCAACATTGATCTTACTTGGTCACGATACTCGTACCCGCGATCTACTCGACCTGGCTCTGCCTACGCTTAATTTGCCTAAATATCGCGTGATGGAAGTCGGCAGTGTCGATGCGCAAATTGACTGGGCAGAAGCGGGATTTGGCGTTGCCATCGTGCCGGAGTTTTCCTTACATCCTAAGTTGAATTTGAAGACTGCGATTACGCCTTTACCTGAATTTCCTACCACTAGCCTAGGTTACATCGTACGACAAAATCAGGTGCTTTCTCGTGCGATTAAACAGCTATTAAATTGGGTAAGTGAAGAGATTGTTCGCTCGCAACAAAGCAGTTAAGCCTTTAAGTTAAGCGTTGCAACTTCAAAGCGAACGCGGCTGAAAAAAACGCCCCAAAAGCCTAAAGAGCATTTGGGGCGAGATTGAATTAGAGGCTTAACAAACCTTATGCTTGAGCGATAAGTGCCTCTAAGGCGGCTAGAGAAGCTTGTTTTTCGCCCTGCATCATCACTTCTGCTTCATTGACGTATTGATCGACGCCTTCTTTGACATCTTGCTGGTAAAGCACCACGTTATTCAAAATAGACGCCACTTCAAGACCGCGCAGACGACCCACCGCAAACAGTGCTGAAGTTTCCATATCCGCACCTAAAATGCCCTTTTTATTCCAATAGTGGCAAATGGCCTCTTCATCATCGGTGTAAAAACTATCGTGTGAACGCACGACACCAAAGTGATAAGCGTTCGTTTGACTCGCAAGGTAATTATCCAGCGCTTTTAACAATGAGAAACTGGCGTACGCTGGGTAAGAAGCTTCAACATAAGACTTTGAGCCCCCCTCATCACGGACCGCACCCTCTGCCACAATCAGCTCACCTAAACCAATACCTGACTGCATTGCCCCTGCTGAGCCAACACGCACAACATGAGTCACACCACATTGCTTAAGCTCTTCGATCGCAATAATCATCGAGGGCGCACCAATGCCAGTACTGCACACCGACACTGGCACACCTTTATATGCGCCAGTAAACAAGCGGTACTCGCGATTTTCCGAGACCAACTCAGCGTGATCAAACAGAGCGGCAATACGGTTTGCGCGGTCCGGCTCACCACAGACAATCACCAAGGGGGCGACTTGCGTTGCATCAACACCAATATGGGGCTGTTTCAGCATGGATTGCTCCTTTTACTTCTTATACGTCAGACCGTTAGATTGCGCAGATCATAGTTGAGTGATGAGAAATCCATCATTTCAACCATGCGCATATCGAAGTCCGATAATAATGTGTTTAAACTACGCCAATCTTAGGCGAGTTACTCCTGAGCGCAGGAGGACTTTTGTCCCGCACAAACCTATTTAAATCGTAGCCATTGTTACCATGTGACAATCATCAAATAGCAGGTGCTCTTGAGCATTTACATATAAATAGCGCTGCGATAATTGGACCGAAAACACTTTGCGGTGCCAACAGCAAAAACGTGAGAAAAGATGAGAATTAAACCCTACGCCAATGGGCGCTTTAGTGACCTTTTACAGCAGAAGAGTGCTGCATTTCGCCAGTTTATCTATCAATGCCAAGTGGGCAGCCGCTACTTTGGTGCTGGTGAAGCAATTCTGACCCAAGGCGAGCCATTACATTACATCTATGTCGTACCTGCAGGTCGGGTTTCTATGAGTATTCTCGCCGCTAACGGACGCCGTTTTCAGCTTGGTGAAGCCAACTGTGACGATCATATTTTTGGTGAAATGGAGTTTTTCACTCAAACACCTTGCCAGTGGAATGTCGTCGCCGATGAACATATGCAGGTCGATATTATCTGCCTGAAAAAGCTGGCTGAACTTCTGCAACAGCAACCAGAGATGCTATTTTTCTTTGCCTCAGCACTGGCCGATGATTACCAAGATTCGCTGGATATTTACACCAGTCGCTTATTGCACCCAATCACCTATAACATTGCTTATGATTTATTGATGCAGCAAAAGACCAGCCCATCGCTAACGGGCTTTGACAAAGTGAATCAAGAAGCAGAACGTTTTGGCACTTCGGGACGCGTCTATCGCCGTGCGGTCAAAACACTGATGGAGAAAGAGCTTATCCGTAAAGGGGAACAAGGATTAGAAATTGTTGATGAGCAAGCTTTGCGTATCTTCCTTGATACCTATGAATAATCGCTGCGACTTTCTCAAATAAAAAAACGCCACTGGCAAAATGCGAGTGGCGCTATCTCTATCCCGGCTGGTTAGGAGATCAGTTTCTATCAGCAACTGGGGGCAGCCACGAGTGACTACACCGAAAAATTAAACGAACAAACCTACGATCGCCGCGTTCATCAAGTTTGCTAGTGTTGCCGCAAGCAGCACTTTCATACCTAATTTACCAATCAGACCCGAACGTTCTGGGATCATGCTACTTAACGCACCACATACCATGGCGACTGAGCCAATGTTAGCGAAACCACACAGCGCAATCGTCATAATCGCAGTTGTACGGTCACTAAGCTCTACTGCGCCCATACTTGCAAAAGCAACGAACTCGTTTAGGGCAATTTTCTGACCTAAGAACGAACCTGCAGACATCGCTTCATCCCAAGGCACACCAATTAGCCATGCAACTGGTGAGAAGAAGAAACCTAAGATCACGTCAACGGTTAAGCCTTCAAAGCCGAAGTAAGCACCAATGGCACCTAGACCACCGTTTAACAACGCCATCAAACCAATACATGAGATGATAATTGCACCGACGATAGCGGCGATAGAAGTACCCGCAATCGCACCTTTTGCTACCGCATCAATAAAACTGGTTGGCTTTTCGTTATCTGGTAATTCTGGTACTTCATCGATGGTTGCTTCTGTTTCTGGAATGATCAGTTTCGCAAACATCAATCCAGCAGGTGCAGACATGAAACACGCCATGATCAGGTAGTTCAAATCTACCCCCATGCCTGCAAGACCTGCCAGAATTGAACCTGCAATAGAAGATAAACCACCAACCATGATGGCAAAAATCTGTGAACGAGTAAGAACTCGATGGTAAGGCTTAACCAAGAGCGGCGCTTCAGTTTGACCTAGCACGATGTTACCTGCCGCATTCATTGATTCAGCACGAGAAGTACCAAGAACGCGTTGTAGACCACCGCCAATGATGCGTACAAACCACTGCATAATACCCAAGTAGTAAAACAGTGAGGTTAGCGAGGCAGTAAAGATGATTTGCGGTAACACTTGCAGTGCCCAAACAAAACCGATGCCATCAACACTGAAATTAACCAAGCTACCAAAAGCAAACTTAATCCCTTCTGCTCCGTAGCTAAATACCTGACCTACTGCGTTAGATACCGCTAGCAGCACATCAGCGCCCACGTCTGTTGCCAGAACAAAGCCAGCCACCACAAGAATGATGCCAAATGCACCTGCTACAGCGCGCCAGCTAATTTGACTTCTATTTTCAGAGCATAGGAAGCCCACGCCAAGAAGTACGGCGATGCCAATTAATGATTGAAACATAATAATTTATCCGATGTGAGCGTTGACTGTATTCTTGACTGCAAAAATAATTTGGTTCGCGTGTTGATGAGCCAGTGCGATAGTCTTTTCCACATCGCCCCCTTCCTCAGGAATCGCGTTCATTTCAAACGTGACAACCGTGTCGAGAATATCCATTTCAGCAGCCTTAAATGCATGCTCAAAAGAACGTTGATAGTTCTCAAGCGGCATAAAGTTAAAGCCTGTTTCAGAGTAAGACTCAGCCGTCGCGCCTGCGGTAATTGAGAACAGCAGTTTTTTGCCTTTTAGCTGACTGCCATCGGGACCAAACGCAAAACCATAAGTGAAAACTTGATCAATCCACTCTTTCATCACCGCAGGAAAAGTGCTCCAGTACAAAGGGAACTGTACAATGATCAGCTCTGCGTCCAACAGACGTTGCTGCTCGGTTTTGATATCACCGGCAAAATCTGCTGCATGCGCCACGCTCCAATCGGTGCGCTGTTCGAGCAATTTTAGAATCTCAGCATTGGCAAAAGATTTGTCTAGGTTCGGGTGACCATTAATAACAAGTACGTTCATAGAGTTGACCTATCGTGCCTTCATTTCTCTCTAAAGATGTAAAGCATCTAAAGAGAACAATCGAATCGTTTGGTGTATTGATATTTCTTGCGCCAAGCATAACGCTGGCTTGATAAGAACAAGAGGACAAAAGTCCCTCTGGCTCGGTCTCAGGTCAAAAGTTTCTAAATTGGTCTTTATTTGGTGGATTAATTGACAGGATAAAAGTGCAGAAGCGAAACCGATCAGCCGATAGGCTTGCATGTCCCTAAAAATGTACTTTGGTATTTGTAGTTGATAATATCGCCTGAGGCATCAGTATAAAAAACATAAGTGCAACTATCATTGAATAATTTGTAAATCAGTTCCTGACCGCCATTTTCTAGATTGGTTGTACTCTCAGGCTCTCCCCAGTGTCCCGTCAATTGTTCAACAGACTCACCTTTCCAACCCTCACCAAAGTAATCTTCACCCACAAGTAGCGAGCAGCCACTCAGCACGGCAGAAACGCACAATCCCAACAAAAATTTCTTCATCAAATCACCTCTATTTCAATTCTAATTATCATATCAAGCACGCCAGATTAATGCGAAGCCGTGCCATACATTTACAGTAGAACAAAACTGGCAGTTGATATCCAAAGTCGCCATGACTCAACGCAATAACTAAAGAACCGGACCTAACCAACACAGTACCTAGCAGGGAGAATCTAGTATCTCACACCTTGGATATCACACGATTAACGTAATTGACTGTCTTTACTTGCGCGACGATTAAAGCCCGAGGTTGCTCTCTGGCGCACGTCTTGTTGTTGTTGACACTCAACGCACAATTCTACGCCAGGCATAATTTTGCGACGAGCTAAGGGAATAATTTCACCACACTCCAAACAATATTCTGTATGGTTGTGTTCGCGTTGTAGATTGGCACGAGCACGGTGAATTGCATCGACAATGGTGGCATCGATTTGTTCTTGAACGCCACCATCTCTGGTAAATCCATTGGCCATAATGGTCTCCAAATTAAATGAATGACTGGAGACTCATTATTATTTATTGATGGTTATTTGATAATAAGCAGATAAATGAATCACTATTACTTCAGCGTAATAATGCAGACACTTTTCGGTAACTTAGTGTGTGCAGCGCTTAACTAGGTTTAGTTGCTGACTCAGCTTACTCGCTAAACCATCAAAGTGAGGCAATAAAGCATAAGCGACCATCACAAACAGAATTGAACCAATCAAATCTATCGGTCTATGCATCCCTAACCACAATCGACTATAAGCCACACTCACCGCCCAAATCATTAAGCCAGCAGTGAGCATATAGCGTTTATGTTCCATGAACAGCCCACCGAAAAACGCCACGCAAATCGCAACGAAAATCGTATGCCCAGAAGGAAATGAATAATCGGTCTCGCCCATCCAATGTTGAGTACGCCAATGACTGACATTATCTGTTACTTGAGTGATGACTTTTTCTTGTTGGGTCGCAGAAAGGTGATAAAAATGGTCAGGATTAGGGACTAATAATTGATGGGATAAAAGCTCTGTGTAAGGTCGTGGGCTTTCTGTGACTTGTTTCAACCCCGTTTTAGCAGCAAAACCAATCACTAAAATCAAACCAAGCTGCATCGCTTTCGCCAAATGTTCTTTGCGTGAGAGCTTAAGGGTCAAAACGCTCCCCACAAGTACCGCGAGCGTCACAACAAAGCCACCGCTACCTGCTGAGTTCGTCACTAATGTAAAAAACATCCCCTGCAGATCACTCACTGGTGCTAACAGCTCAATATGACTCACCAAGAGTTTCATCGGCGCAATTAGCATCAATAGTAATACAAGTAAGAACAAGCCATTACGCTTGCCTAAAAGGATATTTTTCATAACCAGCAACTCATCTTATTGTAGTCTTTTGTACGAGAGGGAAATTCCTAGAATTTTGAAATACGTACGTAAACCAGTAGCTACCGTAAAAACAGGTAACTCACCAAAAAAGAAGTGTCGGCAAAGAGCGATTACTCTCTGTCACCTAATGCATCGCATATTAGCCATCGAGCTTGGTCGAATTATCAATTTGCTGTCAATTTGCAGAAAGTTTGCGCTTATTTTAGACAAAAACAACGTAGATCGAAAAATGCCTGCTCATTCAAGCAGGCATTTAAGGGGGGAAATGTGTTTTAGCTAGCCATTCTTAATCGCAACCGAACGCCCTAATATTGCCAACGTTGTCCCGTTATGAAGGAGTGCACTCATGGTTGGATTAAGCATGCCTAACGCGGCGGCAAGCATAATGCCACTGTTAACATACTCAGCGACCTTAATGTTCTGATTAATCATCTTCATCGCGACATGAGCTAAATTTACTGTCTCAGATACGCCAGCTAACTTATCTTGCAATAGAACCACATCAGCTGCTTGGCGCGCCAGTTCGGTGCCGCGGCACATCGCTACGCCGACATCGGCTTTAGTCAAAGCTGGCGCATCATTGACACCGTCACCAACAAACATCACGTTGTGCCCTTGCTGTTGCAATTGCTCAATAATGCTCGATTTACTCGTTGGTGTCGCTTCAGCGAATACTTGGTCAAGTTTTAGCTCATCACCTAACATATGCGCCTTGTAAGCACTATCACCTGAAATCATCACTAGATGATTGATACCTAACTCACGTAGCTCAGTCAGCGTTTGATAAACATCTTCACGCAAATGATCACGTAAACCAATCATACCAATGAGCTTTTTCTCGGATGAGATAAATATCAAATGGCGACCAAGTTGCTCGAAATGGCGAATTTCTTGTTCCACTTCACTAAAATCAACCTGTTCATGTTCTTCAAGAAAATGACGACTTCCCATCACCAAACAGTGATCTTTCAGTGTACTGCGCAAACCATGTGCAATCACATATTCCACTTCACCGTGCTCGATATGAGGAAGTTGGTGGTTAGTTGCCGCATTCACCACCGCTTGCGATAATGGATGATTACTGTGTTCTTCCACAGACGCAGCGATCGCTAATAGATCTCGCGCACTATTTTTCGGACACAAAGGAATCACATCGGTGACTTCCATATCACCGTAGGTCAGCGTTCCCGTCTTATCAAACACGCAGGTATCAACACGAGCCAGCTTCTCAATTGCACTGCCCCCTTTAAGCAAAATACCTTGCTGCGCAGCGCGATACATGATCGACTTAAACGTCACTGGTGTGCTCAGCTTCAACGCACAAGAGTAATCTACCAAAAACACTGAAGCAACACGATTTAAGTCTTGCGTCAAAGCAAACACCGCCGCCCCAATCCCTAAGGTGATCTTAACTCGGCGGTTCGCCATATCTTGCGTGACCTGTTGAATCTCACTCTTCTCGCTCAGAGAGTCGTAGATCAACTTAGCAATCTGTGCTGTCGTCGCTTCACTACCAACTTTCTCGACACGAACCTTAACCGTGCCTTCATGAACGGTAGTGCCAGAATAAACGTAAGCTTCAAGCTCTCGTCTCACAGGCACATTTTCACCGGTTAGAGCTGACTGATTCACCAGTGCTGCGCCTTCAACGATCACCCCATCAATAGGGATCGCATCACCAGGCACCAGTTCAATAACATCACCAGCAATAAGCTCTGTCGAGCTGACTTGATTCTTGCTGCCATCACAAGCAACTCGCCACACTAATGACTCTTGGGGACGCATCAAATCAGCCAGCAGTTGATCACTATTACGGCTGGTTTTCTGCTCCATGTATTCGCCAAGGCTAATCAAGCTCTGGGTCATCATCGCGGTGCGATAATCACCACGCCATGCAGAAAGCCCGACCGCGATAGCATCCAACACCTCTACCGAAATACGTTTCTCACGCAGTTCTTCGATGCCTTCAAACATTGTAGGAGCGATTAAGGTCGCAGTAGACAGAGCTCCCCATTTGTTCGGCAGCATTGCAGCAGCAAGGGTACCAATCACGTTCATGGCGATATCACCACGCGTATATTCGTGTTCAGTCTCTTGTTGTTCTGCTTGGCTAAAGTCCAGCTCTGTTAGTCGAGCGCTCAACACCTTGCTACTTAATACGGTCGTGTCGTACTCGATCACAATAGAGCAGGCAACAGAGTTGACACGAACATCGCGAATACCTTGAATGGCCATCAAACTATGCTTGATCCATTCACCAATATCGCGATGCTGCTTTAACTCAGCAACTTTAAAGCGAACTCGCCCAGGAAAATGATGTTTGATCTGCAAACCGATCATTCCTCATTTTTGTGCAAATTACGGTAATATTCGAGCTCTGCTTGGGTATCTTCTAAGCGCTCTTTTAGCTCTTCAACTTCACCGCGCACGGTTGACCAAGCTTTTTCGCCTGTCGCCGCGACACCTTGTTGAAACTTCTTATTGCTCAGAATATAAGCCACTGCCGCGCCAGCAACCAACCCCATCGCAAAATGTGTTTTACTGTTTTGCTGCTTGTATGGCTGCTGTTGATTGTTGGCTTGCTCTGGCTGACCGTAGTAAGGGTAGCCGTAGTAGTATGGGTGATTGTTATTCATCGCTTGTTTTTTCCGTCAGCTGATCCATCAGATACACACCTGCTGCACCAACACTTAAAATAGTTAGAAGAGAAAGTACTGGACGACCCGCCATTTTTTCCGCCACATAGGTCGACGCGCCACTAACGACACCAGCCTTAACAGCAGAAACAGATGCCTGCGCAACCAAATCATTGGTTGCCAGTTCACCTTGTTGATGATTTTTCCAGTTACTCAGCACTGACGCACTACCACCTGCCATGGCACCAATGATCATGGCTCGACTGGCTGCGCTTAGTTTGTCACTTGAGTTACTCATACCGGTTTAACATCTTGATTTTCTTCAGATACTGGTTGAATAACTTGCTCAGGTTCCACTTGCGTAGTCTCTTCCTGCTTTGCTTCTTTATGGCGTTCAACCGACTCTTGGAAGCCTTGTTTACCAGCAGCATAAGTATCACGGAAGATTTCACCACCCGTACTCACATTCTCTTTAACGCTATGAGCGGTATTCGTCGCCGTTTCTTTCACCGCACAACCACCCGTCTTCAATGCATCACCAGCACCGGAAACTAAACCCATCAACTTGCCGCGCACATTTTCATTGCTCAGTAGAAGTGCCGCTGCAGCGCCAACCATTGCGCCTTTCCAAAATTCTTTATCGTTCATGCCTAAACTCCCTAAAATTTCTTTAAACATACCGGCTTCTTCGCCCATCGCACCCTCTAGCATTGCTTGTGCCTGTTCGAATAAAGCGTCGTTGGCCTCGTTCTGCTCCTGATTTGGCGCAGCCGTAGGCGATTGCATTCCTTGGTACATTCCTTGATGCATTCCTTGAGACATAGCTTGATGCATTGCAGGATGCATGTGTGGGTGATGCCAATTGGGTGGCGGCATCATAGATGGGTGACAAAATGCTGGATGCTGCATCCACATAGGGTGGTGCCACATTGGTGGAGGCATATGCCCTGCTGGTGGAAATTGTGTTTGCCCCATCTGCTGGTGTGGGTGCTGGTGCGTAAACTGGGGATGCATCATGTGCGGAGGGTAGCCGTGGTAATGACCATATGGTGGCGGTTGAGTGCTTTGCGGGTCTTGATTGTATGCAGCATTTTGCTCGCCGCTACCAACACCTTGCGGATTGTTATCACTCATGAACTAACTCCATTTAAATTCAAACTTTTTGCGATGTCATAGCAAGCTTGCTCGGCTTCTTGTTCCGTTCCGGAAAACAACACATCAATAAGGAGTGGTTGAATGACCGTCGGATCATACTCGAGCAAAATGCTGCCAGTAACACTATTAAGTTTGTAGTTTTTGAACGCTGGAATAGACGCTAAGGCATGTTCGATATCTTGCACTTTATATTTCGCCAGATGCGCAACAATGCCCACTTTGTACTTCAAGCGAACTCGCCCCGGAATGTGATGGCCAATCACAACCCATTTTCTAAGTTTTAAGGCCGTGTCAACATGTTGTTTCATACGCAAAATATATACGAGTGCAACAAAAAGCCTACATAAAAAGTGGATATTTTGCGTACCGGTTAGTGTTTTTTTGCGCTAAGTCATATAGAATGCTATTGTATACAAATAACAATAGTTATCGTTTGCATTAGGCTTTTTATGAACACTTACATTCACAAAACAAATCAAAGAGTTAGAGTTAGATCGGACTTTATAAAAGAGCATCAAAAAGAGGTGATTTCGCTGATTTCACAGCTAGAACAGATTGATGCGATCACTGCAATCAAGCATAAAAAACACGCAGGTTCAGTGGCGATTTCATTCAACCCTGATGAGTTGGATGCTGATAGTGTTATGGAAATATTAGAAAGTCACGGCTGGCTGCGAAGCAACCCAAAACCATCATTTGTTGAGAATGCAGTAATTAGTGGTACAAAGACTTTTGCCAAAGGCATGGCAGGAATGGCACTTTCTCGCTTAGTCGGACCGTCAGTAAGTCGCGTAATTATGAGTTTAGGTTAAGTGCAAAACCGATTAGATTAAGCCGATTTTTGCAGTTTTTTAGCCGCACATTTACACACACCATTACTTAAGGCCGGGCAACGTTTACACGGTGGTGATTTCATCGGTAAATGAACGATAGACTTCATATTAGGGCGCGCATCGGCGCTCTTTTTGTTGGTCTCTACTGATGTTGTTGAAGCAAAACCAACCGGCGGCAAAGTAATCACATTGCCATCATTGAACCAAGATAACACCGGGTTAAACGGCGCTGCTAACTCACTCGCAACATTAACCAAAGCCTGCTGTGAAACCTGCTTAAATTCGCTGCGCCATGCACTGTTAGAAGCCTGCGTAACTTGCTTATTTGACTGTTCAGGCAGAGATAAGCTTTTTAGTTGCTTTAAAGATCGAGTCTGTGCTTGCTGCACCACTTTCTTCTTTAACTTCTTCAGCGATTTTTTCGCACTCATTACTACTCCTAAAACAATTTATTCGATAAAACAATCGACGGTAAGATTATCAGAAATACGAGTGCAAATAAATCTCATTTATATTTTGTTCAGTATTAGTGCTTTAGACTAACTTCCAATAAAAATCATTGGCTCGTAGTGTTTCAGAATGTTCCATTATGATTTAATCTTGTTTGTATAAATTATGATTATCAGAACAGTGTAACCATGCTAAATCCATTGTGGCTCAAAACCTTCGTGACTCTCATCGAGACAGGTCACTTTACTCGCACCGCTGAAAAACTGTTTATGACTCAACCCGGCGTGAGTCAGCACATTAAGAAGCTAGAAGCAGAATGCGGCTATGCTCTGATTGAGCGTAACAACAAGAGTTTTGATATCACCTCACAAGGGCAGGCGGTTTTTGATTACGCGAAAGAGATGCAGATGCGCGAGTCTATGCTTTTAGCAAGCTTAGAGCCAGACTCCCCCTTTAAGGGAGCAGTACGTATTGCTTGCTCAGGCTCTTTAGCTTTGCTGCTCTATCCGCACCTTTTGCATCTTCAATGCCAGCACCCTGATTTAATCCCACAGATTGAAGCAGCACCCAAAAGAAAAGTATTGGCAGACATTCTCTCTGGTGAAGCCGATCTCGGCATTGTCACGAGCGTACCAACCGACAAGCGCTTGGTGAGTACAAAGCTTAGTGCTGAGCCGCTGTGCTTAATGTTACCGATTGCTTTCGCTAATCAGGAGCTCGATCTCGATAAACTGAAACAATTGGGAATGATCAACCACCCAGATGCTGAAAACTGTTTGGCGCTCTATGGTGAAAGTTGCGGTGAAAAATGGCTACAAGAATTACGCTTCGATCAACTGCCGATCCGCGGATACGTCAACCAACTCAGTCAGATCTTATTACCAGTATCAAAGGGACTTGGTTTTACGGTGTTACCACTGGGTGCTCTGGAAAGTTTTCCCGATAAAGATAAAATCGCTATCTACCAAGCCAAGCGTGAAGTTGCAGAAGATTTGTACTTGATTACTAAGCAGCGTGGCAATACGCCATTGCGCTTTAAAACTGTCATCGAACAGATCGAAGCCATTCTCTCCCGTTAATCTGTTTTTTTACTTACCCAAAAGCTGAAAAAGAGCCGTTAGGCTCTCTTTTCACACTCAGCGGTTTCATGCTTCTAGCACGTCTTGTCCCGTCATTTCACAAACAAGTAAAGCGTCAGAGGTATCCACATGTAGCCCCATCATGGGTAATCCGTGGTGGCATACCCAAGAGCCAAAAAACACGCCTATAGCGACTGCTAGAAATGCTAAAACTAACATAGCGTTACCTCTCATTGGTTTAACAGATACTTACAATCTACGCCTTGAAAATCGCTTAGTCAATCAAGTGAATAACAAAAGCGATACAAGGTCACAAAATTTATGCCAACAAAAAAGCTGTATTGAGGTTGTTTTTTGTTCGATTTTATAGGCTTAGAAACCTGTCACATTTCCATCATTAAACATGATTAAAATCACACTCGAATTCAGGCTATATATGACATGAGCACTAAAAAATTTTGGCATCAAACATGCTTGAAATGTATGAGCGGCAACTTGATAGTTAAATAATTGTTTTATTTAAATTTAATTTAAGTGGCATTTTTATGACTTTTTATTGTCACGGAGATTATAGTGAGATGTCAGCCATATTAAGAGTTAAAGACAACAGGATTTCGGCACAAAAATGTGATCAAAATCCTAGCTATAGAAACCGAACACAGCTACATTCAAAGAGTTCATGAGGAACTGTATTCACACATGCGCATATCGCAGCAAGAATTAAGTGAGGAAATTTCATGAAGAAAATGAGAAAAGCACAATTACATCGAATTCGCATTCAGTACTGGAAAGAAGTCAATAAACCAGTAACGAAATCGTAAAATTGTGGATAAAAAGCAACGTCTAAGCTGGCTCTTTAGCCAGCTTTTGTATTTTTGGTCGATATGGAATCGAGCTTGATATCTCTATCGCGATAGCCGCCAAGAAAGCACCATCTGGGGACTCTATTCAAGCTTTAATCGATAAATTGCTGGTTACGCGACTTTATCAGTCGTTGGCACCATTCCTGCCAATTCTTGTAATATCGCTAATGTTGATTTAGCGAAAATATGCTTGTCTTTCCAACCAACCAACTGAACCATCTTGACCTTGCCGGACACTAAACACTGACGAATGATACGATTCACCATCTGTACTTCCAATTGTCGACCAGTGCCAACGAATGATTGCGAGCACAATGACGCCAAATCGATGTTCAATACCACTTGGTCACAATGGGCTAAGTAGCTGGCAAGTTGCTCTTTCATATGAAAACGGTGAGCAAACTGGCACTCTGACAACGTCATCCAATCACAACCAAGATCTTCTGCGTACTCAAGTGTTTTTTCACTCTGACGCGAGCTATCAATGCCCATACAGAACAACCGTAGTTCGCTAAAACGCGCCAACGCGAAGTGATAAGCAGAGCCCAATTCTGGGTCAAGACTTGGTTTTATCTCAAATTGATTACCAATATGAATAATCCCAAGCTCTTTTTGATGACTGTTGATCAATGGGAGTGCATGAAGCACTCCCTCGGTGCAATTACTGAACACAACTGGAAGGGTATGTGAGCCCAAATAGCGGCTCAAATTGAGTTGGTAGCGACCAATCATCTGTTCAGATAATGTATAGTGACCGCCATTTAACCAGCGACTCTTTTCTTGCTCAGCCAACCAATCAAAAACGTCCTGCAAACTTTGATCAGCCATTTCGAACTCAACTGCTTTCATCGGTTTTATGGATTGAGAAATACTCATTAACACCATTGAGAAAGCGGAAACACCAGTAATACTGTGAGTTTTATTGCGTCGAAATAGGCCGAACATATGCATTACCTTTCTGGGGGCAGAGCCCTCGCTGCTTGAAGAACGTGAAGGATGATCCTTTGCTGATTTTGTTGAACTCGATGTGCTGGTGCCATTACTGAGATTGCACCAACTAGCTTCGATCCTTTCATTACCGGCGCACTGATACCAGATACACCGGGATCGATCTCAGAAGTACTGAATGCGTAGCCTTGCGCACGGATCGCATCAAGATCTTGCTGCCACTCATTAATACGGTGAGCTTCACCAAAGTAGCGTAAAATCTTTTCACGACGTTGCGCTGGCATAAACGCAAGCATTACCTTCGACGATGCACCGCGCAGCAGTGGTTGGCTCTGTCCTTGAACATAACTACAGCGCAGGGCTTGCATACTCTCTTTTCGGCTCACGCACAGTGCTCGATATCCAACTGGCACCATGTACGCAGCCATTTCACCAGTTTGCTTTTGAAGGCGGTTGAGAACGGCATCAACCGCATCCAAGTCGTGTTGGCTGGTTTCATAACTACGCATTAAAAGTAGTGCCGCCGGACCTATGATCAAGGTTTTGTCACTTGGACTTTCCTCAATCAAGTTCCACTCTTTGAGTAATTTTAAGTGGCGGTAAAGACTACTAATTGGCGTGCCTAAAAGATCACTAAGAGTCTTAGCTGTTACAGGCTCGTCATTAACGGCAACTTGCATTAATAGCTGCAACAGTTTTTCGTTAACCTGACCGGAATTTTGCTTCATCGAATTCATACTATTGTTGTAACGTTTCGGATTGGATTGACCAAATGGTATTCCTAGGATATGAGAATTTATAAAGACAAAGAATAATGAATTCTCATAAGGTAAGAATGTGTCATTTTTTATTATCTGACAATAATAACTCGGGCAAACGTTTCTCTAAATTGTCGCCAATTCTATGCATATCAATATGAGTCATTGCATTCTACGTAAGAGATTTTGCCAGCAAAGGAAAATATAGATAGTGAGCAAATCCGCAAAACAAAAATCTAACTATTCTTGCTATGCGAGAAATATAATTTGTTATCAGTTGGGATTTCAGCAGCAATTTTCACTGCGATAAAAAGGGAGTTGGTAAGAAAATCTCTCAGATACACCAAATCATGTTTTTAGAGGTCTTCTTGCAGCAACTCTTCATCGATCATTGAGCTACATTCAACTTTGAAGTGATTGTAAGAAAACACCGCAGCGCCATGGACACGCTTGGTGGTCACTTTATCTTCACCAAACTGCACAATCACACGGGTATAAACCTTTTTGGTTGCTTGAACGGTATTCTCAGCAAGAAGACGCTCAAATTCGGTTTGATGAGTTTCTTTAGCCATTTTAATTCTTTCTAACTGGGCATTAGCAGCGATTTTGCTTGCTTCAATGCTTTCCGCTTCTTCTTCGCTTCGCTCGGCTTTAGGACGCTTTTTGAACTCTAATTCCTTACGAATGATATCCATCGTTGACTCTTGCGCAGCTTGGTAATGCTCACGGAATTTTGTTTGACGATCTTTATGCATTTTGTAACGAGCAAAGCCATGCACGTATGTCGCGGTGTCACCTTCAACACCTAAATTGACGCACAATACTTTACCGCCCACTTTGGCATGACCACCACTCAACGTTCCTTGACGCGCGCTCTTATCTGAAACCGTCAGGTTATTACCACAGCGAATTTCATTGTTCATACAATGAATTGCCAATTCAATGTCATGTCCAGCTTGTAGTTCCGCAAATTGCGCGTAGCTTGCTTTGATTGAGCCACCCGCTTTAATCACGCATGATTTTTTCTGGTTATCCGATACGTTATGACCAATAACCCCTTTGGCAATTTCTACGTCACCATGGGCTTGAATGTCAGCAGACTCAACGAACCCACCGATAATAATATTGCCTGTCGCTCGCACCTTCATGTCTGATTCGACATTGCCTTTCACCAGCAAGTTACCTTTAAATTTCACATGACCTGTGGCAACACCTATTGTTTCAAGGATTAAGACATCATCTACATCCACGCTGGTTTCATGCAGGATCGGCATTCCGGTCATTGCTGCAATCAATAGATCCGGATCTTTCTCGGAAATCAGCGATCCTTTACCCTCTTTCAAAGGAAGATCTTTACCATCAGCAGCAGGGATCACTTTGCCTTGAACGGTTAACCCCGGAACGCCTTGCGTTGCAGGAATACGACGCATTAATGGTTGCGATTTCGCCACACTGACGGTTTCGCCAAGATTAAGCATATCCACCTTGCCGGTTTCATCTTCTACCGGAGCGAGGACCTGCTTAGAGACATCTTTAACCAGAGGTATAAATTGGCTATCTTTGCCGTCGATAGGCTTTTTGCCCGCGGCAATCGCTTGGGAGAATTGTTCACCTGGTTTAAGTTGACGACTGACCGCTAACACCTTCTTCAGCGCCAGTTTATTGATGCCTTTAGTCACAGAGCCACCTGCTAGGGTTTGCACCAATCTAGGACCATCAATCGCTTTACCACCGTAGGCACCTGTCACCACCATGGTCGCCAGCATCCCATCTTCTGAAATGCTCATTTCAACAACCGCATCCAGTTTTTCTGCAACAACAATACCTTGAAAAGACTCCGCTTTGCCTTCTTTGGCTAAGGTGAGAAATCGTAAAACCTCTTCTTGATAAACGAAAAAAGATTGTGCCTCTAGAGCAATAAGCGCTTGAGTAAGATCGCCAACTCCCGCCTCAGGCGCAACTGACATATCCTTCGGCAACTTTGCGATTATTTGCTTACCATCATCAGATCGGACAACGATCTCTTTCCACATGCTTCACCTAGTATTGTTTTAGTTTAATGGCGCGACTGCTAGAAAATTCTTGCTCGAAACTGGCATCACTAAGAGTGAAATTGTGGCTGCAATAACCCTCTTATATCCAAGTGTTTACCTTTCTCAGTGTATATAAGTTGTTTGAATATAAGTATGAAAGCGCTAGCATTTTCCAACACATGTCGACATTTTTCTCAACAGTAAGGTTACTAAATGTGTCAGATTGGTTCTAAATTTAAGCAAAAATACTTGATCACCAACCAATTATATAAGCCTAGTTGCAACGCATAGAAACCATCACCGCACTAATACGTAGCGTGGGTTTCCTTAACGTAGAAACAGTCGCGTTGCTCTCAATCTCGTATCTTGAAGCTTGTTAAGCATCGCTCAAGTTATGCAATCAGGCTGAATAGCCATTTTGCATATACACTTATCCTTACTTTGGGTAGAAGTAGGAGATGAGTTTGCTTGGAATAAGACCGATCTTGATACCTCAACTGTGCCTGTTGCTCATTTTAGCATTCGTTTGTATACCAGTTGGCGCTCAAGCGTCGCCTTCCGTAGAAAGTGTTGAAGCTGAAATTAGCAAACTTGAGAATGAATCACCAAAAGACGAACTGCTGATTGCGAAATACGACAAACTCCGTGTGCAACTCAACAGTTTTGAGAAACTCAAATCTGAGCGCGATAATTTTCAGCAGATCATCAATCAATACCCAACACTGCGTGAGCGCCTCAATCAACAAATAGAGAATACCGACGATCTCAAGATTTTCGCCACCGATAAGCTACGCAGTTATAACGACTTAACTCAAGCGATCGCTTCTCTTCAAGCGGCAATGAGTGAGTGGCGTAGTTCCTACCAATCCAATAGTGACCAAGCAAATAAACTCAATAGCGACCGAACAGCGCTTCCTGTCAGCCTAGCTCAACAAGACAAACAAATTGAGCAAGCATCTCTAACCACTCAATCACAAGAGAGTGAGATAGAACAGTGGTCGCAAAGTGCTAATTTGGCGGAGCTAAAGCTCAAACGCGAGGTGACCTCATTTGAACTGCAAAGTCTCGACGAGCGCACTGAACTGCTTAGGCTAGAACAAAAGCTATTAGAAAAGAAAATTCAAACCGCCACGCCCTTGATCATTAATCTGCAAGAGCGACTCACTCAGGTTGAACAAAAGTCAGTTCGAGCACTGATTGCCGAAGCACTCGATGTGAGCGAAAAGGTAGAGAAAGACCAACCAGAGAGGCAAGCGGCTGTCGACCAACTTCGTCAGTACGCCCAAGAGTTAGAAAAAGTGTTGGTCGATATAGACCAAGCACGAATTGAAACCCAAAAAACCGAAGCTCAGCGCCGCAGCTTGGCAGAAGAGCAACAGCTCATAAAACAGAATCTCGCTTGGTTACGCAATAGTACCGCGTTTGGTGCTTCAATCAGAGCGCAGCTACGCCGCTTACCCAATTCAGTCAACAGCAAAACCATTCCCGATACGATTGCGAACACGCATATCAGAAAATATGAAATTAGCCAGTTACTCACTGACTACTCGCTCACGACTGCCGTATTGGCGTCGCAGCCTCAAGCAGCCCCAAACGATCAGCTAGCAGATTTATCCAATCAACTGCTCACTCAATTATCTCAAGATTATGAAAAATTGATCGTCGCATTAGGCAAACTGCAATTATCGCTCAACCAATACGCTCTCGAAGTCGAGGATGCGCGCAGCTTCTTACGAGAGCAACAATTATGGACTCGAAGCAATGTTCCGCTATGGGAGCACTTAGCCAGTTTTAATAAGACCGTCTGGTTTGGTTCACCCACCCCGTTCGCATCAACGATGGAGCGTCTAGATACAACGAAACTGACTAAGGTTGGTGCCTTATTCATTGTCTACTCACTGGTTTTCTACTTCATTTATCGCAAGCTAACTGAGCACTCACTGCACAAAAGAGATGAGTTTAAAGCCGTATTTGGACACCCAGTAAAAGATCGCTTCCAAAATAGTGTGCTATTACTGCTATCTACACTAATCAGAGCCGCGATTATGCCCATTTGGTATCTCATCACCGCTGCGCTTTTGTTCTGGCTCCTTCCCTCTGATAACACTAATGATTTTCGCACCCTGATAATTGGCAGTGCTGCCTCACTATTTGTGCTTGAGTTTAGCCACACTATTAGTAGCAAAAAGGGATTACTTGAACTCCATTTAAACTGGCCAGAATCCGTTTGTGATTACTTACATAAGCACAGTAAGCGCGTACGTTGGCCGTTTACTCTGTTTCTGTTTGTGATTTTTTGTGTGGAGCTAGTCGCTCAAGATCAGGAAGCCGAGGCATCAAGGGTGTGCTTTCTGATCTTTATTTTAAGCTTAACAGCTGTCTATTCGGCATTGCTCAAACATCACCGCGTGCCCACAGCCTTACCTAGCTCTCTAGGGCAAGGAGTGGGGTTAATGATCTTACGAAGTTTGATCATGGGCTCAATGCTCGCAATTGCCATTATGGCCATACTCGGGCTCTATATCGCCGCATGGATGTTACTGGTTTACCAACAAGCCACCATTTTTGTCGCTTTAACCATTCTATTTATTTACCAACTTGGTCAACGTTGGTTAAAGCTCGAACACCGTCAACTCAACTATCAACGCCTACTTGCACGGCGAGAAGAACTGATAGCCCTGCAACAAAAACAAGCCGATGAACCACCAGAGATTGCGGAGTTACGAGAAGATTTTCCTGAAGTTGAGGAGCAAGGGTTAGCGAGTGAACAAGTCAGTGAGCAGTCACTAACACTACTGCGTGGGTTATCAGTCATTGGGTTAGTGATCGCAATCATTACGCTTTGGTCGAGCGCACTCGAAATGACCTCTCTACTTAACAATGTGGTGGTTTGGCAGGTGAGCGAAACCATCAGTGGCAGTGCCACACTGGTTGATGTCACCCTGCAATCCCTCATCTACGCTCTAATTACCTTGCTCGTCACCTTTGTGGGTGTCAGGAACTTACCCGGCATTCTCGAGCTACTGGTACTACGCCGCTTAGAGCTAGCACCGGGTACCGGTTATGCAGTCACAACCTTACTGCGTTATCTGATCCTCATGACTGGGGTATTATCAGCCTTTGCATTACTTGGCTTTCAATGGTCTCGCCTACAATGGCTGGTCGCTGCGTTCGGTGTTGGGCTGGGGTTTGGTCTGCAAGAAATCTTTGCCAATTTCATCTCGGGCTTAATCTTATTGTTTGAGCGACCGATTAGAATAGGTGACATTGTCACAATTAATGATTTATCAGGCACAGTGAGTAAGATTGAAACCCGGGCAACAACCATCATTGATTGGGATAACAAAGAGATCGTGGTACCCAATAAAACCTTTATTACTGAAAAGCTGATCAACTGGTCGCTGACCGATTCGATTACCCGTATCGTGATCCCGATTGGCGTCGCTTATGGATCGGATGTGGAGAAAGTAGAGGATCTCCTCTATCAATCAGCGCAAGAGCATCCGTTGATTCTCAATGATCCTGCACCTTCGGTATTTTTCTTGGCATTTGGAGCCAGTAGTTTAGATTTTGAATTGCGTATCCACATCAATTCGATCGATCACCGCTTATCAACCATTCATCTGGTTAACAAGAAGATCGACCAGCTGTTTAAACAGCATGGTATCGAGATTGCGTTTCCACAGATGGATGTGCACGTGCGGGACTGGCCGGATGCGCCCGATGCCGATACAAAACAATAGGATAAACACCCAAGTAACCTCAAGTTACTTGGGTATATACAACCAAATAGAGATCGAGAACTGTGCAGCTTAAACAGGCGTTAAGCCACCGATAATACGATTTTACCGACATGACATTTTTGTTCAAACGTCTCCTGAGCCTGATTAATATCTTTCAAATCAAACGCTTGAGCAAGAATTGGTTGAATTATCCCTGATTCAATCACTTTAACAAGGTTATGAAACACTTGCGGCTCTAGCACTGTACAACCAAAAAAGCTTAAATCCTTTAAGTAGAGCGTTCGCACATCAAGTTCAACCATCGCTCCACCAATAGCGCCCGATACTGCATAACGCCCTTTGGGTTTCAGTACTTTAAGTAACTCAGGCCATTGCTGACCAGCAACGAGATCGATCACCACATCAACGCTGTTCTGACCCAACACTTCAACCAGATCGTCACTGCGATCCACAATCACATCTGCACCAAGATCCAATAACTGCTGTTTTTTACCTGCACTGGTGATCGCGATCACGCGAGCGCCACGCGCCTTAGCCAATTGCACAGCCGCCGATCCAACGCCCCCTGATGCGCCTGTTACCAATACCGTATCTTGATCGATAACTTGAGAGCGGGTGAGCATATTTTCTGCCGTGGAATAGGAACAAGGAAAAGTTGCCAACTCAACAGAAGAAAGCGGGCTATCAATAGGATAAGCATGTTTCACCGATACGACCGTGTATTCCGCGAAACCACCATTACATTCTGAGCCAAAATACCAAGGAGATGTTAATTGCTCACCATTGATTTCCTGTAAGCTCGGCTCTATCAGCACGCGTTCACCAATACGTGCAGAGTCGACACACTCGCCCACCGCCACTATCACTCCACACACGTCCGCACCTTGGATAAGTGGAAGTTCAAGCGCTTTCCCAGACCAACTCGCGTCTGCACTATCGTTATCGCCTTTCGAATACCAAGCGGTGCGTGTATTAATATCTGTGTTATTCACCCCCGCGGCTAACACTTGCACGAGCACTTCGTACTCTTTCGGCTTAGGCACTTCAATATCTTCTCGATAACGAAGCATCTCAGGACCACCATGGCCGATTAGCTCGACGCCTCTCATCTGCTTTGGAATATTCATTATTGTACTTCTCCATGTAATAACGTAGTCGCCAATTGTTTTGCACTGACTATTGATTGCTCACCCAACACAGTCCATGAGTTTGAAATACCTTCATGGATTAGCAACAAGTGAGTTGCAACTTGAGGCTGCTGGCTTTTTTCACTCAATAATTCCAGCACGTCGAGTTTATGCCTTGTGACAGCTTGACGGATTTCACTATTGTCTGGGAAAGCCGCCACAGCATTACTCGACATGCAGCCATTAGGGGCAAATTCACGCATCCAAACCGCCAATTTATCGAAAATATTCAACACGCCTTCTAACCCTGTTGCATGGTTATCTTCTAGCAGAAATTGAATATAGCGCTGATGACGGTGCTCTAACGCCGCAGCAATCATCTGTTCTTTTGAGGAATAGTATTTGTAGAGCGTTCTTAAGCTGACATTGCAGGCATCTTTTAGCTGTGACACGCTCGGTTCTGCAAAACCGAATTGGCTGAAGGCTTTCTCCAGATCCGCTGCAATTTGATGTTTAAGCATAAATTTAACCTCAGGTAGAACGTTTACTCTACCTTTAAAGTAAAGCGTTCATTCTACCTTGTCAATGAATTGCTCAATTAAACGCCAAATCTCATGCGACAAGTCTGACAAAAAATATTCAATTTACATTGTAAACATCGACATATAATTTACTGACAGAAGACAAATTACGCGGACACAGATAAGGATTAATTCAATGCGCACACAACATGCCACTTGGGCTTATCAACCAAACCAAGGCAATGTTTCGCTGGCTATCCAAACCATTCCGACTCCACTGCCAAATCAAGTGTTAGTTCAAAATCAAGCGATTGGTATCAACCCTGTTGATTGGAAATTTATTCAAGCCAACCCTATAAATTGGCAAGAAGGGCATATTGCAGGTGTAGATGGTGCAGGGATCGTTGTTGCGGTAGGAGAAAACGTCGATAAAGCTTGGATAGGTCAATCGGTCGCTTATCATGCCGCTCTAGCGCAACATGGCAGTTTTGCCGAGCACACGCCTGTTTATGTAAATCGAGTAATGAAATTACCAGAAACGATGACATCAAGCCTCGCAGCTGCATTGCCTTGCCCGATGTTAACCGCATGGCAAGCTGTGGAAAAAATCCCAGTAAAATCAGATTATAAGGTGCTTATTTCTGGGCTCGGCGCGGTAACAAAACTATTGACACAAATGCTGGTACAAAGAGGTTTTGTGGTCGATGTATTATCAAAAAGCTGCTCAGACGAACTGGCGAAAAAACTGAATATCAACAAGGTTTATCGCCAACTTGAGGGTGTAGACGGTAAATACTTCGCAGCATATGACGCTGTCAGCCCGGAGAGTGCAGCATCACTGGTGCCGCTACTTAGCTCTAATGGTCATCTGGTGTGTATTCAAGGTCGAGTTGAACAACCCGTCGATGCACCTTTCACTACCAACATTTCCTACCATGAAATCGCGCTTGGCGCGTTGCATAACTTTGGTGATGAACAAGATTGGGCGCAACTCATGAGTGATGGCGAAACACTATTAGCACAAGTTGCCTCTGGCTCTATCTTAGTAGAATCCCCGCAACAATTCCATTTCGACGCAATGCTCGATGCGCTTGAGCACAGTCAACACAGTAAACAAAAATCGGTGGTGACGGTTTAATTAACCGTAATAAGACTCAGACCCTGCGCTCTCAAAACCTAGGATTGAGAGCGCAGAGCTCTTTGAATCAGTTCCAACTAAAGACCATCATCGTTTAAGCTGACAAAGCCGCTAAGAAAAAGTCCGTCGCTTGTTTGGCATGTTGCTTAATCTGTTGCTGATTTAAGTTTTGCATCCCAAGCAAAGCACCATTTCTCGGCGCGAGTAACATTGCTAGCCAAAGTTCCGTTTTATCAACGTGCTGCGGGAAATGCTGCTGCATAAAATCCGCTAATACTTGATCTGTCGAGTCTGGCCCCACTTCAAAGAAGCTTTGCACCATTTCGGGAGCTTGGACACTTTCGTTTACTAGTAATCGATAGGTTGCCAGATGCTCGGTTGAAAGGTGAAATTGAACAAAACCTTCGGCGAAACCAACCAGCGCCATACGAACGTCATTTTGTTGCAATGCTTTTACATATGACTGGTCGTGCTGGCTCGCAATATCATGCAGTGTCGCCTCAAACAACTCTTGTTTGGAAGCAAAGTAGCGATACAACGTCTGCTTCGTGATCTGTGCTCGACTCGCAATTTCATCCACGCTAGTCGCGACATAGCCTTCCAAAAGAAAGCTCTCTCTCGCTGCGCTTAATATCGCCTGCTTTTTTCTTTGTCTATTCTGTTCAATCTTACTCATCAACTCGACTTGCTCAGTTTACTGCCAAATAATAATCATACTATACGGTATGATTTCTCTTGACTCAAGTTATACACAAAATCATACTCATTGGTATGATTTTTAATAAGAGTAATTCTCATGAACTTAACCAGTGACATGACCCAGCCAAACCCAACCCGCCGTCATGGCTTTTTGCTCGCGATTGGTGGCGCAATGCTAATGAGCTTAGATCCGATATTTATTCGCTACGCCAACGTCAGTGGCTTCGATACCGCTTTTTTATTTGGCTTATTCAGTGCTATCTCAATGCCGATCCTGCTTAAAATCAATGATAAACGCGGAATCAGACAAGCCGTCAAACAGAGTGGTTGGCCATTGCAGATTGCGGGGATACTTATGGTGGGGAGCGCTTCCGGCTTAGTATTTAGTCTCAAAAATACCTCGGTCGCGAACACATTTATCATCTTAAGTGCCACGCCAGCCATCGCCGCGATGTTCAGTTGGCTAATGTTGAAAGAAAAGATCAACCACTCAACCGTAGTGGCGATCATCGCAGTGATGATCGGTATTAGTGTGGTGGTTTCAGGATCATTTGGTTCCGGCTACTGGCTTGGTGATCTACTTGCCCTGTTCTCCGTGATCTGTCTTTCGCTAATGTTTACCTTACTACGCAAATTTCATCACGTTAGTCGCTTAGCTGCTGTTGGCTTAGGTGGATTGCTACTGGCAGTCGTCATGTTTTTCTTTGCCGATCCTAGCGAATATAGCCTAGAGACCTGGCTGATCATGGCAGCAATGGGATTACTTACAGCACCGCTAGGGCGCGTTTTTTCAATGGTCGCCACGCGCTACATTACCTCAGCTGAAGTCTCAATGACATTAATGCTAGAAACGGTTCTCGCTCCAATTTGGGCACTCATTTTCTTTGCTGAAATACCAGCCAACGCAAGCTTAATTGGCGGAGCCATCATCTTAATCACTCTGTTTTTCTATAGCTTAATTTCAATGCGTGAGGAATAACGCCATGAATAATGTTTTAAACTACATCGGCTCCATCCAAACTCCTTTTGCAACCCTTGATGCATGTCCACATAACATCCATAAACATCAAAGCCCTTGCCGCATTCAGCTAGAGCATCAATACAAAAGTGCTCTAACCGGTCTCGCGAAAGGGCAGCCCATTCTTATTCTTTACTGGCTTGAACAGGCAAAGCGCGATCTCATGCTACAAAGTAGACAAGGACAACAGTTAGGCACGTTTGCACTCCGCTCACCACACCGTCCTAACCCTATAGGTGCGGCCATTCTTCCGATTGCGGAGATTGGTGAAGACTATCTGATCGTTAGAGGGTTAGATTGCTTAAACGGCACGCCTTTACTCGATATAAAACCGGCAATTTATCAAGAGAGAAATGAGATATGAGAATTGAGAGTTATAGATCTGAAAGTTTGAAGCTAAAGATATGAGAATAGATGATTAGAGATGTGAGAGGTCTTAAGAGTACAGAAAAAGCGGTGATTTCAACTCACCGCTTTTTCCGTTTTACAGTGTAAACTCACTCAAAAGCATCAGATTAATCTCAACTTTTTGATGGTTTGCGTTGAAATTTGCCATGCAAAACAATCATCAATATCGGCAAAACTGACAATAGATAAACTATCGCTAAGCTCAATGTACTTTCGGAAGTCACCCACCCTGATAGTGCCACAATCATTGCACCACCAACCATACGCAAGAAACCATCCAGCGATGCTGCCAATCCGGCACAGCTCTCAAAAGGTTCTAGTGCCAATGAGATTGCCGCACCTGACATCAAACTGAAACCACCACTGGCCATCGCAGCAACAACAAAAAATCCATAAATATTAGCTGATGCAAACAAGATTAGCCCGATACCTGCCAGCGCGGTTAAACTAGAACCAACTAACACCGTGTGGTTGCGCCCCACTCGCTGGATTAATTTTGGTGCGAGCAAGCTAAACAAGATTTGTGCGCCGCCAATCGCGCCAAACAGAACAGAAAACATCACTTGGCTTAAGCCAGCTTCGACCATTGCAACACTTGGTGCCACAGCGACATAAGTTAATAACCCGGCAAAGCTAAGCATGTTCGCCACAGAATAGCGAACAAACGCTTTATTACGGAAGATTGCTTTCACATCACAGGTCAGTATTTTGTTATTCTGAGCTAGGTTTGATACTGACTTACTCGGCTTTTCCAAACTCACCCACGCCGATAAAGTGAGTAGCGCGCCAATCGCGGTCATCATATAAAAACCGCCTTGCCAACCTAGCACTGTCGCTAAACCACTTCCAACCAAAGGCGCGATCGTCGGAATAGCACTGGTCACGCCACCGATATAGCTGAGTAATTTCCCCGCTTGGTTGCCATGATAGTTATCTCGCACCCACGCCATTGCGGTGATCATTGTGAACGAAGCGCCCAAACCTTGCAGAGCACGGGCAAAATATAACGTTTCAATCGTCTGCGAATAGATCGCAGTTAAGCTGCCTAATGCATAGATCAAGCTGCCGATCACCGCAGAAAATCGTCGTCCAAATCGGTCTGAAAGTGGTCCCGCGATCAATTGACTGAAACCCAGCACTAAAATATAGATCGAAATGGTCTGACGCATCGCGGCATCCGTGACAGAAAACACCTCGATCATCTGAGGAAACGACGGCAAATAGACGTCAATTGCCAAAGGCCCCAGAGGTACCAATGAGAAAATGATCAGCAGTGGTAACAGCTTGCTATTTGCCATCATAAAACCCTCTTATTGAGCAAAAACTGGCGTGTATAGCGCAACACCGCTAAGACGAGAAATCGTCTGCAAATAAGCAGTGATTGAACTAGGCATCGTTAGCTCACCAATCATGGTCAAATTGCGTAACTCAGCGAATAACGCGATATCATCAATCGTCAGATCACGTGATTGGTTAGCTGCACTAGCCAAATCCAATTGTTGGCTAATCTCAGAGAGAGCCTGCTCAAGCGCTGGAAGATACGTTGAGGTTTGCGCTAACAACTGATCTAAACTAGTGTCAAACATTTCCTGACGTGATTGCGTAAACATGGTAACCGCGCTCTCAGTAGCAAGTTCAGGTAGGTTTAAATGCAGCATACGCGGATAGCATAACTGAGCAGTCAGAGGCTTAAGCTGAGCCAAAATTTGCTCCAGTTGCGAAGAAAGTTGATAGCTGGCTAGATAAGGCTGATAAAGTGAATCTAACCTTTGCAGAATATCTAAGCTTTCTGTCATCAGCTCTGTGCCGCTTTCAGTATTGCTATATTCGAGGATTGGAACCGTAAATTGAGTCAGTTTATCTGCGACTTGCTGCGGTAATTCACCGAGGGCAAACGGCTTTAGTTCGACATCAAGCCGCTTCAAACCAATCAATGTTTTTACGCGAACGCAGTAAGGACAGCTATCAAATACATACAACTTCATCATGATCTCTCTTTCAAAATGGGCAGTAGCGACACTTATTAACGTCGCTATCTATTGGCGAGAGCAAAGATAATTCCTATACTGTTTGGGCACAATTAGCACAAATATCATTTAACAATATACAAATAGTATCGAATGGATAAATACCGAAACATGCAGCTGTTTTGCACCGTTGTCGATCAGGGCAGTTTTGCAAAAGCGGCAAAATCTTTGAAGCTCACACCGGCGATTGTCGGTCGCCATATCGCGGCATTAGAGAATCAACTCGGCTTTGTTCTGCTCAATCGTACAACGCGCAGTATGCAGTTAACCCCAGGAGGCAGAGGCTATTATGAGGGAGCAAGAGCGATCTTAAATGAGATCGATGCACTGGAAGATTCACTTAGCAGCACGCACCAAGTGAATCCGACGGGGTTGATCCGCCTATCTGCGCCCGATGCGATGGGACCAATATTGATGCAAGCGATCAAATTGTTTCGTCACGACTATCCAAACATTCGCTTTGATCTGGTACTTGCCAACCAACAACTTGATCTTATTAAACACGAAATCGATCTTACCTTTAGATTCGCCTTTGAATTACAGGACTCATCTTACATCGCGACCAAGTTAGGTCAGACAACGATGGGGCTCTATGCGTCGCCTGGTTATTTGCAATTACGTGGCACACCAACCAATCTTACCGATCTCGAGCAACATGATTGTTTGCACATGGGAACAAATCGCTATGGTGACAACTGGATCTTGAGCGTTGATGGTAGGAACGTTACTTTTAGACAGCCGTGGATCGCGGTCATCTCAGATACTCATACCTTAATCCAAGCCGTGATTGATGAAATGGGTATCGTGATGCTGCCAAAAATATTTGTCAGCCAGCCTTTATCCAAGGGCGAATTAGTCGAGATTAAAGGGATTGCTGAATTTCCGCCTGTTGGTATTTATGGGATGTATCCTACGCGCAAACACATCCCATATCGCCTCTCGCTGTTTTTAGATCACCTTAAACAGTGGATGCCACATAACCTGCCAAATATTGTTTAGATAGCATTGGTGTGGCGTTTTTAACTATCTCAGGCGCACGAAGTGGTTTTGCACCAAACAATCTAGGAAACGTTCGGTTGCAACGTGGGTAAATCTAAGTGCGGCGGCTAACTCACCAAACAGTGGCACCCCGCCACCCAGCACAACTGGAATGGTGGTAATGATCATCTCATCAATCAGATCTTGTTCAAGGAAGCTTTGCACCGTCTTTCCACCATCAATGTAGAGACGTTGATATCCTTGCTGATTAAGTTCTGCCACCACCTGCTTTAGGTCGCCTTTGACTAAGAACACTTTGTCTTGATACTCACTTGGGATTGACGACAGTGTATTGCTGAGCACAAATACCGGTTTGGTATATGGCCAATCGCAATCAAAGCTCGCCACCATTTCAAAGGTATTTCTCCCCATCACTAGCGCATCGACCTGCTGCATAAACGCTGCGAAACCAAAATCCGAGCCGTCGAGATTAGGATTCGGGGTATCGTGCAACCAATCAACCTGATTATTCTTATCAGCGATGAAACCATCAATACTTGTGGCGATATAAACAATATTAGACACAGCAATACTCCAGTAAATGAGTTGGCAAAGAGAAGGAACTTTTCTATAATTTCTACACCGTAGAATTAAAGTTTATTAGTTGATCCCGATGAGTGTCAAGAGCAAGAGTAGAGGACGACCTAGTGGCGTTGCCGGTCGTTTAAACCGTGATTCGATCATGATTCAAGCCAAACGCATGATGCTTGATCAAGGTAAAGTGCCAAGTATTCGCAACTTAGCCGCTGAATTAGATGTCGATGCCATGGCGATTTATCACTATTACGCCAATAAAAATGATCTGCTTGAGTCGATCACTGTGTCACTGATCGATCAGATCTACCAACCGCAACAAGGCGCGAGTTGGCAACAAGAACTCAATAGTCTCGCATGGAGCTACTTAGAACTCTTACAGCGTTACTCGGGGCTGTTAGATACCTTGTTATCGATGAAGTTGGAAGGACCAGCAAACCGCTTTGAACAGCATTTTAATGCCATTGTCGATGAACTAACGTTGCCGGCAGAACATCAACAAAACGCGCTGCATTTGCTGGTGGATTATCTACATGGTGTCGCGTTGGCGATGAAGTGCAATCAAACTCAGGTCAAAATCACGCTAGAAATGATTGAGGGACCGTTAAATCTTATTTGCGACTCGATACATAGAAAGGATGTTTAAACGCTGTAGAAGGCGTTTTGGGGCGCTATGCGGGCATATTAAGCCTGCATAGGCGCTTCTAGAGGGTTTATCGCCTATCAATCGTTGAGGTTTCGCACCATTTGCCCGGCGATTTGCTCAAACAGTTCAAGCTGCTCAGCGCTCAGGTCTGCGGTCATTTTATCATGCAGCTTAGTATCCACACTGGCTATCTGGCTCACTATCGCTTGACCACTCTCGGTTATTTTTAAGCACTGGCTGCGCTTATCTTGCGGATTCGGGCGTTTTTCAATCAACTGCTTTTCAATTAGGGTGTTGAGCAATCGCGTGACCTGCGCCTTATCACGGGACAAAAAGCCGGCTATATCGACAGCCGTGCAGTTCGGCTGATGGGTGACTATCTTCAAAACCCTGACATGCATCGGCGCGATATCCAAATCCAACAGCTCTATCTGCTCATGTAAATTCCGCTTCAAACTGTGCACTAAGTGAAACAGAGTTTCTAACGATTTTTCATCAGCCATTTTATACCCTCAAAATATAGTTGACTTTATCAACCAAAATACTATAGTTGACATTATCAACTTAATTAACGGTTGTTGCAATCTTTCCAGTCACTGCAAACAACCAAGTTGTAGAAAATTTCGCCCGAAACCAGTTTTAAAAATGAGAGCATAAGATGATTGATAAAATTCGCCGAGAAAAACGTTACCGCGTCACTATTGAAGAGATTTCGACTAATGACGAATCTATTCAACGCACTGAATTTGAACACTGCGATCGAGAAGACCTGTTTAATACCATCGACAAACTCAAACAAGGCACCGATCTAGAAACTAATACCGCGACCAAAGTCGCCGTTGCATTGCGTCTACTTGGACCAACAATGATGGCTCATCGTAAACATCCTTTGTTCGCTGAGTTAATGCCGCACTTTAAAAACTTTATGCATAACCTCAAAACCACAATTAAACAAAAACTCAAAGCACAAGACGCGTAAGCGCCAGTTATGATTAAGGGGCAACAATGCCCCTAATTCTCAATTCTCAATTCTCAATTCTCAATTCTCAATTCTCAGCATAAGCGTAGCGCCTTTTAATCTCGACAACTTCGACACTGTAAGATTGATACCACTTGTCGCGCCCCAACTGTTGAGCGATTTGATGTTGGCTATCTTGATGCCAATTGCGAATGTCCTCTTCGTTATGCCAATAGGAAATCGCAATCTCTTGCTCACCTTCTGTCACCGCAATGAAGTCTTGGCAGTGATAGTGATTGAAAGCCAACTCGCGCATTAAAGCGACCATCTTGCCATACTGCTCATCTTGAACGCCTACCTTGGCTTTAAAAATTACCGCATACATTATCAATTCCCTTTTCATCAAATCTATCGCTTAGAATTGTCATACATCTAGTTTGATGCTTGCCAAAATCATGGAGCGCCGAATTTACTAAAAATCGAATCTCATCGACTACCTCAGTTTACATTGTAAATTTGTTCGCCGTCGAGAGGAGCATTGATTAGTACCTCTCACACCATTCATCAACACGAATGGCATAAACCACAGTATCCCACCATTGGCGCTTAAAATAACGGTGTTGGCGGAAGTGCCCCTCTTTGACCATACCCAGTGTCTGGCACAACTTAATTGCAGGGAGATTCGCACTGACTGTTTCGGCATACATACGATGAACACCAAGCTCGCTAAAACCAAATTCAACCAGCGTACTCATCGCTTCTTGCATTAAACCGACACCTTGGCTCGAGCGTGACAAACCACAGCCAATCGATGCTTGCTGGTCCGCTTCTAAGCGTAAACAAGCGGTACCGATAAACTGACCTGTCAGAGTATCCTCTATCGCCAATTGATAAGCCTTACGTGGTTGCTCTAAAGCCTGAGCGATAAATAACTTGGTAAGCTGTCGATACTTCTCAGCATCGCAATCTTCTTCGCTGTAGAAGCGTTGATATTTACTGTCTTGAGAGAGTGCGACAAAAGCCGCTTCGTCGGACGCCATCATATCGCGTAAAGTTAACCGGCGAGTTTGTAGCTTAAACATGAGAACTCCAACACAAAGAGAAAAGTCGACTTTTCATCCAAAGTCTGCACGCTCAATATGCCGCGCGAGGAATGGCGATTCAAATCTGTGAATAGGGAGTTAGACTTAGCTCGCAGCTTGTCGTTGATAGCTGCGCGCGATTGACTGCCAATAAAAGAGACATTTGATGACGACAGAAATTCAGCTTAAAAGCCACCCCATAATTTACAATGTAAATTGCGCTTTTAACGCGACGTAGGAAAACGATGTGGAGCGTCGAAACGGTATATTGCCTTAACCTTGGTTCCCTGCTGTGAATAAGTCAGCGAGTCACACAACTCAGTAGCAAGCACTATTCCCCTTCCATAAGTGAGTCGGTTGGATGATTGTTTAGGATAATTCTCATAATCAAATCCCACACCGTTGTGCTCTATCTCCATTACCAGTTCACTTTGTTGTGGTTGATAGTTGAAATTTATCTTAAGCCAGGCAACCTCACTTAGCTG
This sequence comes from Vibrio ponticus, assembly GCF_009938225.1. Taxonomy (NCBI): domain Bacteria; kingdom Pseudomonadati; phylum Pseudomonadota; class Gammaproteobacteria; order Vibrionales; family Vibrionaceae; genus Vibrio; species Vibrio ponticus. Next base: position 1,526,698 of record NZ_AP019658.1, read on the forward strand.
TGCCAATTTCTGCTCGCGTTGCTGATAAAACAGAAAGAAGCCTTCTGGCTGCTCTTTGATTGAAGAGTCCATATCTAACAAACCGTGGTCAATTGCGTTAGTCACCAGTTCAGATAGAATTGAGCAGATTAGATCAAGATGAGGACCGCCAAACACAATTCCGGTTAGGTAACGTCTAATATCGCCCATCAAACTTGCTTGCTTAATTACCTCAGCAGGAAAATGTAACTGGGATTGGATAGGCAGGCTACTGTAGAAATCGCTCGCTGCTACTTCAACCGTACTTTTATCACTTGATATAGGGAATTGCATCGAAAGAATAGAGAGGTCGTCTTCTACACTCTTATACGCAAATTCGCGCACCGACTGATACAGAGTTGGTATCGTCATACATCCCGACTGCAACACTCGCTCTAGCCGCTCTTGCCCAAACAGTTCACCATCGGCATTCACAGCTTCGATAACTCCATCAGTGTAGGCGACGATACGCTGATTTGGTTCGAGATTTAAATGCACCAAATTGGCTTCAAACTCTTTATTCGATAGCACGCCCAAAGGCATGTGTTTGGATTCCAATCGACGCAAGATACTGCCATCGTGATCGAGAATATAAGCGTCAGGTAAACCGCCCCCCCACCAGGAAACTTCAAAACCACTTGCACGTACTTCAAAGAAACTCGCGGCAAGCATCATTCCCGAAGGAAGAAAGCGTTCTAGCACATCATTTATTTCGCTAACAATATCACCTAAAGAAAACCCTTTAACCGCCATAGAGAAGAACGCTCTGGTTGCAGGTATTGCAGATATAGCCGCTGGCAAACCATGCCCGGTCGCATCCGCTATCATCACATAGACACCGCCATGGGGACGATTCGCGACAACGATCAGGTCGCCATTGAAGATGGTGGAAGGCGTGGAGATATAATCAATGCCAAACACATGTTTAACTTGCGCACTCATCTCTTCTTTCAAATTAGAGAAAATCGACTCAGCGATGGCGTAGTCATAACGGATTTGTTCATGGAAGAGAGAGAGTTCATCGCGCTGCGCCATTACCTCATTGTGCATAGTGACAATGCGGTAATGAGCCTGAACTTTTGCAAGCAGCACACTGCTCTCGACGGGCTTTAATACGAAATCATCGCCCAAAGATAGACAACGCTCAAATGAATCATGATCATCTAGCACAGTTAAGAATATGATTGCGATATGTTGATTGGGGAAAGCCTGTCTGATTTGCTGTGCTGTGGTAAAGCCATTTTGCTCTGGCATCATCACATCGAGCAGAACGATGTCAGGTGGAGTCGGTAGCGCTTTCATCGCATCCACGATACCAACACCGCTTTCAAAGGTATCAATTCTTGAGGTAACGTGGCTTAGCATCATGCGACATAATTCTCTATTCGTCGCTTGGTCGTCAACAATCATGATTCTCATGTTTGTTCCTCACTGAATAGAGAACTTTTTATCAAAGCGAGATATCGCCAATACTTTGCGAACTTGGGGCAACGTATTGGTTAAGCGAATCTGACCGTCCGCCTGCTCGAGATAATTTTGCATGTTGATCAAAATACCAAGCCCTGCACTATCTATGTAGTCGACCATGCGCAGATCAATCGTGAAGCCATAACCTCGCTTATCGGCATAGCAACGTTTAAAATCCTGAATCAAATTGAAGCCAAACGCCCCTTTCACATAGATGGTCACTTGTTTTGACTCGGTGTCAATCTCAGTTGTAACAGACATGAGTCCCCCCTCTCGGTTGCCAAGATGGCGTATTCTGAATGGAAAAACCTTTGGTCGACACTAGCGTAAATTATTATGGATACCAGTCGCCGCATTAGTCATGCTAAATGCGGCGACCTTTCTTGTGCACGCTGACGCTATCAAGCGAAAATTGTGACTGATAAGGTTTGAGCAAGTAAAACTGGTTGCTTATTGTTGAGTGTAGAAAGAAATAACTATTAAGCAAATGCCACTCATCTATTCCATCGGCAAAATATAATTTGAGAACATGTTTTTTTGCCAATATTGACGATGATTCAGTTAAATAGCCTGGCGAGATTTTTTTTGGCAATGACCAGACTGATTATTAATAGTTATGTCATTAGTGGAGTATTTACAGTGTAAAACGGAAAGAGGATTTACACTGTAAAGCGGAACTGCGTTTACAGTGTAAATTACAACAGAGATTACTTGATACGGTTGAGCAGCAACTGTCGGATACGCATTTCAACTTGTTTGCGTCCCGCGAGGTTAAAGTCATGAGCGCAATCAGCCCAAGACCATTGCTGTAACACTTTGCGAATTAATAACCCATCACTCTCATCTAGCGCACTATGCCAAATATGTTTGGCTAAAAGCATCGATACATTCTCGTAGCTAGAGCCACCTTGGGCATAATTCTCAAGTATGTTGATTTCAAACCTAGAGAGCGCGTGATTGCGGTCGGTAAAAGAATCGACCAAAGCTTGCACCAGAGATGTATCAAGTTGATGGTAAAGTTCACTCATTTGATAGCGCAAACTCTGACTTAGCAAATCAACCCCTGATTCAATCCAGTTGCCCTCTCCTTTAACCATAATAAGAGAATGACAGCCACTTGCTTGGTCACGTTGAATGCCGAGCTTAATTGGACGATAACCGTTAGTAGACCAAAATCTAAATAACTCTTCAGTGACACCAAAACTAGTAGAGTAAAATTGATAACCAGTCTGCTGATAGAGCTGACTTAAAATATCGCTACCAATACCACGATTTTGCCAACTAGGGTGAACCGCAATACGCATGATGCGCAGGCTCTTGTCCAAAGCAGGCTCGTTCACAGCGAGATGGGCAGCCAGTGACGAAGCAACCAAATGTCCCTTTGGTCGACGCTTACCGGCGATAACTTGCTGCACCAAGTCTCTATCCAATCCCCCTTCTTCTACACCAACAATACAAGCCACGCAGTTGTTACCTTCAAAACTGGCAAATAACTTCATTGCAGGATCGCTCAACAACAGCATTAAATCATTAGGCGTTGTTTGATAATGCGCATTCACCAATAATGCAAAGCATTGTTTGAGTATATCCGGAGAGTTGAATAGCTCTTCTTGTCGGTAATGGGTAAGCACAATGGACAATTTGTCAGGAGCAATATTCGCGGGTAACTCATCTAATTCCGCATCAAGAAGGAACGATTGATACTGCCAACTTTCCAGAGGGTCGTTGCTTGCCCAGCGGATTGGCGTTTCCATATGATAAAAACGTGTACCGGGACGATTGGTAGTTAACCAGCTTTGAAACTTCAACGTAAAACCACGACCACATCCTTCGTAACCATGAATCGTAGTTGCGAAAACCGCTCGATGATATTGTTCAACCATGCTGATCAACATCGGCAATGGAATCGCTGATGCTTCATCCACCAAAAGCAAGTCACATTGAAGATTGCCTCTCACCACTTCATCCGGCGCAACAAATTCAATCGATGACCCTTGCCACTCTAACTTGAACTTACTTCTAGTCACTGAGCCCAACAGTTTTTCAGCATGCTCAAATAAAGGCGATACATTGCCGATGGTTGGTGAAGTGACGATAATTTTGAGCTTACGCTCCAACATTAGTTGCGCCGAAGCAATACCCAATGCACTGGTTTTACCTCGACCTCGGTCAGCAGTAAGCACCACCGGGCGACGACGATGCCCAGTGACCACCTTCTTTATCAGCGTCACAGCTTGAGACTGCATCGCAAAAGCGTCGCGTTGTGACTCGGACAACTGATCACAAAGCGGCACTACCGGTAAATCACTCCCCTGCTCTACCACTAATAAATGCTGCAGTGCGCGCAACAACCATTGATTAGCAAAACTCGTTTGGCTTTGACTTGCATGAATAAAGATTGCCAGACCACCACCGCGAAGCGTACCGAGTACCGAAGTCACGCTATTCGCGTCAAACTCATTGCTCAAATCAACAATTAAAAGCTCGCACTCATGTCCCAATAATTGTTGCCCTTTGTTCATTGGACAGAATTGCGTGACAAACGGAAGCGCTTCGCCTCCCAATTGAAAGCAAGTTGCCTGGTTTAACTGCGCGGCATGATGACAGAACTCTTTAGACCAAGCGTCATCACCCTTAAGGAAGAGACCAAATCGATGATTGCTTACTTGCGCTGCTTTTTGCAGTTCGATGAGAAATTGTTGCTCAGATAACATAGCTTAGATGTGCGATTGTATTTCTCGCTAGTATATACCCAACCAAAGCGCAGAGGGACAATTGTCGAGCTGTTATGATTTATAACCCCAAAACTTATTGTCTAATCCAGTTAATCAGGCACAAAAAAAGCCGCTAATAGCGGCTTAATAAATGAATACGACGGGGACTATTTTAGTCGTTCTTGCAAAAATGCGAGAATATCTTGCATGGTATTCTCATCAATTTTCTTTAGATTCAATGCAAGATTCGCCCCTTTACGACTGTAGCTCACACGACCTTTAATTAAATCAACTTTATTGCTAACCGCTCGCTTGCTTGGCGATAGCTCTTCAATCCATGCTTCAATCATTTCAGAAACATCTTTGGTGATGCGAGCAACGCCTTGAGCGTCACTACGTTGCCACGCGAAACCTTCTTTATCACTGCACTTTTTCAGTAGCATGCCTTTGTCAGCATGGCTCAATTGGCTGAACTGTTTGTGCAATTTAACAATCGTCGGACGACCAAGATCCGCCACATTAGGATACGCTTGCAACAATTCTAACGGTAAATCCGCCGCTTTCAGAGCACCACTGACTAACGCTTCGCTGCACTGGAACATTTTTGCTAGCGCTTTTTGATCTTCCGCTTCGCCGCTAGCAAGCTTCGCCTGCATTTCTTTACCTTTCTCATAAAGTGATAACGGCTTGTGCGCGTTAGCTACATCAGAAAGGAACTTCGCGTGCTCTGCATTAATATTTTGAGCAACATAAACTAAAAATGGCTTACCCGCTAAAATACACGACATTCGACGACGGCTACCATCGAGAACTTCGATTTTGCCATCTTCACGCATGCGACCCACTGCCGGGTACTGTTGACCGCGCTCGCGCAGTGTCACTAATACATCTGAAAGTGCATGTTCATTTAAAAATGATTGCTCACGTGCATTATCAGCAAATACGACGGTTTGCTTTTCTACTTGATCCGCTTCAATGCGAGTCAACTTAAACTCAACCATCTCCTCGCCTGCAACTGAAAGTTCAATAACGTGCGCTTGCTCTTTTGCCGCTTGCTGAGCTTCTTGTGGTGTCGTGGCAATGCGTTTATTGGTCTTGCCAAATAATCTAGCGTTTAGATCTGAGGTTTTAATTGCCATGAGTTATTACCCTTGGTTTAGTGAATTCCAATGACTGTGTAGCACGCGCTCAAGCTCTAATGCGCTCTTCTGTACCGCATCTTGCGCTGTAGCTAGGGTCTTTTTGCCCCCTTCAAAGTCACCGGTTGTTAAATCAAAAACAGTACTGTAGGTATCTGCACAGGTTTCAAATGCACGACTACGTGGAATCGTTGCCATCATCACTTGATCACCCAGCAAGTAGTTCATCTCGGTTAGTACCGATACCTGCTTCTTATTGTCATCTTCAAACATGGTCGGCATTAAACGCACGAATTCCAACCCTTTCCAATCTTCTGGGAACATTTCGTAAACCGTTGGAAGATGTTGGAAGAAGTTTACCGTTGATGCCCAGTCAAGACGCTTAGCAGCACATGGGATCAGCAGCGCGTTAGACGCATACATCGCATTCCATACTAGCGGGTCCACGTGAGGACCGGTATCAATCATAATCACATCAAAATCATCAGCAATTTTATCGATCAACTTCTCTTTAAGTAGCTTAACGATATCTAATGATTGGTTCTGTGATAGATTTTGCCACGCTTCTGCGTTAAACATTGCGTCTTCAGGGAAAGCAGAAACTGTCTTAAGGTTAGGATATTGCGTCGGTAGCAACACGTTTTTATGCAAGAAATCCTTAGTGATCTCTACCCCTTCAGGTACGTTTTCTAGCATCACATCCACTGCAGAATAGATGTTGTCATGATCCGTCACACTGATTTGCGGATTCAAGAACAAACGTAGCGAGCCCTGTGGGTCTAAGTCGATAAGACAGATGCGGTAACGCTTATCTAAATTTAATGCAAGACAAGCTGCCAAGTGTACCGCTGTCATAGATTTACCCGTACCACCTTTTTGGTTTTGTACGTTGATAATCCATGGCTTATTCACTGCATTCTTTTTACGCTCATAAAACTTAGGTACGCCAGCCGCGTCCATCAGCATATGCGCTTCTTGCAATGAAATTGAATAGTGGTTGGCATTGTTTTTAGTAAATTGATGACCTTCGGCTTCCAACTTACTGATCGCTTCATCCAATTTACGACGAGTCAAACCAGAACGAGTTTCCATCAAAGCTTTTGACATTGGAGGAAAATGTTCATCACTTCGTTCTTCCAACACAATTTCAATGCGGTCTGCTTGAACCTGCGCTGTTTGTTCTGCTAGCTGAATGAGATTCTCAATAGTTTGTTCTCTTTTCATCGCCAA